>MEVN01000021.1:9659-14021 GCA_001772985.1 candidate division WWE3 bacterium RIFCSPLOWO2_12_FULL_36_10 | reverse complement strand
AGTCCTGCCGTTAGACGATCCCCCAATGACTGGATTATATCAAAATGTGTTTCTTAACTTGGACAGCAAGTCAATTCCAAGAAATACCAAAGATTGAATAATTTTAGGATAAACACCAGAATAATGCTTTCTATAAAATAACTTCATGGCATCAGTTGTAGACCTCTTCATTCTAACTTTAGTTTCGCTTGATGCCTTTGAAATATCTTGACTCTCTTTTCTAATTCCAACAGACACACCTTTATAATGAATTGCTGTAAATTGAGGCAAATACATTATCTTCCAACCAGCTTTTTTAACTCTATAGCAAAAATCAACATCTTCACCAAATACAAAAAAATCCTCGTCCCATCTTCCAACCCGATCAAATACCTTTTTTCTTACCATCATAAAATGACTTATGCATAAATCAATTTCGTGCGGTCTTGTAAAATCTTCATATCCTAAAAAGTATTGATTAAAAAATTTTGACTTTGGAAACAACGAATTTAGTTTAGTAAAGTGGGTGAGCGAGGCCCAAGGAGTTGGAAATCCTCTGTGTGCATCCATATCTAAACTTCCGTTTCTTAAGACTAATTTGCAAGTAGAAATTCCAATGTTAATATTCTTATCCATAAACTCAACCATCCCATCAATAACTCCTTTTTCCGGGTATGCGTCGCTCCCTAAATATAAAACGTAATCTCCTGTTGCAACTTCTAAACCTAAATTGCTTCCATGTGCCAAACCTTTATTTTCCTTTGCTTCAACTAATTTAACGTTTGGGAAGTTAGTTCTTACCATTTCAACAGAATCATCAGAAGAAGCATTATCAACAACAATAATTTCGAGCTCAATTCCTTGCGACAAAAGGTTATTTAAACAATCTTTAAGCTGTTCGGAAGTATTATAATTTACAATCACAACTGAAACTTTCATATACGTTAATTCTATCAGAATACTTTACTTGACCGGAACTATAACTTTCTGTATATTATCAATAGTTTATGTTTGAACTACCAAAACTAGAATATGCTTACGCAGATCTAGAACCATACATCGATTCACGAACGATGGAAATTCACTACTCAAAACACCACGCAACTTACGTTACTAATTTAAATAACGCTCTGGAAACTTTAAAAGACATTAAAACACGATCAATCGAAGAAATTTTAACAAAACTAGATGCAATTCCTGAAGAACTAAGAACAATTGTAAGAAATAATGGGGGAGGGCATTATAATCATTCTTTATTTTGGACAATTATGTCTAAAAAAGGCGGTGGAAGACCAAGCGGCTCACTTGAAGACGCAATAGAAAAAGAATTTGATGGTTTTGATAGTTTTAAGGATGTCTTTACCAAATCCGCAATGGGAAGATTTGGAAGCGGATGGGCATGGCTTTATATAAACAGCGAGGGATCGTTAAGAGTTTCATCTACTCCAAATCAAGATAACCCCTTAATGGATGGAAATAAACCGATTTTAGGCCTCGATGTTTGGGAGCATGCGTATTACTTAAAATATCAAAATAAGCGGGCGGATTATATCGCTAGCTGGTGGGAAATTATAAACTGGACTAAGGTAGAAGAAAATTACTCAAAATATGCATAGAATTATTGACTGGATAAAACATAATAAACTTTTAACACTTCTATTGGCTTTTGTTTTGTATAAGTTTGTCGCTGTACCTATTTTGTTTAATACTTTAGGCACAAACTATTCTGGATCTTATAACGGAGTTAATTCAATGATGTCGGCAGATATTGCGCCATTTAATTTTGGCGGAACGCGTGGAAAATTGTATATGCCTTCTCCGGTTCCAAATAATGTTCCTCCTCAACCAAGTGTTACAGATAGAAAAATAGCTACAGATGTTTCTATGTCTTTACTTGTGAAAAATGTAAGCGATACTGCAAATAAAGTTGTAGATTTGGCTGTAAATAACGGCGGATACTTAGTTAATCTTAATACTAACACCGGAGAATCCGGAAGTAATTCTACTGTAACGGTTAGAATCCCAGCTAATCAAACAAAAATTGTTATTGAGCAATTGCGAGCAATGTCGGTAAGAGTTGTTTCCGAAAATATAAGCGGATACGATATTACTGATCAATATGTTGATTACGATGCAAAACTAGAAGGACTTAATAATACTAAAACCAGATTTTTGGATATTTTAAATAAGGCAGTTACAGTAGACGAAATATTACGAGTTCAACAAGCAATAAACGATAATCAAACTCAAATAGATGATGTAAAAGGTCAATTAAAATATTTAGGCGGTATTTCTTCGACCGCACTTTTTACAGTTAGTATTTCAACGGATGAATTATCTTTACCATATTCTTCAAATACTCCATGGAGACCTATGGTTATTATTAAAAATGCGGTAAGAAGTTTAATGTCCACTTTTAGAATTGGTGTTAACGCTTCAATTTGGATCGTAGTTTACTCAATCATTTGGATACCCGCTCTTATTGTTTATAAAATAGTTAGACGTATTGCTAGAAAAAAATCCCCCAATAAGATAGACTAAGTAAATGAATATATTCTTTATTTTTATATGGATTTATGTTTCTATGATCGCTTTGTCTTTTGTCGAAGCGTATGTTGAGGGAAGAAACCCTTGGGATAAAAGAAAAGTAGGTTGGAAACTTAAATTGCCGTTAGGAATTATTTTCTCAGGCTATCATTTCTTCTTATTTATTATAATGATTCCTTTATTTTTGACACTTCCTTTAGTAATTTATGGGTTGGATAAAAGATTATTCGGAATTATATTGAGTGCTTATTTTTCAGGTATCGTTATAGAAGATTTTGTATATTTCATAGTAAATCCTGTTGTAAAATTTAAGGAGTTCTTTACAGATTTTACGGATTTTTATCCATGGATAAAAATCAAAGGTAAAAAGATTATTCCATGGGGATATATCTTTGGAATAACATTCGCAATTTTATCCTGGTATTTCTTGTGGAAATAGTGTAATAAAAAGAAATGCATACACAAAGGGAGGCTACGAAGATGCATAAATGCAAATGTTCTGCCTGTAGGTCAAGATATCGCAGGGCCGGTTTGAAGGGAGGTTGTAGAAACCAAGTAGATTTACCCGGTAAATGTTTGCCTTGTTTTGCCGGGCTACATCAAGTGCCTCTTTCTAAACAGGATATTGGATTTATTAATGCTACTGCTCCAAGGGTTCCAAATTTGTTACCAAGTGAGAGAGCAAAGAGAAGATGCAAAAGGTTTTGACATTTTTGGTTGAAAGCGGTATAATAACCTGTAGTCCTCATGAAAGGAGGGAATTGAAATGGCAAAGTGCGTTTGCACTGCATGCGTGTGCAGAAATCGGGGTCTTTCGTCACTTGACGGATATTGCCACGATTGTGATGAGGGCCATCACCACGGAAGGGTCGGAAGGGTTATGAGTCGTTTTAACCAAGTCGCCCCAACCGCGCCTGCAGTTATCGAAGATCGCCGTTGTGGCGACCATCCGGACTACAGCATGTATTTAACAAACGAAGAGGCTGGATTTTTTTATCACTGTGTTTTTTGTTCGTGCAAATATCCCGCATAGCACAGGCCGATAACTTAGCCCTCAAAAGCTACTTTACCGGCCTGTATTTCATAATAAAGGTTTTTGAGGCATCTCTTGCACTTCCAAACTCTTTTATTACCTCGTATCTTCCTAGTGCTTCTTTATCTTCGATTCTATATTCTTGATTATTATTAACACTAATATAAACTTCAGGAAATTGAGAATTGGTAAGAATATTAGACGGAATTCCTCTTAAATACCATTCCCCTATCGTTACATTATCGTTTGTGTAAAAGCTTCTAGGGTTTCCATTTTGCATAAAATATTCCCTAACTTGCCTCCAACCTCTATTATAAGGAAAGCCGTACAAAAACAGGTTGTACTTATTATTCACTTTATTCCCGATCCATGGATATCCATCATTTAGAAATGGCACAAAAACTTGAGCCTGACTAACTGCTACTACCAAGATAAATATGAAAATAACTAGATAGCCGTGAAAAACTTTTACACGCGAACCTAAAAACCTTATTAATTCATTTAAGAATACTCCTGAAAAGATGATGAGGGGAATTACATAATTTAATATATGAGTTCCAGGATTTGAAAACACAATTTCAAAAAGCAAAAAGGGAACTCCGAACCAAACTAATAACATATATCTTTTCCAGGATTTTAAGAAAATAAATGATAACAAACCAAAAAATAAAATTATTGGCGAACCGTATGATGGATTATAAATTTTATAGGTATTGTAACTATTGTTTGGCTTATATTCTTTTCCCGAAACTCTTTTATTTATATAATTGATAGTGTTTTTTTGAAAGTAACCGGAAGTTATA
>MEVN01000021.1:8034-9636 GCA_001772985.1 candidate division WWE3 bacterium RIFCSPLOWO2_12_FULL_36_10 | reverse complement strand
TATTAAAACAAAAGGTAGAACGAAAAATAGTATAACGCTCTTAAAGACACTTTTATCGGATATCACTTTTTGTGCCAAAATAAATATTGTAACTAAACCAAAAAAAACAGCATCGTAATGAGATAAAAATGCTAAACCTAGGAAAAAAGCAGAAAGAAATAAAGAAAGTCTATTTTTCAGCACTAATTCTTTAAAGAATAAATAAGCAAAGATTATAGAAAGAAGCCCAAACAAAATCAAAAAACTTTGATACTGCGCTGTTCTTGAGAAAGCTATCATAAACCCATTAAGAGAAAATAAAGCGGTTGAGATTAAAGCGGATTTAAAGCCAAAAAGAAGCCTAACAAGAATATATACCGCAACTACAGACAGAAGTCCTGCAAGCGCGAAAGGAAATCGAATATTTGCTTCATTAAACCCACCGGTTACTTTTTCAACAACCCACGAAGATATAAACTGAACAGGTCCTTTTCGTTGATTTAGCAAGAAGTTTGTAGCGGATACGTCTTTTCTAAAATATAATGTTTTTGTTTCATCTCCGTAAAAATCTGAATAACCAAGCTGGGTAAATCTTAAATATCCTGATACAAAAAGTAATATAGAAAGGCAAATTATTTCAAAGTAGCGCATTATTTATAAATGCCCGCCGGATAAATATCTCTCAACGTCAATTGCTGCCATACATCCAAGGCCGGCCGCAGTAATTGCTTGCCTATATTTTCTATCAGATACGTCGCCGGCGACAAACACTCCTTCTTTTGATGTAATTGTATTATTTTTTGTAACTATATAGCCTAAATCATCAAGCTCAATGAATCCCTCAAGAAATTTAGTATTTGGTTTATGGCCAACTGCTACAAATACACCTTTAATATTTGTAAGTACTGTCTGCTCTTGGTTTATATTATTCAAAACCTTTATACCTTCAACCTTTTCTTGCCCAAGTATGTCCAAAACCTGTGTATTAAACATAAATTCAACTTTTGGATTTTTTAAAGCCTTTCCTAACATGATTTTACTAGCTTTCATTGTTTCTTTTGTTCCACGAACTAGGCAAAAAACTTTTGTCGCAAATTTTGTTAAAAATAAGGCCTCTTCCATTGCAGCATCTCCACCTCCAACTACAGCAACATCAACGTTTTTAAAAAAGAATCCATCACAAGTTGCGCAAGATGAAACACCACGTCCTATTAATCTTTGTTCATTCTCAAGACCAAGCCATAACGATGAGGCACCGGCAGAAACTATTATTGTTTTACCTGAATAAATTAATTCTTCGTCTGTAGTAATCTGAAAGCCATTTTTCACAGTTCCCGAAACTCCTGTAACGTTTGCTTCAACGAAAGTAGCACCGAATTTATTAGCCTGCAACTGAAATTTACTTATTAAATCAGGTCCTAAGACTCCGTCAGGAAAACCAGGATAGTTCTCAACGTCAGTTGTGTTAATCAATTGACCTCCGGACGGTCTTCCTGCTACTACAAGAGTATTTAGATTAGCCCTTGAAGTATAAATAGCTGACGTAAGGCCTGCGGGTCCTCCACCTATAATAAGAACATCATAAATTTTATCTGCCATTCACAAATTATAACGCATAAACCC
>MEVN01000021.1:0-7986 GCA_001772985.1 candidate division WWE3 bacterium RIFCSPLOWO2_12_FULL_36_10 | reverse complement strand
TTTTTTTGGTAAAATATCATTTCTGCCAAACCAACTTATGCTAAATAATGTACCATACAACTCAGCTATCTTAGGCTCACAAAACCACGGCAAAAACGTTGGTACTACGGTATTTCCAAGCACATTCATTATTTCAAATGACAAACGAGTTCAGCTTAATGTTCCGTATTTTAGCCAGCTAAATGACATTTCGGATGAAGTTAAAGAAAAAGTAGGCAGTACAGCCTGTGGACCTGCAGTAGTAGCAATGGCACTAAAATACATTAAGATAAACGTTAACATTGACGATGTGATATATAAGCTTCCAAACTCAGTTTATGTAAAGGGAAAAGGCTTTTATGATATTTTAGGCGCCTCAAAATACTTCAATAAAGAAAGTGCTAAGGTAGAGCAAAATCCTAAGGCAATATATGAAGTGTTAAAACAAGGATTTCCTGTGATACTTAACATCCAAAACTTTGATGGAATTTCTGGGCACGCACTATTAGTTACTGGAATTAAAGGTTTTGACGGTAAAAAGGCATACTCCTTAATAGTAAACGATCCTTATTACGGGCCTCTAAGGGAATATAAATATATTAGTGCTAACTCGTTACTTCAACCTGAGGGATATATAAATACAATAGGGCCGGTTCAACCATTCTATATTAAATAACTTCCTTATTTTGATGTATCATTTATTCATGAAGAGTCTGTTAGTTTTAATTGCCTTAGTTGTGATTTCTGTATCAGCATATTTTATTTTTAATGGATTTGACTTTAAATCGGCCACCATTTTTAGAAGTAACTCAAAAATAGGAAACATTAAACTTGACGGAAAATCGTATAACGAGGGGTTGGCATTACTTAATAAATCTTTAAACTCACCAATTTATTTAAATCTTGATTTTAATAGTCGTTCAGTAACCTTAAAAGAATTAGGTTTTTCATTAAATACTGAGGTTTTAGAAAAGTTAACAAAAAACTGCAAAATAGGTAAGCTAAAGATTTTATGTAGAAATACGTCAAATGAAAATGTAAATACTACTGATGCAATAAACGTTGACAAACAAGCACTAGATGCATTTTTAAGCGACTATGAAAAGGGGATTCAATTTTTAGCTAAAAACACCATTATATCTTTGGATAATTATACTTTTAAATCACCGGGATCTAATGCGATCGTAAAAATTGACAGATCGGATTTTGAGAATAAAGAGAGTTTAAATAAGTTATTGAGTACTGACCCAACAAAGATAACTCTTAAACTTAAAAATACAGATGATAAAGACGCTCAAAATACAGCAACACTTGACTTAGTTGAAAAAATATCTATTCCGTTATTAATAAAATATGGAAGAAACCCAATTTATATTCCCGGCGAAAAAATACGTGAATTTATAGAAGTAGTTGATGAAAACGGATTTTTTACAGGTAGAGTATCGGAATTAAAAGTTGCAAGCTACCTTGAATCATTAAAAAAGGATAATGAAAAGCCGGATGTTAAAATTTTAAAGAAGGAATCAGTTTCCGCAATTCAAAGAACCATATTGTATAGAGCTGCAGATTATCAAGTAAATTTAGCTGTTGTATTACCTTTAGAAGGTAAACCAAGATCAAACGGAGGGCTTCACGAAGTTTATTTGGAAGTTATAAAATCTCAACAAAGACTATACAGATTTGAACATGGAAAACTGGTTAAAACATATATAGTTTCAACCGGATTAACTTGGGAAACTCCACCTGGAGAATATAAAGTACTTGGAAAGCAAAAAATGACCATATCTTATTTCGGGAACTGGTATATGCCTAATTATTTACCTTTAGGTACTGTAAACGGTTACCGTTTTGGCTTTCATGAAATTCCATATCATGTAGATGCTGCCGGAAAGGTTTATTCGAGAGATCCGAATACCATGGGAAGCCCGGCAACCGGAGGGTGCATACAACTAACACCTGACGACTCATTAGAAATATTCAATTGGGCAAAGGTTGGCATGCCTGTGTATATTTACGAATAAGAATACTTCCCACTGGACATAAAAATACTTTTGTGCATAATCTGTGTAATGAAAAGCATAAAAGATAAATCTAAGCAAATAAAAACACCTATAAAGATAACCGCACTAGGTGCAAGAAAACCACGTCGCGACAGTTTGGCTGAGATTAATGACCCTGATAATCCACGAGTTAAACCTCCAAAAGATGACTACATACCGGAACTTGAAAGGGACGACGACTCTGATTTCTAAAAATAGATGTCTAATTTTTTGCTTGAAGTTCAAGGAAACAAGCTTTTAAATCAATCAATTTTTGCACACAGGCTTCAAATATATGACGATAGGATTGTGTTTAAGAAAAGAGGATTTATAAAAAAGGAGGAGGTTACAATTGCCTATACTCAAATAGCTCAGGCAAATTTGAGGAGTGGCTTGATGTTTGCGACAATAGAGGTTATAAATTCAGGGGGTTTTGAGAACGCAATAATTAAACATGTTCCAAATAAAGATGCAAAAAGGGCTAAAAATATAATTGATCGCAAAATTCGTGAAGTTCACTCAAAACCGGAACATAATTTAAATAAGAACTCTACAATTTCCGACATTCTTGAAAAGTCATTAAGCAGGGTAGATGAATTGTATAAAAAAGGTAGGTTAACTAAGAAGGAGCACATAAAGAAAAGAAACGAGATTTTGTCCCATAATTAGGTTAAAATAGTGAAAGTATATTGATGTGCGGGTGTGGTTCAATGGTAGAATGTCTCCCTTCCAAGGAGAAGACGAGGGTTCGATTCCCTTCACCCGCTCCAATAATTTAATGTTGACTTTTAGGTACTTTCTAGGTATTATTTAGTTATTATGGGTATACAATCTAATATACAAGTAAAGTTAAAAATAAGTCTTTCTGAACAACTAAACGATCGTTTAGAATCAAGAGCTGCCAGACTTGGAGTTCCTGTAACTCAATTCGTTAAACATTTAATCCTTAAAGAAGTTGAGAACGAAGATTATCCAACATTCCAGGCTTCAGAACAAGTAGAAAGAAATACTCAAAAAGCATTTAGTCAGATAAAGAAATCAATTAATGCGTCTGATTTTTTTAAAAATCTAAATGAAGGACAGAAAATTAGTAAGTAGGATTGAAAAACAAATTAGCTTATTTGAATTAAATTCAAAACACCCATCTCTAAGAACACATAAATTGTCCGGTAATCTTAATAACCGTTGGAGTATTTCAATTAGTAAGGGGTTAAGAATGGTTTATATAATGATAGATAAAAATATAGCTTATTTTGTTGACCTTGGCACTCACGATGAGGTTTATAGAAAATAATGGTAATCTTATTCATGAAGTGAAAATTATTTCTTTAAACACATTTGGAGGAAAGCTTAAAAATGAACTATATGGTTTTTTGGAAGATCAAAGAGATCAAATTGATATTTTCTGTTTCCAAGAAATATTTGATAGCAACTCAACAATACTAGAAAGTAATGGAATAAGAACACATCTATTTAAAGAAATTTCCAATATCTTAAACAATTATCAAGGATTTTACAATCCGCAACTTAGCGGTTACGATCAAGCCGGAGAAGTTAATTTTGATTTAACATTTGGACTCTCAACTTTTATAAAGAATGGAATTAAAACAATCGACAAAGGAGAAGTATTTGTTCATCTAGAAAAAGGGGTGGGTAAAATCAATTTTGATGGCTACACAGATATACCAAGAAACATGCAGTATGCAACTATTGCAATAGGAAACCAAAAATTAACGATATTCAACTTACACGGCTTATGGACTAAGGATAAAGAAGATAACAATTTAAGAATTAAGCAATCAAATAAAGTGCGCTCTTTTATGAAAAAATTTGACGGTGAAAAAATTCTATGTGGTGACTTTAACTTAAACCCAAATACAAAAAGTTTAAATATTTTAGATCGCGGAATGAAAAATCTCATAAAAGAATTTAAAATCACCTCAACAAGAAGTAGTCTTTACAAAAAGGATCAGAAGTTCGCAGATTACATGATAATTTCAAATGGAATTAAAGTTGTAGATTTTAAGGTTATGGATAATTTAGTATCCGACCATCTTTCCCTTTATTTAGAATTTGCTCTATAAACTTCTCTCAACAGCAAAGCCGGCGATTTGAACAAACATTTGTCCATAATTAAAACCTGCAAAAGATGCGGACCTGTAAAACCCCGCGTCTATACTTAAGTCCGGATTTGAGTTTACATCGATTACAACGGGCTCATGATTCTTCAATTTAATATCAATTCTTCCATAATCTCTGCAGCCTGTTGCAACATATGCATTCTTTGCTAAAGTTGATATTTTTTCTTCGAGATATTTTGGAAGAATTGTTGGACAAATTGTCTTTACTCTGTCAAAAGAGGTAGACTCCGGGTTCCATTTTGCATCAAAGCCACAAATTCTATCATGATAATCCTCAAAATCTGAATATTCCATTGAGCTAATAGGTAAGTGTTCTAGTATTTTATTTCCCCAAATAGAAACGTTATATTCTGTGCCGTCTAAAAATTCTTGAACAATGACACCATTATTAAATTTTTTTGAAATTTCACCTATTCTTAAAATAAGTTGATTTAAGTCATCTACAACTGAACGGTTTGTAATTCCATCCGACCCATGTTCAGCACAAGGTTTTACAATACACGGAAAGACATTCCAATCGACATTATAACAATTCCCATAATAACTTGTAATAGGAATTTGTACATTTGAATCTTCTAATATCTTTAAGGTTTCGTTTTTATATGTAGTTAACTCTAAGGTTCTTGAATCTGAACCTGTATATATAAAGTTATATTTTTCATATATTGGTGAGATTAAATGAAAGGTATTGGGTTCGTCATTTATACTTTCGACCCAATTAAATATTACAGTTGAAGATGGATTAAACTTCTTAACTATGTTTTCTACACCGCCTTTTGAAGTTAAGATCTGATAATTCACATTTAAATCTTTCAAATCTTTATCCAAAACCTCTATTGATTGTTTTGGTATGAGTACTTCATTTTCTTCCCAACCTTCCATATCATCGTAAAGAATTATTAATTTTTTGTTTTTAATTAAATTGTGGGCAATAGAAAAATCCATTTACTTAATTATTATGATTAAAATTTTATTGTCAAGAAAAATGAAATTAGGCTGTTATTTTTTCTAAAAATTTTAACGTAGCAGAAGATGAATCTGCAGATAATTTTACTTGAATTCCATTTGGTAAAGATAAAAATGATTCAGGTTTTGAAAACACAGAAAACTTTTCTTCAAACCAACCCTTTTCACTAGGATGACCAAAATCAGATAATACAACAAGAGGAATTCCACCTTTAACTCTAACCCGTCCTTCAATTAACGCGTGCGATGTAACTTTTTTACCCCACTCAGGATATGACTGTTCGCCAATCCCAACAAACCTTCCAAGAATAAGCCCTTTTATTCGATCACTTTTTTTATGATTTAAAATAGTATCAACTTGTCTTTGCAAGGTACTTTTATCAATCCACCATTCTTCAATACCTAAAATTACATCCGATGTTCCATGCATTAAAGGATCATATTTTGTTCCAAAAGTTGTAATTAATGCGTCTAAATTTGAAGTTAAAAGTTGGCCTTGAGCTTCTCCGCTTATTAATATTTTCCAATTCGCTTCACTACCAATTTCAAAATTATCGCCGTCAAATAACATATTCTTAAGCCATCTTCTTGACTTCTCATCCCAAGTCATAATTCCTGAAAGATTTGGTCCGTGAATACTTGCAATTCTACTGGAAGCTAATACATTTAGTAATACACAAACATCGCTATACCCAATAAACCATTTGGGCTTTGATTGAAGTTTTTTTATAATTTCTGGCGTAAATGCAGGTAGTACTTCTGTAGCAGCGTAACCTCCAATTGCAGACCAAATGACCTTAACATCAGGATCTTCTATCATTCTTGTAATGTCTTCCCTTCTCTCCGAAGCTGTTCCGGCAGCGAAATCCCCAACATAGGAGAACAAATGCTTACCAAGCTTGGTTTTAAGCCCCCAGGACTCTATTAGCGCTACTCCCTGTTTAATATATGCCTTTTCTATAGCATCGGATGGCGCTATAATGCCTATAGTATCTCCCTTTTTTAGTTTTTTTGGTTTAGAAAAACTCTTCATAGTATGTGATTATACACAATGGGTGCTAATTTTTATCTTTTGAGTTAAAATACAAATGTTATTTTATGCATGCACCTGTAGCTCAGGGGATAGAGCAGTTCCCTTCTAAGGAAAAGGTCGCAGGTTCGATTCCTGCCAGGTGCGCCATCCGTTGCTAAAGCTATGGATGGTAAACCATTAATGGGCGAGTGGTGGAATGGTATACACGCAGCACTTAAAATGCTGTGACCTTACGGTTGTGAGGGTTCGACTCCCTCCTCGCCCACCAGCAACCCGAACCTGTTGACACGTTGTACATAACCTTGTACATTGGATCCATGAATAAACTAATGTCAGTTTCCACCGCAAGAGCTACGCTTCCTGATCTTGTTAATAAAGTGAATATTAATATGGATAGGATAACAATCACCGTTAATGGCCAACCTAAAGCAACACTTTTAAGTGCTATCGAATTAGAGTCGCTTGAAGAAACCGCAGAAGTCCTAAGCATCACAGGAGCAAAAAAGAGCATACTAGTGGGTCTAAAACAAGCGAAAAAGGATAAAGGGACAGATATTTCAGAACTATAGCATGCAGGTCGTGGTTACACCCAAAGCATTGAAACAGTACAAACATTTGTCTACTGGTGAACAGTCAAAGATACGAAGGAAACTATTAGTACTGGAACAAAGTCCGTTTGAGGGAAAAAAGCTTACTGGTAAACTATCAGAAGTACGCTCTTTAAGAGCTTGGCCTTATAGAATACTTTACTACATCGATGAGAAATTAAAAAAAGTTTTCGTTGTAACAATTGCACATAGACAGGGGGTTTATGGGAAATAACTTGTTTTTAGCTTATATAGCAGTTCGCACATCCTGACAGATGGTCACCAAAAAGAACTATAACCCAAAAGCTCCTAAGAATTTATTTTCTGTAGCAGAAGACTCCAAGGCTTTAGCCGCCCATAATGGCGCAAGCGCCGATGGCGCTTTTAAGCCTGGAGATGAATGCGTTTCCTTCTGCAAAGAAAAGAGGAGGCTCCGGGCTTTAGACCGGAGTCCTTCATTTTTACCCACATACTTTATTTGCTATACTTTCCATATGCAAGCTCAACTGAACACCCTACAAATTAACAAACTATGCCAACAAAACGGTATATCGTACCTTGGTTTGTTTGGGTCATATGCAAGAGGAGATTTTACACCCACTAGCGATGTAGATTTGCTTGTAGAATACAAGACTACACCATCATTGCTAGAAGAAGGGCGAATAATAAACCAATTTCAAGATCTTTTCAAAAGGGATATAGATTTAGTATCTAGAAAACATATAAAAGAAAGAATAAAACCTTATATATTAAAAGACTTACAGGTACTGTATGAAGAAAGATAATTTTCTTTATATTGTAGATATGACTCTTGAGGAATTTTCATACGATCAAAAAACACAAGATACTGTAATAAGACAAATTTCAATCATTGATGAAGCAATGAACAAAATAGATACAGAATTTTTAACAAAACACCCAGAGTTACCTTCAAAAAAAGCGGTTTCAATGCGAAATATACTTGTACATGACTACGATAATATCGATATAGAAAAATTATGGAAAACTATTAAAGTAGATCTACCAATATTAAAAGAGATGGTTAGCAAAATTCTAGCTAAAGAAAAACAGAGCTAACAGTACGTGTATTGGTTACAATTTTTTTAACATCCGTTGTGATTTTGTTTAGCGTTATCGTATATAAAAGTTTAAACAATAAATATTTTATAAATAAAACGACTACTGTAGCGGATCGAAAGAAGTATGCTAATGATAAAATTTCATTCAACTTTAGTTTGACA
>MEVN01000020.1:41394-43166 GCA_001772985.1 candidate division WWE3 bacterium RIFCSPLOWO2_12_FULL_36_10 | reverse complement strand
ATTTTGAAAAACTTCTTAGCGTTTCCCTGCTTGCTTTAATGCCCGTTTGCGTATATGCAATTCTTCAACACTTTTCGCAAATTACAAATATATATAAAACAGATCCTTCGATAAGAGTTTTCTCAACGTTTGGTCAACCAAATTGGCTCGCGGCGTATATTGGAATGCTTTTGCCGATTATTATTTTAAAAATTGATAGAACAAGGCTTTACTTATGGCTCTTGATTTACGCTGTAGCTTTTTCTGCTTTGTGGTTCACATATTCCGTTTCCGGTCTTTTGGGCTTTCTTGCAGGTATAGCTTGCCTTTTAATCTTTACAAAAAATGAACTCAAGAAAAATCTTAAAATATATTTTGCTTTGGCTTTTATTTCAACAGCAATTGCGATTTTAAATCCGGGAATATTTGAAGGAAAAATACTAGACACAATAACCGACCTAAAGGAGATAATAACGCTTAATAAGCCCGTGCTCGCGGATTCTTCTGCGCCTGCTTATAAAATTTCTGATACCGGAACCATAAGGTCTGGGCTTTGGAATGGTACTTTAAATTTAGTCTTTAGCAATTATAAAGTTTTTCTTATCGGAACCGGACCACAAACTTTTCCATATGAATTTCAAAAGTTTCGCCCACAAAATATGAATTATTCTTCTGAATGGGATTTTGTTTTTAATAAACCACATAATTACTATTTAGAACTTTGGTCGGATACGGGAATTTTTTCACTGTTAGTTTACTTGGCAATACTTGTGTTTATCATAAAATCTAAAAACTATATTTATACCCCTGGACTTTTAGCACTTTATGTAAGTAACATTTTTGGATGGCCAACCGTTGCAACAAGTGTTCTATTTTTTATTTTTATTGCGAGATTACAAAAAACACAATGAAAAAAATACTAATATTGTTATTAATAATTTTATTTTTCTTTGTCATTAAAAGTTTTGGAAAAATATATAGAGCCGACTTATACTACAAAAGCTCACAAAGACAATTGTCTTTAGCGAGGGGAGAAATGGCTTTAAAATACGCCCGAACTGCAATAAAGCTTAATCCAAACGAGCCCAGATATCGTCTTGGTGAAGCGAAAATATTTCTAACAGCACAAAATTATAACCAAAAATCCTCAGCACTAAAAGGCTTAGAAAAAGCTCGTAATTTAAATCCCAAAAACCTTGTAACAATAAGAAATTCTGTGCCATTATATTCTCTGATTGCCGTAAATGATATATATATAAAATCGGGAAAAGAAAACCTAGACAGTCAATATTTTGATACCGTTAAAAAATTCTTTGTTGATACTAAGAAAAAATATCCAAATGACGTTGGTGTTTATGTACTAATCGCAGGGTACGAAAAAAAACTTGGATTTGATGCGGAATATAAAAACAGCATTAAAGTAATAAGAAAATTAAGACCGGATCTTTTACAATGGTACGAAGGAATCAATTAACTTTAATGACTACTTTCACTTCCTGAACGTAATCGGAAGAAACCCATCCCTGTACAGTTTCTGAAACTTTTATTTTTGTCCAACCAGGTTTTTCTTCAAGTACCAAAAACTGCTCTCCCACATTAACTTTTGCCAACTCTTTTCCGTTTAAATTTGGTAAATCCCTCACTCTTAACCACCCTAAACCTGTATCTAATACTTTAATTTTCTTGCCTAAAACCGCGCCTTTGGTTTTTTCATATGTCTTCTTAGCGGATTCTCAAAGAACAGCTCCGTCAGAAACTCTTCTAAGATATGCGCCTTTCTTTGCTTCAGAAAG
>MEVN01000020.1:21494-41338 GCA_001772985.1 candidate division WWE3 bacterium RIFCSPLOWO2_12_FULL_36_10 | reverse complement strand
CGTTGTAGTCAAGAAAATAATCAAAAACCGGTTCTTTATTTACACCGGCGCCAGATAGATTTATTCCACGAGTCTTATTCCAGTATAAAATTGCAGAGATCCATGAGGAAGGTTTTGATGATACAAGGGTATTATCGGAAAATAAATCATACAAATCTTGTGATCCTTCAAGCAAAGAAACTTTTGAAGGGACGGGCAAAGGAAAAAGCTTTACAGCTACATTTAATTTTGCTCCCTTTTTAATTTTAATTCTTTCCGTCCTATTCTCATACCCCGGAAGATCAACTCGTAACTCATAATCGTCTTCGGTTAGGCTGGTTGATTTATATGGAGTCTTTCCCACTTCTGTGTTATCTATAAAAACTTTTGCTTCCGGAGGATCTGATATTACATTTAGAACTTCTTTTGAATCACCTTTTTCAAACCAAAAATTCTGTCCTGCTGAAAAGGTATCATTTATACCTAAATCACGAACTATCGCCACTTCAGTATTTGGCAAAAAATCAAGTGAAATTTCGTACTTCATTGAATCATTTTTAATCGAAACTTTATTTTCGCCTGACCTTACATCGACAGCGTCAAGAGGAGTTTTTCCCATGCTTGTGTCGTTAAAAAATACTTCGGCGTTTCCTTCAAGAACAGTAACAGAAAGCTGTGATTTTCCCGCCAAGTTTTTGATATTTTTAATAACATCGGAACCAAAATAAACTATAAGACCTATTGCTATAACAACCGAAACGTATATTAAAATTGTAATAGGGGAGATATTTCTTTGTGGTTTAAATGATGCAATTTCCATAAATATCTGTACTATGAGTAAATTAACACGTTGATGCTAAAATATCAACGTACTAGTTTTTTAGGTTCAATTAAGTTCCGGCCTGGTAGCCAAGTTCCCCGCCGTGGCGGGAATAAAGTCCAGGCGAGGGTCTGCAATCCGCCTGTGGCGGACGATTCCGATCCTTCGCTAACCAAATATAATAAGGTTTTAAGAAGGGAAAAATGGCTCAAAAGCGGAATTGGTAGAGAATGGATAAAAAGTAAGTTTTAGACAACGTGGCCTGGTAGCCAAGTGGTAAGGCGAGGGTCTGCAAAACCCTTATACGTCGGTTCGATTCCGATCCAGGCCTCCAGTGGCAAACGATTCCGATCGCCTTCGGCGTCCAACAAAGTTTCCAAACAGTATAGTGAGGGTCTGCAATCCGCCTGTGGCGGGGGAAAAACCTTCTTGAAAAAAGAGTATAATGCGAATATGGTAAATGCAATTGACAAAAAAAGACCAAAAGAGATAACAATAAGATCAACGGTTAGGTTTGGTAAACCTACAATTGACGGCACTAGGGTCGCTGTTGCCGATGTTATTAGTCTGCTTAAAGCTGGCTACACAGTATATGATATACCAAAGCAGTATCCCAGTGTAACTACTGCAGGGACTATCTCCGCACTTGAATACACTGCAAATATATTGGGCAAAGAAGAAACTTTAGTTATTTCTTAACAATGTACAAAATACTTTCTGACGAATGTATACATAAAGATATAATAGATGCGTTAAGATTAGCTGGACATAAAATTACAACTGTTCATGAAATAAAAATGTCTGGCTCTACAGATCTTGAAGTTTTCAATTATGCTTATAAAAACAAATTGGTTTTATTTACTTTCGATAGAGGATTTGGTGATATCTTTACATTTGATATTTCTGGAAGTAGTGGGGTTGTGATCGAATCCATAAATCAGATGGACAAGGGCGAGATTATTGATATTGCTATAGCGTTTTTTTCTGAACTACGCGATTTACAAGGCAAGCTTGTGATTATAGGCAAAACAAAGATACGAATTATTGAAAGACAGTCTTTTTAAGAGTTTAGTCGCCTTCGGCGTCCAAGAAATACAAAACAAAAAACCGGCCTAGGTGAAAGCTTTCCACATAAGCCGGTAGGAAATTTCATTCGTAAATTGCGTCATAAACTCTGTTACTCGACCTATATTCCTTCACATAGGACATTGTCACTAGATACAAAATCCAAGCCAGAAGCAAACGAAACAAGGTTGAGAGTGAGCCAAAAAAGAAAAAGCTCGGTGTTGATGTTTTGTGGAAGGTCTGAACAACAGTATTTCCAAAAACTTCCGGAGTGCTTCTAGGTTCAAATATATAGTACTTATTGTAGCTACCTGGCTTAATAATCATCCCGTAATCCGCTAGATCCACAAAAACGACGGGCTCTTTATCTGTAATATACAAGGTTGGCAACCCATCCCCGCGCCATACATACAACTCTAAAGCACACACATTTTCATGACCAAACACTAGACCGGCTTCTTTTTCGGGAAAACACGTGATTACCCGATATGCTTCCGCAATATTTGCACCAACAAGATCCGAAACTTCTCCTGGAATTGTTACCAAACCGTTTGGCATATGCTCTCTTGGCCTGGCTACTTCCATAACTAAAGATAACTCAGCTGGAAAAATAGCCTTTACGGTAAAATTACCCGGATTTCTGTAATACCCACGAACGTTCAAAAACGTAAAAAATAGCGCTACGAAGACATAAATTACCGCACACAAAATTCGCAAACTACGTAATTTCCACTTTAGCAAAAAGCCTTTCGGTTTACTCTCCATCTTTATTCTCCTTTGCGATACGTACCCTATATTATATATCACTAAGTCAAATTGAGTACCCTATTGACACTCGTGCCTATTGAGTGCTATATATCTACACGCGCAATGCTTTTGAAAATTTTTTATTTAATTAACAGGAGTAGTTAGTATGACCAAAACAAGTTCAACTGCCAAAGAAAAAATTAAACCTTTAGCGGATTATCTTATGATAGAACCATTGGAACAAGAAACCACGCTTCCATCCGGAATAATTCTTCCTGACACCGCAAAAGAAAAACCACAAAAAGGGAGGATTATCGCGACGGGAAAAGGAAAGAAAAATGAAAAAGGCGAAATAGTTTCGCTTGAAGTAAAAGTGGGAGATGTTGTTATGTATAAAAAATGGGGCGGAACCGAAGTGAAACTTGATGGAAAAGAATACCTGCTAGTTAGGGAAGAAGACGTTTTAGCCATAGTGGAAGCATAAATTTAATGAAAGGTAATTAGTATGTCAGTAAAACAAATAATCTACGGCGACGAAGCCAGAAAAAAATTAAAAGCAGGAGTTGATAAACTAGCAAAAGCTGTAGTTACTACTTTGGGACCAAAAGGAAGAAACGTTGGGCTTGATAAAAGCTGGGGATCTCCTCAAGTTGTTCACGATGGCGTTACTGTAGCAAAAGAAATAGAACTTGAAGATAAATTTGAAAACATGGGCGCACAGCTTGTTCGCGAGGCTGCGTCTCAAACAAACGATAAAGCAGGAGATGGTACCACAACCGCAACTCTTCTTGCTCAAGCCATTGTTGAAGAAGGATTAAGAAATATCTCCGCAGGTGCAAATCCAATGATTTTAAAAAACGGTCTTGAAAAAGCAACGACTGCTGTAGTCTTAGAAATAGCAAAACTATCAAAAAAAATCTCAACAAAAGAAGAAAAGGCACAAATCGCAACTATCTCGGCTCAAAGTTCTGAGATCGGGAATATGATAGCGGAGGCAATGGAAAAGGTTGGAGACAATGGAGTTATAACTGTTGAAGAATCAAAGGGTTTTGAAATGGAGCTTGAATATAAAGAAGGGATGCAATTTGATAAAGGATATGCGTCACCTTATTTTGTAACAAATCCTGATAGAATGGAATCCGAAATTCAAAATCCATATATTCTTGTTACTGATTCAAAGATTTCAAACATTCAAGATCTTTTACCGATGCTTGAAAATTTAGTGAAGGTTTCTAAGAACTTAGTAATTGTTGCGGATGATATTGAAGGCGAAGCCCTTGCCACACTTGTAGTAAATAAGCTAAGAGGAACTTTTAACGCTCTTGCTGTTAAGGCTCCGGGATTTGGCGATAGAAGAAAAGCAATGCTTGAGGACTTGGCTGTATTAACGGGCGCGAACGTAATAAGTGAAGAAACAGGCAGAAAACTTGACTCCGTTAAAGTTGAGGATTTGGGAAGAGCGGAGAGAGTTGTTGCTACAAAAGACGACACTGTTATAGTTGGCGGTAAAGGTACTAAAAAGGATTTAGAAGATCGAATAGCTCAAATTCACAAACAAATTGATCAATCAGATTCCGACTACGACAAAGAAAAGTTAATTGAAAGGCTAGCAAAACTTACAGGCGGAGTTGCGGTTGTTCAAGTTGGAGCAGCCACAGAAACAGAATTAAAAGAAAAAAAGCTAAGAGTTGAAGATGCGGTAAACGCAACAAAAGCTGCGGTTGAAGAAGGAGTTGTTCCTGGCGGAGGAGTTGCTTTTCTTAGAGCAAGAACGGTGCTAGAAAAAACAAAACTTCAAGGCGAAGAAGCAACAGGTGCTGAAATTTTATACAAAGCCTTAGAAAAACCAATTAGAATGATTGTTGAAAACGCCGGAGAAGATTCCGGAAGGGTAATGGGAAACATTGAGAGGAAGGCCCAAGAAGAAAAAAATCCAAACATCGGACTTAATGTTTTAACAATGGAATACGTAGACTTAGTAAAAGATGGAATAATTGATCCTGCAAAAGTTGCCAGGAGCGCTTTGCAAAACGCTGTTTCAGTTGCCATAATGATACTAACTACTGAAAGCTTGGTGGCCGACGCTCCTAAAAAAGAAGATGAACACGCTCAAGGCGGAACGCCCGGAGGTGGAATGGGTGGCATGGACGGAATGATGTAGTAGCATCATTGGGTGATGTAGTAGCATCATTGGGTGATGTAGTTTATCTATAATTATTTTTTATCTCCACATACTTATCTAAAATCCTGTTAGTATTATCAACCCTGTTAAAATGTATGAAACTTTTTGATGTAACTTCATTTGTTTTTCTTTTGCGCATATACCAGATTTGATATTTCATTAGGATACTTTCTAGTAAATCTACCAGTGACTCCCCTCTCTTTTTCAATTCGGAATCAACCCCATGTATAAAAGCTCTGTTTAAATATTTAAACACCCACTTGTTGCTCCTAATAAATTTAAAGTAAGTATCGTTTTTATTAATTACCGGAATCATTTTTAAAATTTCATGGGCTACATATAAATTTTGCGCTTTTTCATTCCACTCTAATCCGGAATCATCAATAAAAATATTCGGGCAAATTTTTCCCTCAGGAGCTTTATCGGTTCTGTATTTTCCCAGTACCTTTAACAGTAAAACCACGAAAAATCTGGTAACCCAAACCCTCCCGACTTGGGTAACAATAAACACATCAATATCATCGGATTTTGATACGTTATAAGCTGCTGCGGTGCCCGTTACACCAATCAGCTTAACCCACGGAACAAGTCCTAAAATATTAAAAACGTAATTATTTTCGGCTAATAATTTTTTTGTGTTCATTGATCTTTCATACCAATTTGCTGATTTTATAAAAGACAAGTAGTACCTGCTGCTTCCAAACCTAACTATTTTTTGTTTTACTAATTTACTTAACTCAACCTTCAGTTCGGATGTTTTAATTTTCTCGCTACAAATTAAATAAGTGCAAAGTTGGTGAAAACTTAACGGGTAGTTAAAAACTGCGGAATAACTTAATGTGTTATAAATTGCTTCTCTGCAAGATAATTTCATATCTAAAACCTACGATCTAAGATCTCATTCACAATTTTATCAGCTTGCTTATTTAATTCTCTTTTTATATGGATGTACGTAACTTTTTTAAATTTTGTTTCAAGCTGTTTTATTTTTGCAGAATACAAACTTAAACCGGAATTTTTTACCTTATATAAACCTTTTAACTGCTTAACAACAAGTTCGCTATCAAGGTAACAATCTAAATCATCAATTCCAGATTCCAAAGCCAAAGCCAATCCGAAACTAATAGCTTTGTATTCAGCTTCATTATTTGTACAAACCCCCAAAAACTCCCCCTTTTCTTTAATCACCTCGCCATTCTGGTTAGTTAAAACTATTCCTGCGGCCCCGGGACCTGGATTCCCTCTTGAACCGCCATCTGTGTGTAAAATACCCTTCATAACTCCTTTTTAATATATTCTTCAAAAACTAAATATGTAATTAAAATAAAAACACCAAATAAAATTCCTGCGACTAAATTAATATACAAGCTTCTATATGTTTTATGAACAACCGGAAGATTTTCAACCATGGAAAGGGACAATTTTGGATCACCTTTTTGATTAAGAATCTCATGGGCGTTAAGAACAGCTTTAGAAAATGCAACCCAACCTGAACCTGCTTCAGAAATACTTTTACCTTTTACGTTTAACGTTATAATTTGCGGAGCTTCTTTTTTAACTCTTATTGAGCGATTAAATTTTCTTAATGACGTTTCGTTAACAATAATTCCTAAACCTTCAAGAGCATTCTTTCTTACATTCACGCTGTTAAACAAACCCAAAACTGTATCTGAATGTGAAAAGGCTGTTTGTTGGGCATAGTAACCTTCGTAAGCAAAATAATTACCGGAACTATCTTCAACCATTCTTGTAACAAAAAAAGATCCTGACGCAATAAAGCTTTGAGGAAAAAAATAGTAGACTCCAATCCCAAATAAACCAAATATAATACCAGAAATAAGTACCAGATGGAGCTTCGCTTTTAATAATATATATAGGTCTTTTAATTCCACGCGTACATTATACAGGATTGGAAAGCCTTGAAAAACACCGCTAGTCCAAATATACTAAGGTAACAATACGAACTCGACTGCCCAAAGCAAAATTGGGTGTTTGTGTGTATTGAAACACTATGCCCACAGAAAGTGTAATAAAAAAATCTGCCCTAGCCCCAACCGTTCTAATAGCCGGCGGAGCTGGTTTTATAGGCTCGCACTTAGCTGAAACAATGCTGCTTAAAGATGCGAGAGTAATTGTGCTTGATAACTTTAGGGTTGGAAAAGATGTTTATGTGAATTCCCTTCTGCAAAATCCCAAATTTGCTCTTTTTGATGTTGATATTAATCAAGGACTTCCAAAAAATATAGATAGTGTTGATTATATTTTTCATCTCGCGGGCGTTGAATCATACTTATATTCACAAGATAATGTAAATCTCGATTCCCTCTTAACAAATGCTTTAGGAACAAAAAATCTTTTGGATCTGGCAAACAAATCTCAAGCAAAATTTTTGTTAACATCATCTATTAATGTTTATCAAGGTTTAATTTCACCAATAAATCTTGAGCATTATTTTGGACAAACTCAAGAAGAAGAAAAAAAATATTCTCTTTCCGAAGCCAAAAGATTTGCCGAGGCTTTGGTTTGGGAGTACTTCAAAAAAAATCAAACCAATGTGAGAATTGCCAGACTTCCGGAAGTCTACGGCCCAAGAATGAATCTAAACTCAAGCGGAAGCCTTGGAATACTGCTTAAAGAATTAATGGAAAATAAAAACTTAACAGTGACCGGAGATGGAACCGAAAAAGAATATTATCTTTATATTTCCGACGCTGTTTCTGGCTTAATAAAAGCTTTATTTGCCGAAAAAACAGAAGGAAAAATATATTCGTTTGTTCAAAAAGAGCCTCACGCAGTTCTGGAAACAACTTATCTTATAAAAAGTCTTGCTGATAGAGAAATACAAATTGACTTTAAGCCAAAAGGGCAAAATATACTCCCGCCCGAACCAAAAATTTCAGAAAGAGGATCTATTAGAGAAATAAAATGGGATGCAAAGGTTGAGTTAAAAGAAGGCGCGACCAAAACCTTGGCGTGGTTTGGATATGAAGTAAATAGTCATTCATTTAAGTTAAATAAACTTGTTGAAAATAAAGCTGAAGAAAAAGCATTAAAAAAACTTGGCGGAGGTATAGCAAGCATTGGGGCGGAAGAAATTCAGCAAGTCACGGAAACTAAAAATGATTTTACACAATCAAAGGCGCGCTTCTCATTCAAAGGATTTTTTCAAAAAGCTAAACTAAATATTCCAAAAAGGCCCTTAGCGCAAAAAATAACTACACCTCATCATAACAAAATTACATATTTGATAGCACTCTTATTTTCGTTGCTTGCTTTGTCTCTAATATTTATTGGGATACCTGCATTTCAAACATATGTTCATTTAAATAAAGCGGTGAGTGACTTGCAGAAATACCCGCAAGCTCTTGCCCAACTGGATACAAAAAAATCAAAGGATCTGGCAAATGAATCTTTTCAAGAATTCATTAAGGCAAAGAAATCGTTTAACAAACTAGGTTGGGTCTTTTTTGTGGCCGGCAAAGAAAAGCTACATACTTCAGGAGTAAATGCCCTAACATCAGGCGCATACCTGTCAAAGGCGATTTATTATACCTCAAAGGCTTCAACACCATTTACAACTCTCTCCGAAATCTTAAAGCCAACTACAGATTTAAAAATAGATGTATCAAAATTTGAGAACACAAAATCTGATTTTGAAAACGCGAAAAATAATCTTCAATTGGCTCAACTACATCTAAACGAGGTAGATTTAACAACTTTCCCAAGTTCCATTTCTAATAAAATAATAGCCTACAATGGCATTTTATTGGATTTTGCGGACGGGCTTGATATAGGAGAACTACTGGCGTCACAGATTCCTGAAATAATGGGCTCAAATGAGACAAAAAGATATTTGATACTTTTTCAGAATTCAAACGAAATAAGGGCAACAGGGGGATTTATAGGATCATACGGAATTTTGGAACTAAATAAAGGAAAAATCGCAAACCTTTCAATTGATGACGTTTATAACCCGGACGGGCAAATTGATCTAAAAGGGATATTCACGCCTGCCCCAAAACAAATTCAGGATTTTCTTAAAGAAGAACAATTACACATAAGAAATGCTAACTGGAATCCGGATTTTCCCGAAAGCGCTTCAACTATTGTGAGTTTATTTAACAAGCTCGGCAGTGACAAAGTAGATGGTGTAATTGCAATTGATCTTCATTTTGCAACAAGTCTTATAAAAATTACGGGTCCGGTTTTTTTAATTGCTTACAACGAAGAAATCAACAGTAATAACCTTTACGAAAGGACTCAATTTCACAGTGATTTTAACTTTGAAGCAGGCTCTGATCAAAAAAAGTCTTTCTTAACAATTTTGGGCGGTAAGCTTCTTGAAAAACTCTTCGCGCTTCCAAAAGAAAAAATGCCGAGCCTTGCTTCAGAAATTATGGAAATGCTAAATCAAAAACACTTATCTATATATTTCTTTAATAACCCATTAAACTCTGAGCTCGAGAAAAAAGGGTGGAACGGAAATTTAATAAAAACAGATAAAGACTATCTCTACGTTGTAAACTCAAATCTCGGGGGAACTAAAGCTAACTATTATGTAAAAAATACTATGGAATATAAAATTACTTCCGACACAAGAGATGGTTTATTAAGAGGAGAGGTAACCCTAACGTATAAACACACAGGAAAAGACAATGCTTGGCCAGGGGGACCATATAAAGATTATGTTAGGATATTAACTCAAGCAGGAACTAGACTAACAAAAGCAAGTGTTATTAAAGCTGATGGTACAAAAGAGGACGTCTTTAAAAATATAGTTATTACAAAAGTTAAAAACTACAACTCGTTTGAAACCAGTTTTGTGCTTAATCCGGGAGAAACAGTTAAGGTAGTAATCGGATACGATTTGCCTAAATCACTTTCAGTAACACCAACCGGAAAAGTCTATTCACTTTATTGGCAAAAACAGCCTGGAACGCAGGATGACAACTACAAACTACTATTCAGTGCGCCCTTTGGCATGAAGATACAAAGTGTGAAACCAACCGTTAAATACTCGGGCACACTAGTTGAGTACACCGGAAAACTCAACACAGACAATGCTTTTGAACTTAAGATTAACTAGTGTAGCTAGATAATGCCGTCTTGACGTAAGCACGTATTGAAAGTACAATGGGGAACGTTCCAAAAGAGCGCCGATATTATGATAGAAAAACAGTACATTCAGGAACAGCTGACCAAAACTTTTTGTTATAAATGCGGAACGAGCCTGGGCGGGGCGAGTGTTGTGCCGGTAAGTGAAATGCCCATCGCTCTTATAGCACATGTCACTTGTCTTAGTTGCAAAGCAGAAAGTGTTATTACAGTTACAATGGCCGGAGTTGGGATTATGCCGATTGTATCTGATTTAATGGGAGGGGAACTTAGAAAGTTTGTTGGAGCAAAAAACGTCTCTTATGACGAGCTTTTGGACTTACACCAGATTTTAAAAAGAAAGAATTTATGGAACTTATTGCACACTCAAGAAAAGAGTTTGGAAAAAAAACAAAAATACTTAGAAGACAGCATAAATTACCAGCTGTAATATACGGACACGGAATTGATTCTGTTCCTGTAACCATTGATGTTGTAAACTTCTTGAAAGTATATAGATCTGCTGGCGAAACTGCGCTTATAGGCTTGAAAATTGGGGACAAGACAGAACAGGTTCTAATTGGCGAAGTACAATTACATCCCGTAACATCACTTCCTTTACACGCAAACCTTCATAAAGTGGATCTTAAAGAAAAAGTAACAGTTGAAGTTCCTATAAAAATAATCGGAGAAGAAGAGAGCCTAATATTAAAAAGTGGTGAAGGACTACTGCTGGTACTTATTCACGATTTACAAGTTGAGGCACTTCCAACTGATTTGCCTTCTGAATTTGTTATCGATGTTTCTAATTTATCCTCAATAGGCGAGGATATAAAAATTAGCTTTCTTGTATACGATAGAAAAAAAGTAGAAGTTATAAATGCTGACGAGAACGACACAATACTAAAGATTGAGGAACCTAAGATGGCTCAAGAAGAGGAAGAAGTAATAAGTGAACAGGCTGCTGTTGAAGCTTTAGAAGCTACTGCCGAGGCTAAAGAGGAAGAAGGCGAAGGAGAGGAAGGAGAAAAAGGTCAAGAAGGTGTAAAAAGAGAACCTAAAGAAAAGCAAGAAAAATCCGCAGATAAGAAGTGATTTGCGTATCCTATATTAAAATGTTACTATAGCCACAACTACCCGGAGAGAACTGCTATGTTAAATAAAATTAGCCCCAAATCTGAATATTACCCTATAGTGGGGTAGTTTCAATGTATGAATATGGGCTAGGCTCTTTGATAACTCAATAGATTGATTGCTGATTTGATCAGTTTTGATTAAATCAAACGAAAGGAGACTGGGATGTGGCATAAAACGCTTAAAGTAAGCGTGTTATTTGCATATCTTATAGTTCGATGTGCCGGCTTTATTTCTATTTCAGAAGCACAAAGCGAAGATGTCGTTTTTTCACCATATCCTGGGAGTACCCCTTTATTAGATCATGTAACAAGCAACTCTCCCGGTCAAGACGGGAAGGGCTTTCATTGGAGCACTTGGACGGATTCTTCTGGAGCAAGTCATTACAACGATCCGGGGTTAGATATAATTTCGCAAGAAAAACTTATCTACTCCCCTATCGAATCCTGCCCCTCAAACGGAGGCCGTGTTGTCATAGTTGATGATATTGTTGGCCAAGGCGGGCACGGACTAGTTTTGGAACAAGATAATATAAGAATTGAGATGTGGCATCTTGCAGGATATTCCGATCTTTTGCTAAACGCTATTTCAGACGGAACATGCATTAATCCTCACGACCTTTTAGGTTATGAAGGCGAGAGTACTACCGTTTATCCAAACGGGGTGCTGGTATTTTCAACCTTTTCAGAACAAGGATGGGGTATTCCGGCGCATACACATTTGGGAATAGCAAAAACTTCTCCGTGGAACAACGGTTGCGCGGAAATGCAGGTCGGCGCTTGGTATTTTACAAATCCAGTTTGTGTTGTACAGACTTGGGATACTAATACTGTTGCTGTGGTTAACACTACACAAACGGATGTTAGTTTTGATGTCATAACAATGCTTCAGAATTTATTTTTCCAGCCAAAGCCAAGGGAAATTGTTCCCTCAGAAAGCCAAGCCTTGAAAAAAGCTGGGATTTTGCCTAAATGGTTTTTTATCGCTGCAGTGTTTGTTGCTGCCGGAATTCTCGTCATGAAAAGGAGATAAAAACATGGCACAACCAACGGCGCTCTTGCCAGCACCAAGAACGGATGAGGAAATAGGCGATGATTTGTTTGTAGCTCTTAGCGGAGCACGGAGAATTGATGATGTGGGACAAGGTAAAGATGGCTTTATAAGAACGCTTGCCCGAAAACTTATAAGGAATCCCCGAAGCGCTCGGAGAAGAAACCCTATGCGAGGGCGCCTAGTTACAGTTGCGACTCAAACCAGAAGAGACGGAGGAGATATGAATCAACCCCCCAATACCACAGTTGTAACAAGAGGCGTGGACATTCCGCCTCAACAACCAGCTCCGATTAGTGTGATTCTTACACAACACTTTGCGCCTGCTGACGTAGCGCAAAACCAGCTTGCAGTTGCTCAACAGGGAGAATCTTACACTCCCCAGCAACTTACAGCGGGAACGTTGATTGTGCAAAATGAATTTGATGGAGTTGTCCCTGGTTGGAAAACCCTTCGCGAAAAACTACTAGAAAGGGAGATCCCAACCACCGCGACACAAGCAAGAGCGCTTGAAGAAGTGTTGGTTGACAGCATGCCGGTAGCGAAAAAGGTTCAGGCACCTCCTCCCCCGCTAGCAGTCGTTGAGGCTGTTGAGGAAGATGAAGAAGGAGAAGGGGAAAGTGCATTGAGATTTTTGTGGGGCGAAAACGGGCCAACAATTCTTAGCATGGTTCTTGCCATTGCCCTTGTTTTGGCCGGGTTTTTTGCAGTGTATCTTGTCTTTAAGGCCAAAAATACCATGGCCCTTCCTCCCGAGCGTCCGCCGGCGTCGGTTGTTCTTCCAACTCCGGGAACACAAACAGAGTCCGGTACTACCTATGTGTGCGTTTTTATTTATGACGGTTGGCAGGGCGGAGCAGACGTTATGCTGGCAGAAGCGGTTACTGCCTTTTACCAACTTCCGCCTGAAAAGGTAGGGGATCTTTGGACAATTATTAAAGGTAGACCCGCCGGAGCTAACTATCCCGAAATTACCACTGTGAATGATGCGTGGAATTCGGCAAATGCCGGAGATGGTGTAATTGTTTCACTAAGTCAAGCAGAACTTACAACACTTGGAGGCACTTGCTCTGGAACATGGGAGGCGAAAAAATGACAACCTCCATCAACTGGAAAATTGCTGTTTTTTTCCTTTTAGGTATTTTGGGACTGGGGTTGCTGGGTTTTTCAGGCTACGCGCTCTTCCAAACCGGATCGGCGCCACAAACCGTTCCGGTAACAGTTCGGGCCACAAATCCGAACAAAATTGTTATGACTACACCCTGCCAACCTGAATCCGTTAGCCCTATTGGACCGATTCCGGAAGGTGTTTATCAAGGCCAGTTTATTGAGACTACAGGTTTGTACCTTTTGGTTGGCGACACTTGGTCCGCGTGTGTTGAATCAAAAGATGTGGTTGAGGGCCTTTTGGCAGCAACACAAACAGCTGAGATTCCAAACGTTGAAGTAAACCCTCAGCAAAGTGTTCGAATCGTCAAACGGATTCTTATCGGGGATATGTTTAGGGACTGGATTTCATCCTGGCCCGAAAACAATGTTACCCTTTTAAGATTCAAACAAGCTTTTCTTAGCGGAAACACTTTCCCTCTGGTTGCATTGATCTTTGTCAATCTGGGAATGCTGTACATCACTTTTAGTTCGTGCAAAGAAGAGTCCCAGGAAGGAAGGTATCACGTTATTTCCTACCTGATTCTCTTTCTTGTTATTGTAAACCTGTATCCTATCCTGCAACTTTTGGGACAAAGCTTCCTTCCCGCATATTTTGGATGGGCGGGGATAGGAAAACAGGATCAATTATGGTTGGCGTGGGGAACCGGAAGCTGGATACTTTCAGCTGTGGCACTTGCCATTCTTGTTTTTCTTGCTTTCCAGATTATAAGGGATACTCAACATACGGCGTTTCCGAGCGGGGAATGGGAAAAAGTTCTTGTTGCAAGCGATGAGCAGCTAGGAGAACTTACAACCGGCTCCATCGAGATTCGCCCGGAAAGACCTCCTGAGTTGGATGCCAGATCCACTGATACCCCAACAATGAAAAATCCGGGGACTGGCCAAGAGGTTAAGGCGAAATACGAAGTTGAAATAATGAAACCCGGATTTCGCTTCGATACCAGCGCCACTACGGCTTTCTTGAGTGCTACCGTAGTAGCACTGATGACATGGGGCTCTCTTCCGTTTCTTGGATTCAATAGAATTTTTGACCTTGAAAGCGGGCTGAGCGTGATTAACACTCTCGTAGTAACTGGAGGACTTTTAACGCTTGCGATAATGTGTCGTGAGGTTTATTTTGAAGCCCGATACATGAGAAAGGGTCCTTTTGCGGGGTTTGCTGTGCTAGTTCTAGCTTTTCTACCAGTTACATTCCCGATTCTTATTGCCCCAGCACTGGTGCTTCTTTCAAATACGTTAGGCGGAGCCATGGCAACGGGAAAAGAAGCAACAGCAAAAGGTCAGGCAATTTCATCAGTTGCGATTTTGCTTTATCTATTCGCACTGTTTGCTTTAGGGTATGTATTACTTTATCCAGCAAACCTTTTGTTTGGAAACTCGGCTCAACCGCCACTATTTCAAGCTTATACAGGTTGGTTAAGTGGATTTTTAGGAAGATGAGACTTAAGTGTGCCCCGGATTTCAACTCAATACTGAGTCCGGGGTACTATTTCAAAACTTTTTAAATCGGCAATCAATCATCTATACAATCAACTCTAAGAAAGGAGTGGAACATGGCCAAGAGGACCAACGCAAAAACTATTAAGATGTACGAGAAAAATCCGGTTTTGGCTTTTGCCAGGCTGGCATTCTCAATTATTCTAGTTCTTGTTCTTGTTTTTCTTGTTGTGTTTTTCGTAAAGGCTAAGCTTGGCATCTCAATTCCTGTTGGACATGCGGAAGAAATTCCACACCAAAGCTGGGCTCCAACATTGGTATCCGCGCCTATTCAAAGCGCGAATGTTGAAATAAGTTTTGAGAAAACTAATGGAAGATTTTATTGGGACCGTGATCCGAACTTAAAAATTCCTTCGATAGAAGAGCTTCCGCTTCAAGATCAAATTTGGTGCAAATGGACTTCGGGCGGAGTGAAATTTATTAATTTCTCAGGAGCGCGTGATATAGCTTCGCCAAGCGAAGATACCTGCATAAAGGCTATAACAACAGAAAATATGGGCGGAGTTTACGCTTCGCTTCTAATCGGAATCAAAATAACCGAATCGGGAAGCGGGGACGGATCAAGTTCCGTTTCGTACGCGGGAGCGTTAGGTCCTATGCAGTTTATGCCGGGGACTTGGGAATCGAACAAACCGTGGCCAAGTGCCAATGTTTGGGAAATTCTTCCAAGCTTCCTTGCAGCTTCGAATAAGATTACTGCAGATGGCTTGAAAGACGTTTTCACTGCGGGTCGTCAGAAATTCGCCCAGCAATTTAGCTGCCAACCGAGATACGTGGGCTGTCAGGTATGGAACGGCGGATCGGACGGTTATCATCAAGCGGAGGTTGCTTATAACTTGGCGTGGACATTACAGCTTAAACGTCAGGAGATATGGAGGCAGAAATGAACAAAAGGTTGCAAGCCTCCATTCGTGCAATGACGGAGGCGCAGGCAAAGGCTTACTATGCAAGATTGCTGGCTGAGAATAAATTAAAGTCGGTAGCGCGTTTTGCAAGAATGTGGAAACTGGTGCGTAGAAAGAATTTAATCGAAGCGCCAATTTCCTATAAGCCAAAAGGCAAGATGGGTAATGCCTTAAGGTTTCTTAGAATACAACACTTGGTTATTGGCCTAATCCTAGCTGTAGTTGTTGGTACATGGGCCTTGTGGTTTAAAAAGGTTGATCCGGTTTACAGCTTTGTGGAACAGAACGTAAAAGCCCAGCTGGTTCAAACTTTTCCAAAACCTGCATGCGACAACCCAACCGCGGTTCTTGGATGGACTTCGGAAGGAAGGGCTTATCCCGCGACCGACGAGCTTCATTACGGGAGATGGATTGAAATTAAGCAGTTTAATCAATGGATAGATTTCTGGAAAACTTCGGCAGGCAGAATTGAGACAAGTACAAAACTTGCGGAGAGAATGCTTCCTGTTTCAGGTTTTGACTTTTACGACGCGTTCGTAAAATCATTGGATTTTACTATCAAGATGGGAAAGCCCTGTCTTGAAGTTCCAGATCCATTTCCAACGTTGACGGCAAGAATTGTCAATGCGGAAACTGGCAACTCTACGGGTAACGAAGCCGAAAGCTACTCACCAACGATTTTACCAACACCAGTGGATGTAGTGATTTCAGAAGATCCTGTTTTAGCACCAACAGTTATTCCAAAACCAACGACCGCCCCAATCCCAACCCCTACACCGGTAGGAGTCTTAAAATTTGTGGACGATTTCACAAAGGGCCTAGAGGAGGTTAAGACAAGTTGCTGGGCAAAGTTTCAGCCGGACGTAGTAGAAGCGTCGGCCTGTGAAAACATTTTAGGCAGAAATTTAAGGATTGACAACAAAGATGTGGTACTGGCTGATATTCAAAGCTCAGCAAATCCTCTATGTAGTCAAAACCTCGGTATTGTTTCATGGAACGATATTACAACGGGAATTAACGGAATCTGGGCGTATTCAAATACGTTTAACGTGTTTGGAGAACCCGGAAACCTCTCGCTTGTTGCGGATACAGCCGGAGAGTATATTTGTGCGCTAACGCAAAACAGCACCTCGATATTTAATGGGAAGCTTTGGCTCACTGTTCCAAACGACCCATTTTTTCCGGGATACGGAAGCGAAATAGGTTACGGCGTTATAAGCTTAGGCGCACTTCCAAACGAATTGTCGGTTCAAACCGGCAACGTATATGTTTGGCCAACAAGATAAAGGAGCAGGAACATGAGAACAAAAGTGGATGATCCACAACAGGTTGTTATTCATAGGAGTTCAAGTCCGTGGACCACAGTTATTGCTGTGATTATTGGCGTTTTGGCGTTAGGTTTTGTGATTTACAATCCGCCTGACTTTTTGAAGGGTAAAAACGGAAATAGCGCAACCATTGAACAGCAGCTTGCTCAACAGCAGGGAGCGCTTGCCGGTTTGATTGCTTCGCAGAACAATACGAACACCACTAAACCTGCCAGCAGCGAAGAAATCGCAAACGCCGTTGCTAACAAGATTGCGCAGACCGTTGTTTTAGGTCAAGACGCTACTGTTGATGATTCCGGGAATATTACTCAAAATCCCTATCCGAATAGCAGAGTGTTTAATTTGGTCTTTGTAGCGCCAAACGGTGATGTAAAAGGCCTCACTGTGAACCAAAGTGGTACTGCAATTCGTAAGATTGGCGATGTTGCTTGGGGAATTGCAGCAGTTGGGGACGTGGATGTTTTCGGTATTGATTCCACCGCTCCAACTTATGGCCAAATTGTTCCCCGAGAAACTATGGTAACAGTCCTTGAAACATTGCCCTTGATGAAAGTCATTTTTAACAAACCCGTCAAAGGGCTTGAGCAGGATTATGCCGTTAACGGAAGGGGTTGGATTTTCTGGGCCTTTGACGGCAATCAAATCCCCGAGTCGTTGAACTCCGAAGGTGGGTTCAAGCAATTCTTTGCATTACCGGGCGTGTACGAAAGCTCGGGATCGCTAAAAAAGTTTGAATCTCCTGAAGAAATTCTGTTATACGTCAATGACCCTGCAAACGGCTTGGCAAATTTGCCGGGCGGAACACTTAACGTGCTGGTTGGGGCGGAAATTAAACTCAACCTAACACTTTGCCCTATCGCGTTTTTGGATACATCGGAAACGAGCGCATCGCAAGTTGCGGGCCCGTCCGATATGGTAACTCGCTTTGCACGCGTTTGGGAAGCGATCGACTTTGATGAAGAAAGTTACCTTGATCCAACAAAAGCTTTGCAAGGCGCCTACGTGGCGGCCTACGCAGAACTTATAAAGCCTGAGAATCTTGGGCAGGTTCTTGCTGCAGCCGAGCAATCGTGGGTGGTTGACGGCGCTTCTTACACTGCATTTAGAAACACGGTTGTGAGTTTGGGATACGACCCGGATCTAACTGTCTTAAACACGGTCATTGGATACACGTCAAATAGCTGCACGACAGGAAAACCGTTAGGAGATGTTCAAAAATGACAGCGCGAATTGATTTCTACGAAAACGAGCTTGTTCCCAAAAATCAAGGGGGGCAGAGTATCGGTGTCGTCCAACTTGCGCTTGTCTTGATCGCAATTGTTATTATGTTTGTAACAGCCGGTCCGGAACCGTCTGATCTAATAACTTTCGCGATTTTGATCTTGCTTGAAACGGCTTTAGGCGGAATCAAAAATAGCGGAAACCGCTTTTCAGATTCTACTGTTGAAAAGCTTGCCCAGTTTTCTGACGAAGAGATTAAGCAAGTTGTCGGACACAAGCATTTGAATCTTGCACTAAGGCAAGTGCGTGAATGGGAAGAGAGTACTGATTAATTGCACAGATCCCGATCTGAACCACATTTCCATGTGTTTCGATCGGGATCTTTTTTTTGAAGGATAATCCTAGATCATCCTCAAAACTGCTTGATAAAACGATATAGAACTTTTTGGTTTACACTCTTTTATTGTTACAGTAAACAATTATATTATTCATATTTTCTTATTTTCTGAGAATCCGCTGTGTTTGTAGTGTACAATAAGGTTTATCCTAGGATAAACCTTGTTTTTCGTCACTACAATAATATAAACGATGGTGTGTAAAAATATGCATTGGGTTTTTTATTGTAATGGCGTGATATTATTCTGATTCGAAAAATCTGATATTGATGGAATGCGCGTTTATTGGGTGGAACTAGGTGAAACCTTATTTAGGCCAAGACGAAGCGATCAAAGGTTTTTTCTCTTCGCCTACAGCTAAAATTCCGGAAAGGTTATTCCAAATTTCTTCAGTCACAAAAGGCATAAAAGGATGTAGAAGTTTTAAACAATTCGTAAAGACATAATTTAAGACACTTAAACCAATTTCCTTTTCGGCAGACACCTCCCTCTTTTTCACATCCTCAATATATTTATCCGCAATTTCGTCCCACATAAAATGGTAAATTGCTTCAGCTGCGTCAGACAATCTATATTTTTCTAAATTTTCATCAACGTTAGAGATTGTAAATTGTAAATTTTCCAAAATACTTTTGTCCGTATTGGACAGGCCCGTTTCAAATTTAGATATTTTTTTCCCGTTTTCAGATTCAAACTTTTCAAACATCATTTCTAAAAACCTTGCCATATTCCAGATTTTATTTGAAAAATTCCTATAACCTATTATCTTTTCTCTTGGAAAGCTAAAATCCTTTCCGCCCGCAGTCCCGCTTACTAAACCCATTCTTAAAGCGTCGGTTCCAAACTCTGCCTGATATTCTTCCGGATTTATTTCGTTACCCAAACTTTTACTCATTTTCCTTCCATCGGTTGACTTAACAATTCCGTGCAAATAAACATCGGTAAACGGCGGTTTTCCTGTTAAATAAATTCCAAACATAATCATTCTAGAAACCCATTTACTTAAAATCTCCCAACCTGTTTCTAAAACACTTGTGGGGTAAAAATACTTAAAATCTTCGGAATTTGGATAACCTAAAGTTACAAGTGGCCACTGACCTGAAGAAAACCAAGTGTCAAAAGTATCTGTTTCCTGTAGAAATCTTTCCCCAGGAGCTACTTTTCCAATTTTAAATTTCGAATTTTTTGGAACCATTAATCTTTGCAGGCCGTCCTTAACCTCATCCAAAGAATGTTTTTTTAACGCGTCAACAAGTT
>MEVN01000020.1:1745-21441 GCA_001772985.1 candidate division WWE3 bacterium RIFCSPLOWO2_12_FULL_36_10 | reverse complement strand
TTTCGAATTTTTTGGAACCATTAATCTTTGCAGGCCGTCCTTAACCTCATCCAAAGAATGTTTTTTTAACGCGTCAACAAGTTTTTCTGTTACTACCTTCTTATCTTTATTCAAAAACGAGGCTGTGATATCAGGGTTTTCATCTACGTTATACCAAACAGGAATTCTAATCCCCCATACATTTTGCCTAGAAATTGCCCAATCGTGCATATTTTCCATCCATCTATGATATTTAATTTCCTGCCATTTTGGATAAATATTAACCTCGCCTTTTTTGACTACTTCGTGAGCCGGAGACTTTAAACTCTCGACTTTTATAAACCAATTCGGAAGAATCGTAGGCTCAATATCGTGGCCCGCTTTGCAAATAGGAACGGAATGTGAATAATTTTCATCAACTTTTACTAGCAACCTATCCTCTTTAAAATCCTCTAGCATTAACTTCCTTGCTTCAATAACTTTTTTGCCATGATATTTTTTTGCCCTCTCTATGTGCTTTGGATCAACATTTACTTTTCCAATAAACCAAGAAAAGTCCATTCTGCCATTTAAATCTATTATTGGGTTTACGGGCAGGTTATATTTTTTACTAAGCTCAAAATCATGAGAATCGTGGGCCGGAGTTACTTTCATTATCCCGGTTCCAAATTTAGGATCTACATCAGGATCGGAAATTATAGTCATTGTAATATTTCCAAGAAGTCCTGGGATTTCCAAGGTTTTCCCAATCCATTCTTTGTATTTTTTATCTTTAGGATTTACAGCAAGCGCAGTATCTCTAAATTTTGTTTCCGGTCTTACTGTTCCAATAACAAATGGGCCGTATTTCATGTAATAAAAGGGATCGGTTCTTTCTTTATAGTCGATTTCGATATCCGCATATGTTGTACCGCAAACAGGACAATAATTAACTATATAATCGTCTTTATATATAAGGCCGCCTGCGTAGAGTTTCTCAAATGTTTCACACACTGTATTTAGAACGTCAGAATCAAGAGTAAATTTATATCTACTCCAATCAATGCTAGCGCCCATTGATCTTATTTGAGCCTCTACAAGACTCTTATTTTTCTGCACAAATTTCCATATTTCCTCATAAAGTGTGTTCCTGTCGTAATCAAATCTTGATTTGCCTTGTTTCTTTAACTCTCGTTCAAAAGTTATTTGAGTTTCGGTTCCCGCGTGATCGATCCCAGGAATCCAAAGCGCATTATAGCCTTTCATTCTTTTCCATCTAATTAGTATGTCCTCGATTGCTATCATTAAAACGTTTCCGGTGTGCATTTTTCCACTGGCATTTGGAGGAGGTAAAACTATAGTATAGGGAGTTTTTGTTTTATCTATTTTTGCGCCAAAGTATCCACCCTTTTCCCACATTTCATATATTTTTTTCTCTACATCTTTGTGCTCAAATTTTTTTTCCATACTAAATTACTCAACTATCTCGCCTTCAACTACATTTTCATTTTTATGTAGATTTGTCTGCAATTTTGTATCCCTTCTATGTTTTAGGTATCTAATAAAAAGCGTGGCGAGTAAAACAGCAATGTCATCGGCAAAGCCAACCGGAAGCAAAGTATCCGGTATAAAATCAATAGGAGATACCACGTATATTATGGCTGCTATCAACATCCAGTTTTGTTTTAAAAATTTTTCCATAGTTTCTCCATTATACACAAAAACGTTTAATCTACGCTAAAAAACTGTTAGAATCTAAATGTGAGCGATAGTATGAAAAAAGTCAATTTAAAATCGGCCTTTACGCCAATAATATTCTTTGGACTTGGTATCTTGGTGACAATTTTGTTTATTGTTGTTTACACTTTCCTAACAAGGCCGAGAGCTATCAATACTTTAGGAAAATGGGAAAAACCCGCATCAAACAAAATGGGGTATCCTGTTGTCGACAAAAAAACAAACGAGTTATTAATTTACGATCTTGAAGATAAGAAGCTCAAAAAAACTGATGCACAAGGAAGTAACCCCCTACCATCTCCTAGTTTATTGTATACAGCCTACTTAGATAATAGAGGCTTAAGCCTTAAACTTCTTTCAAGCAGTTTACTAAAATCAACCGATATAGATAATATCGATAGTGAATACGTATTAGTATGGTCTTCGGATAGCAATAAGCTCATTTACTCAAAAAGGGACGGGGAACTCGCCTCTGGAGTCCCAAAACTTTATACATGGCTGTACGATGTAAAACAAAATAACAAGTTCAAGATAACGGAAGGCCGGCCTCTACAATGGGTCGATGACAACAACATAATAGTGTCAAGGCAAAGCTTAGATGGAGAAGATGTATTATGGACATTATATTTGGTTAATCTAAAATCAGGTGTGTCAACAAAGATTTACTAAAATCAATATGCTTTATTCAAAACTAATTGGAAAAACTAAAAAACAATTCCCAAAAGACGAAGAGAGCCTTAACGCACAGCTTTTAATTAAGGCGGGGTTTATTCAAAAGGAAATGGCCGGCGTATATGTGTTTCTCCCACTTGGACTGCATGTCCTTAATAATATTATAAACATAGTAAGGGAAGAGATGAATAACATCGATGGGCAGGAAATTTTGCTTTCAGCTCTCCAAAATCCTGAAGTTTGGAAAAAGTCGGGAAGATGGGATAACGAAACTTTAGATGTTTGGTTTAAAACTCAATTAAAAAACGGTTCGGAACTAGGACTTGGAACCACTCACGAAGAACCTCTTGCCAATTTACTTTCTGAGAGAATTCAATCCTACAAAGATTTACCACTTTATGTGTACCAGTTTCAAACAAAATTTAGAAACGAAACCAGAGCAAGGAGCGGGCTAATAAGAACTAGAGAGTTTATTATGAAGGATTTATATTCATTTAACAAAACCAACGAGGAATTGGATGAATTTTATGAAACCGCAAAAGATTCGTACGTAAAAATATTTGAGCGCGCTGGAATAGGAGATAAAACATTTCTCACTTTTGCAAGTGGAGGATCTTTTAGTAAATATAGCCACGAATTCCAAACTATTTGTACTGCTGGTGAAGACACAATTTATCTGGATAGAAACAAAAAAATTGCGATAAATAAGGAGGTTTATACCGACGAAGTAATTAAAGATTTGGGTTTGAAAAAGGAAGATTTAGAAGAGGTAAGTGCTGTTGAAGTTGGAAATATTTTTAAACAAGGTACAAGATTTTCCGAGCCACTAGGACTTAAATTTACCGATGAAAATGGGGTTGAAAAACCTGTTGTGATGGGGGCTTATGGTATTGGGCCATCTAGATTAATGGCCACAATTGTAGAAATAAATCATGACGACAAAGGTATTATCTGGCCTAAATCAGTTTCTCCTTTTAACGCTCATTTAGTTTCGTTAAACACACAGGCGGACGGTGTTTATGAAAAGCTAAATTCGGCTGGAATCGAAGTATTGTTTGATGATAGAGAAAATGTTACAGCAGGGGAAAAATTGTCGGATGCTGATTTAATCGGAATTACAAATCGTATAATTGTATCCAAAAATACCGGCGATGGAGTTGAATTAAAATCAAGAGATAGTGATTAGAAAAAAATACTTAGTGTTGACCAACTACTTAATTTCATCAGCAATGCCTAAAGACGGGTTCGGTTGAATGTCTTTTAATTCAAGCTTATTTTGATTAAAAAAACCTGCGGATGCAATATATACCGCACTATCCGCGCATAGTTTTAACGGCGGTACGTGGAGATTAAAACCGTTTTTTTCTGACTCCTGTTCAATTACTTCCCTTAAGCGCCTATTTGCAGAAACCCCTCCTCCTAACAAAATGGACTTCGCGTCATATTTTTTTGCTGCTTTAATTGTTTTAAATACCAATACTTCCACAATCGCCTCTTCAAATTCTTTAGCAATTAATTCGAATGAGAATTTTTTCGCAAGCGCTACTGTTCTTACAGCGGTTTTAAGTCCAGAGAAAGAAAAGTCGAAGTTGTTAGAGTGCATTATAGGTCTTGGTAATTTTAAGATTGGATTTGATTCCTTACACTCTGATGCTACTTTTGATAACGCCGCTCCTCCATAATAAGGGCTTATTCCAAGCAAGCGTGCAGTTTTATCAAAAGTTTCGCCGGCCGCGTCATCTAGGGTTCCGCCAATATATTCAAAATTTCCATGACCTTTCATTAAAACCAAATCCGTGTGCCCTCCACTTACTACCAAAACTAAAGCCGGAAATTCAACAGCTTTTTTTGAATCTACAAAATTACCATAAATGTGCCCGATTAAATGATTTACTGCGATTAAAGGTTTGTTACAAGCAAAAGACAGAGCTTTGGCGGACTCAACTCCAACGATCAACGACCCTATAAGACCGGGACCAACCGTTACCGCAATAGCGTCAATTTGAGAATTTTCTAAGTGAGACTGTTCTAATGTTTTTGAAATTACCGGAATAATAAATTCTAATTGTTTTCTCGCTGCAACTTCGGGAACAATCCCACCTGTCTCTATAGAAAAATCGGCGGAGGATGCAAGCACACTCGCAATCTCGTGGATTCCGTCTTCAACTATTGCAACAGCCGTTTCATCACACGATGTCTCTATTCCAAGAATTAACATATTTGGATTATACATCAACGGTGGTTTGAAAATAATTCTATAAGATGATATACTAAGATACAAAGGAGAACAGAGATGGGGCTCAAACCATTGAATAAACGCAGGGCAGGTGATCCGGATTTGGAAAACGACCCGTTGCTTTGGGAGCTAGATAAGGGCGCGGAAAGGTATTTTAAGCGGTTTATCGCAAGATTTATAGCCTTTTGCGTATCTGCTACCGCAGTCATGGTAATTTGGATTCTAGTTGAATCAAATTCGTGGTTTTGGAATCTTACAATTTTGCTTTCTATGCTTCTCACAGTAGTTTTAGGAGGAACAAGCGTACAAACGCTATCCAAGTGGAATATCGTCGCTAAGAAGGCTATAGAACGAAGGTATTACCTAAAATCAGAAACAGGAATGGCTTAACTTTCGCGCCCCCAATCTTATCAAAGTGCGGGGGCTTTTTTAAGGTGAAACCTACTTGGAAATTGCGTCTTTTGCGGTTTTTAAAGCGTCTTCAGGACTAGTTCCATTTAACACCGCGTTCACGGCGTCCTTTAAAACTCTTTCCTGCTTGCTGTTTCCTGAGCGCCCTGCAATTTCAGCGGACTTAGCAAACTTCGCGGTTTTAACTAAAGCTCCCAAATATGGGTTTACCGACAACTCGTTTTCTAGAGAAATTAAGCTGTAGGGCATGCCAAAAGGCCTAGTTTTTGAATCTTCATTAAACAATGTGAGCTGTTGTTGTTCTTGCGCAATAAAATTTAAGAAATCCCACGCAACATCCGAATGTGCACTTTTGGTTGTAACGGCCTGCATCCAAAACGATCCCCATGTGACCGGAGTTTCAGGAATAACTTGGGGAACCGGAGCAACTCCAAACTCAAGATCCGGTGCTGCCTTTAAGATATCAATAATTTTCCAAGTCGGAATAAAAATCATAGAAACATCCCCTTTTACAAACGCTGCCGTAGCTTCAGGAAAATCGCTTCTCCAAACCCCGTCTTCTTTAATAAAATTAGTATAAAATGCCAAAGCGTCTTGAGCGTTCTTACCATCCATTTCCAACGGAATCTTAACGCCCGCTTGAGACCACATTAACCCCAAAATATCCGAAAAGTGTTCGTTGTTGTCTGCGGTTCCCATAGCTGCTCCGGCTCTAACAATATTTTTGTCATTTCTAACAGTAAGTTCAAGTGCTAGTCTTCTAAACTCTTCCCACGCGGTAGGAGCCGTTGTTTGGCCAATATCCGCGAAGTGTTTTTTGTTATAAACCAAGACTAAACCATCGTACTCAAGAGGTATTGCGTAAACCTTCCCGCTATCTACAGCGCTATCTGTAACAACAGGATAAAAAGCTTTCTTAAAATTGTCCGTTGTCATTAAACTTGCGGGCATGGGTACTAACTTTGTTCTCAAAAGTGGATTTTGCACCCAACTATTATGTACGGTTAAAATATCCGGCCCCGAATCCTGATCGGCTCTTCTAAATACTCGTTCTTTGTAATCTATGAGGCCCAATACCGAACGGTCGTCGTATTTAATTGTAACGTTCGGATGTTTTTCCTGATATTTTTTAATCAACACATCAACAGAAGACGGTTTTTCCCACAAACCCCACCAAGTCAAAGTAACGGGACCGCTTGGAATCTTTCTTTGAAGAAATTTTCCAATAACCGGAAGGTCGCCTACAGTACAGGCCGTAAGAATCAATGGCGATAAAAGTAAAATAAGCAAAACGGGCAACTTTTTTCTCATGTATAAATTATAAAGAATGTTTTAAAAAATATCCACTTTTTGCAAAAGTGCCAAAACCAATTTTTTTGAGTAAAGTTTATGTAGATTTATATTTTCCCAATCATTAGAACGCGTGTTTTCTTCTTTTGTAAAAGGCGTCAAGTTAAGCTCAACGGCCAGGACGTCGGGATCGCTGGTGTTTTTTGATTCTATCTCCCAAATGTAGTAGGCGTCTGAATATTTGGATAGCTTTATTTCAGAACCCTTGTATTCAAATTCCCAACTTTCCCAAAAATAAACCATACCTTTACTGTATCCCAAGGAATCTAAAAGTGTAATGGCATTTAAAAACTCCCCTGGAACTAAAGCAACATCTATCTCCGAACGTTCCTTTTCGTAAAAGTGTCCGATTTTTAAACTTATCTTTTCTTCGTTATCAGATTTCTTAACTCTTAAATCCAAGCCGGAGGGGTTGTTCCATGTTCTTGTTTTCTCATCAAAGCCCGGAGATACGTCAACAGATAGCCTATGATAATGTTTAAGCAGTCTTCCGCTTTTTTCCAACAAAATTTTGAGCTCTTTAAATCTTGTCGGAGAAATTTTTCCACGAATTTCAATCTCATTCATTATGTGATTTTATCATGCTGCGGATAAAGAAAGCCCAACAATAAGCCAAAATAAAATCTGGGTCTGCACGCCCGTAAATAAATAATGGTCAAAGCTTCCCAATATAACAAGTTGCAACAACGAAACAAACAAGTATGCCGGCGGACCGTAACTCTTTTTAAGTAAATTAAAACCTGCATAAAATAAAATCCCACAAAATAAAAGGAAAAAGAAAACCCCTCCCTCAGCTAAAGCTAAAATAAAAATGTTATGATCCGGTTGAATAAATCTGGGAAGAATGAATTTGTCCTCATACTCCCCCATTTTAGCCGTAAAATTATTTAATCCAACACCGTAAAGAAAATTATTTTTAATCATATTAAATGAAGTTGCTTGCAGTCGTGATCTTGTTCGAAGAGAATTTGAATCAATGTATTTAGAAAATGTAGATGTAAAAAAAGTTGACGACGCGAGTAAAAAAGTTAAAACTAAAGAAATAATTACACCCTTCTTACCAAATCTCTTAATTAGAAAAATGAACATCGTTCCAAACAAAAACGAGGCCCACGCGCCTCTGCTTAAAGTACAAAATAAACCAACTAAACCAACCAGCAACGAAATCCTATAAATACTATTTTTTCTAAAATTTAAAAAAGCGAATAAAAGTATAATACTTAGGTACCCCCCAAAGGCGTTAGGATGGCGAAAAGTTCCATAGGCCGGTACAACAGCGTTTCCAAACAGATTTTTAATACTTATTAAGGGTGTTGATAATGAGTAAGGCTGCTCGCCGAAAAATAAATAGTTATTAAATACGGATCCCTGATTCATCCATTGAAAAAAAGCCAAAATCCCAAGAAGAAAAATATTGAGCGCAAATATTTTAATAATATTATCAAAGTCTTTTTCTAATTCGAAAGTACAAGCTACATAAACACAAAATAAAGAATATAAGATTAGACGGGCAAAAAAATACATGGAAGGAAAAAACGAACTTGACGTAATAACAGAAAATAATCCGGCTATCAAAAATAAGCTTAGGATTCTAACTAAATTTAGATTTTTTCTCCATTTTCTAAACTCACCTCCAAAAACCCAAAGCAGAATATTTAAAAAAATCAAAATGTCGGTAACATAAACGGTCGGAATTAAATAGTCAATCAAAATTCCGCCAACATAAGATTGCAGTAATACAAAATGTTTAGCCAGATTTAACGGAATTAAAAAGACCAACAAATAAAATAATTTTTTATGTATTAGTTTTAACTTCACTGTCGTAATTTCTTTGAGGCAATGTGGGCAGACAGAATTAATGAATCGTCAAGACTTTCAAGACGGTCTAAACCAAGGCTTCCGGCTATTAGATAATCTGCCAAGTGAGGGTTTTTTGAAAGTACTGGGCCGTGTAAATAAGTCCCGATTGAATTTTTATAAAGTACACCCTCATAACCGTCTTCGGAATTGTTTCCATACCCCGTAATAACTTTACCAAGAGGCAACATTTTTTCTCCAAGATAAGTTCTTCCGCCATGGTTTTCAAAACCAACTAGTGTGGAACCGATTTTGTTTAATGAGTTAAAAACTTCTTTATGTCTAAACTCGTCTGAGAGTTCACAAACAACGTTTCCAATGCATCTAGGCTTTTTGTTACCAAAGTGCTCGGTATATAAATCAAAGACCCCTAAACCTTCCAAAATAGACCCATCAGCAGATTTGTAATACTTTCCAAGTAACTGATAGGCACCACAAATATAAAGTCCAAATCCTCCGCTATTTATATAGTCTTTAAGATAAGGGCCTTTGTCTTTTAGTAAATCTTCGTAAACTTCTTTTTGACTTGAGTCCGGGCCTCCGCCCATGAAAACTAAGTTGAATCTATTTTCTTCTAAATTAGTACCCAAATCAACAAGCGCAACTTCTACATCGATCCCACGTTTTTTGGCTCGATAAACCAATATCTCAACGTTCCCGTTATCTCCATATAAGTTTAATTGCTCTGGGTAAAAATACCCGATTTTAAATTTCATAAAATCTTTTTTCCTGTTAAAATTTTTCTGAGTTCAAGCATAGAGGAGTAATTTGGAAGGCATATAACTTTTTCAGAAACTCCATGCAGTGTGATTTCTTTAACAGCGTGCTGTAGATTCTCAAAAATGTTTTCTTTAGAAATATTTACGCCTGCATAAGAAAGTCTAACAGCCATGTCCAAATATCTAGTCCCTGAAACGTATACTACTTTGCTCGCACACGCTTCTCTTAGCTTTTCAGCTGAAATATCATAAATCCACGAAACATCACGCCCGTCCGGAATTTTATCATTTAACGCAAAAAATAAATTATATTCGGAGGCCTCCTCACTTAATAATAAATCTAAATTATGTTCAAAACTTGCGGGATTTTTAGCAAGTAAAACTCTAAATTCTTTTCCGCCGTGTTTAATTACCTCACCTCTTCCATACGCAAACTCAAACGAATCTAAATTGGAAACAAAGTCTCCCTCCTTTAGTCCAAAAAACCTAACTACAGAAACAGCCGCATTTACATTGCTGGCGTTAAACAATCCGTGAAGTTTAGTTCTTGATAAATAATCTACAGAATCTCCAAATGCTATAGTATCGCCTTTAAAAGCCTGCGAGATGCTGTTGAAATAATCCTTATCGCCATCAACGATCAAAGTCGGGGCGGGGTTAAGGCTAAGCAAAGACTTCGTCCACTTTTCCGAAATTATATCGACCTCGCCATATCTATCTAGTTGATCCCTAGATAAATTAAGAAGTACAACGGCGCTCGCTTTAAGATTTGAAAGTACTAAAGGTAGCGCACCTTCATCAACCTCAAAAACTCCAAAATCTCGATTTAAATCTCCAAACGCAGGAAAGTCTAAAATAATAGAAGAAGCTATCCCATTTAATAAATTTGCTCCGGACTTATTATGTGAAACCGTGTACCCTGATTTTTCAAGCAAATGAGTAATTAACTTCGTGGTTGTTGTTTTTCCGTTTGTTCCTGAAACTAGTACTACACCTTTTTTAAAACGTATCCTACGAGACTTTAAAAAGTTTGGATTTACTAATAAAGCAACATGGCCGGGCCAAGTATATCCGCTTCCTAAATTAAACGTATTGGAAATAAATTTTATTAATTTTGAAATTATTACAATCAAGTTTTCCACAAGTGTTGTCATAGTATATTTAGTATATATAAATAGTAGTATTAGTATTAGGTGTTGTTGATATGTGCATTACGCACGTTTTTGTTGTTTTATGACCCTTATACATAGATCGTCTTTGTTGATATCTTCTTAATGTTTTCATTCTACACTTTTACTTATGTTTCTTTACAAATCTGTTTATAAACCAACACCGCGCGTGTTGAAAACTGGTCAGTTTTTGTTTACAACCTTGTGGATAAGCTCCCCTACTTATGCACAGACCTTATAGAAATATTCAAAGTTATCCACAGTGCTTTTCACAGGTTAGTTTTCAAATATAATACTTTTAATATTTGAGGCGTCCTGTTTAGTTTTTTGTGAGGATAAAATTTCTTCTTCTACCTTTCTAACTCCGTGCATAATTGTTGTGTGATCCCTTCCTCCCATAAACTCTCCTATTCCCATGTAAGGGGTTTGTGTTAGGTTATGAATAAGGTACATCGTCATGTGTCTTGGGACAACCAAATCTTTTGTGCGCCTCTCCCCTTTTATATCCGGTATTTTAACTGAATAGTATGTACATACCGCTCTTATAATTTGATTCAGGTTTACTAGTTTTTCTTTTTTTTCTTTTACAACCATCCCCAAAGATTTACTTACCAGGTCTTCGGACATTTCTTTTCCCGTGGCCTTTGCGTACGTTAAAACCTGTAAATATGCGCCTTCGAGCTCGCGAACATTTGTGTCAATAGTTTGGGCAATTACGTCAAGAATTTCATTTGAAACGTCATCTTTATTCTCGTCCCTTTTTGATCTTAGGATTGCTGACCGCATGTCTATGTCCGGAGTTTGAATATCCGCAATTATCCCGCTCCCAAATCTTGAAGTAATTCTTTCTTCCAAATTGTTAAAAGCGTTTGGAGGTCTGTCTGATGTAATAACAATTTGTTTTTGGTTCATGTAAAGAGTATTAAACGTGTGGAAAAATTCTTCCTGCGTTGTTTCTCTGCCCGCAATAAACTGGATGTCGTCAATAAGAAGAACATCCGCCGATCTATATTTTTCCCTAAATTTATTTGCTGTGTACTTGCCTTTAGCTTTCCCGCTCATTAAAAGTTCAATAAGCTCGTTTGTGAAAGACTCTCCGGTTACATATATAACTCTAAGTTTGGGTTTGTCTTTAATAATTTTATTTCCAATCGCTTGAATTAAATGTGTTTTTCCAAGGCCAACCCCTGAATATAAAAAGAAAGGGTTATATTTTTTTCCCGGATTGTCTGCTACCGATGTTGCTATTGCGTAGGCAAGGTTGTTGTTTGATCCTGCTACGTAATTTTCGAACGTGTATTTTGGAAAAAGACCTGAATTGTTTGGCAAAGTATTTTCGATTTCTTTTCCCATGTCTTTTTTTCCTTCAAAGAGAGGGCCAAGGCTTTTTGCTCCTGATTCGGTTTGAACAACGCCGCCCGTTTTAAAAATTAATTTGTAATTTCCTGTGCCTATTTTATTTACACTACTTTGTATTAGCGATATAAACTCTGTTTCTAATTTTTTCCTGACTGGAAGAGTTGAGCATAAAATTTCAATAGAACTATCAGTAAGGTCACCGGCTCTGGTCGGAGCAATCCACATTTTATATTTTAGTTCGGATAAGGTAAGTTCAAGTTCTGCTTGAACTGCTTTCCATAATGTTTTAGCTTCCATAAAATTTGATTAACTTTGAGGCAGTTTTGTCCTGCACGGTACTGTGTATAACTTTACAGGAGTTATCCACAACGAATCAAGCAACGCAGGTTGCAAAGTGACAGGGTTTAGTCTTCTTTAAGGGCTTCTTCTAGGGCTTGCGCAAATTCTGTGGCGGTTTGATATCGGTCTTCGGGTTTTATAGAAAGTGCCTTTATTAATACATCACGACTTCTTTCGAGCCTCTCTTTGCCGTACTTCCTTTCCATCTCCGGTGTCTCAAGGTATTCGCTTTTATATTCGGCGTCAAAGTTGTCGTTGAGAGGAATCGCGTTTGTAAGCATCTCATACGCAATTATTCCAAGTGAAAAAACTTCGCCCTGTAGGGTATTTTTGGTTCGTGGAAACTTTCGTTCAGGCGCATTGTATGCGCGAGTTCCGCCCCCATTCTTATTGGCCGAGTTTGATATTCCAAAATCCCCGATTTTAGTAAAGCGCCTGTCAAGAAAAATATTTGCCGGTTTTAGATCATTGTGTAATATGCCTTTATCAAAATAGAGATAGTCTACGGTTTCAGAAAGTTCCGCAATTACTTTTCTTATATCACTTGCGCCAAGCTTTCCTTCTTTTTTTAGTTTGTTAAATAAGGTGGGCGCCTCGTTCGGATCCATATACTCTTCAACTATGATTGGAAGTCCCCGTCCGTCAGGTGCGTTTTGTATAGTAAAGTCGTATATTTTAATAACCCCCGGATGATTTATGTTTGCCATGGCTTTTGCTTCCCTTTCAATCTCAAACGTCCCATCTATATGCCTGCCCACTTTGAGCGCCACGGGTATTTTGAGTTTTGTGTCGAAGGCCCTATAAACTTTTCCGTACACCCCTTCTTCTTCTGAAAGTAAACTATCTATTCGCCAGCGATTATCGGTAAGTTCTACGGCTCCGTCGCGCAGTAAGTCTAAATATGACGTTTTTATCAACCCATCCGCTCCTTTTCTTGGCAAAGTTTCGTCAGGTTTTGGCGGTATAACAGGTTTTCTAAGATGTGTGTCTTTTATCCAAAGTTCGTTTGGGGCAACATACCTTTTTTGTTCTAATTTTTCTTTCGGTATTTCAGTTCTACCTTCTTGTATAGTGCTATTTACAATTTCTTCCGGTACAAATCTTTCGCCCATAACAATAGTATACAAACATTTGACTCCTTCCCGCTAATCCTTTAATATGCGCCTGTTATGGTAAAAAGAACATATCAACCAAAAAAGAGAAAAAGGGCTAGAACACACGGATTTCTAAAAAGAATGTTCTCCAAAGGCGGAAGACGTGTTATTCAAAGTAGAAGAGCAAAAGGTAGAAAAATATTAGCTGTAGCAAAAAGAATTAAGTAATTTTGTATGCTAAAAAAGCAAAATCGCCTTTTAACAAATTACGAGTATGGTAAAGTAAGGCGTTTGGGTAAGAAGACAAACTCGGAAAGCTTTTACTGTTACGTTTTGGACACAACAGGATTTGAAGGAGACAAAAGAGCAGGTGTTATTATTTCAACAGCTACAGAAAAATCCGCGGTAAAAAGGAATAGGGTAAAAAGGGTTTTTAGCGAAGTTTTAAGACTGAATTTTGATAGAATTAAAAGCGGGATTTGGATTTCACTTTATCCCAAAAAAGAAGCTTTAAATAAAAATTATGAAGAAATTAACGTTGAGTTTAATAAAATTTTACAAAACATTTTTGTCAACTGAAAGATTTGGACTAGGTGTTTGCAGATTTGAGCCCAGTTGTTCAAGTTACACTCATGAGGCAATTCAACGCTTCGGCGCTTTTAAAGGTGTATTCATGGGTTTAGGCAGAATTTTAAGATGTAACCCGTTTTTTAAGGGAGGATACGACCCTGTCGTAAGCGCAAAATAACATGCCTGTAATTTCCCAAATTTGGCACACACTATTAGTAACCCCGATTTTTAATCTTTTGATGGTTTTGTATAAATATTCCGGAAGTTTGGGATTTTCAATTATAATCCTCACCATCATTATTAGAGCAATACTTATTCCACTAGTCCTTCCTTCCCTAAAAAATATGAAGAAGCAACGCGATCTTCAGCCTGAGCTTGACAAGATAAAACAAAAATATAAATACGATAAAAAAAAGCAAGCGGAGATGCAAATGGAGCTTTTCAAAAAGCATGGATTAAACCCAGCCTCTGGATGTTTATCGCAAGTTTGGATGATAGTTATTCTAATCGCTTTGTATAACGTTATTAACACATTTGCTATAGGTGTTACAACGCAACACATAAACGATTTACTGTATTTTGGTTTTCTAAAACTAGATTTAAAAGAAACAGTAAACACCACGTTTTTTTACTTAAACTTGGCAAAACCCGATCCTTTCTACATACTCGCGGTATTGTCCGGAATTTTCCAGTTTTTTTCTTCAAAAATGATGGCTCCTTATGTTGAAGCCGGGGAATCTGCCGCGTTAAAAACTAAAGACAAATCGGACGATATCGCTTATAATATGCAGGAGCAAATGCTTTACCTTATGCCTTTGATGACCGTTATCATTGGTTTAAAACTGCCTGCAGGTGCTGTTTTGTACATTTTAGTTACAACAATATTCTCGCTTGTCCAACAGTATTTTGTTTCCGGATGGGGTGGCCTGACCCCATGGATTAAGAAAATTGCAGTATATGGAAAAAAAGCACGCTGAGGAAACCTTAAATAAAATTCTCTCTTACATGAATGTAAGTACATCCCTTAAAACTGAAGAAGTTGATGATGGTAGTTTGGAGATTACTATCTCGGGCGACGACCTTAATTTTTTAATAGGTTACAGAGGAGAATCGCTTGAAGCTTTGCAAACACTCCTTAATCTTATGCTTTTTAAAGAAACCGGCAATTGGTCTTTTGTTTCCATTGATATAAATAATTATAAAAAGGACAGGTATTCAAAAATAGAAGGGATAGCTAAAAATTATATAGACAGAGTACGCTTTGCAAACAAAGAGGTAGAACTTCCCGTGATGAGCTCTTTTGAAAGAAAGCACGTTCACCTGTTTATTTCAGGCTACGACGACATAAAATCGGAAAGTATCGGAGAAGGGTCGCAAAGAAGGGTGGTTCTTAAGCCAAGCTAAAATATGAAATTTACCTGTCTATCCGAAAATTTATTAAAAGGTCTTGGAGTTGTTTCAAAAGCAGTTCCAACCAAGGGCTCGTTACCTGTTTTATCAAACATTTTATTTACCGCCAAAGACGGCAGGTTAAAACTTTCCGCGACAAATTTAGACACTGCCATTACTTTTTATGTTGGCGCTTCGGTTGATGAAGATGGGTCAATAACAGTTCCATCAAAACTTATTCATGAGTTTATTTCACACCTATCCCCTACTTCAGTCGAAGGTGTATTAAAAGATGGAATCTTTCATTTACAGGCCGGAAAAAATAAATCAAAATTTAATGGAACTGATCCAACTGATTTTCCTGAACTTCCTGAAATTCCAAAAAAATCTGTTTTTGTTGAAGTAGATCCTAAAGAGTTTGCAAGTGCCATTGCCAGCGTTTCTTTTTCTGCAGCAACCGATGAAAGTAGACTGGTACTAACAGGCATACTTCTTGCTTTTTCTAAAAAGAAATTTGTTGTTGCTGCGGTTGACGGTTTTAGATTGTCTGAAAAAAGTGTTGATTTTGAAGGCAAAGCTGAAGGTTTTTCTGTTGTAATACCGGCCAAAACTTTGGTTGAAGTGGCTAGGATTTTTTCTTCATCAGATTCTCCTTTAAAAATACATCTGAATAAAGAAGATAATTTATGTGCTTTTGAATCGGGCGACGTTGTTGTTTCTACAAGAATAGTAGACGGCGAGTTTCCTGATTATAAAAAAATAATACCCGCGCAAAGTATTTTAACAGCCGAGTTTGCTTCGGTTGATTTGCACGAAGCAGTAAAACTCACAAACGTTTTTGCAAAAGAAGCGGATAGCATTATTAAAATGACTTTTAGCGATAAAGGTTTGATTAAACTCGTATCGGTTTCAAAAGAGCTTGGAGAAAATAATAGTGAAATTGAAGCGGAGGTAAAAGGAGATAAACTTGAAATATCTTTTAACTCTAAATATCTTTTGGATTTTTTGAACAATATTAAGGCCGAGAAATTAGTTTTTGAATCAAATGGAAATGTTGCGCCGGGAGTTTTAAGAATTGTTGGCGACGACTCTTATTTACATGTTGTAATGCCTATTCGCGTTCAGGGTTGAAGATTAAATGTCCCCATCCTTTTTGTCGTTTGAGAGTGTAAAAGTTCCCTCGTTAGCAGGTTTACTTTGCTGTTCAGGTTGCTGTGGCGGGATCTGTGTAGGTTCTGGTGCTACTTGCACCGCTTGTGTAATCGTTGCTTCCGTCTTTGCCTCCTTGTCTAATATAGAATATTTATCCGAATTAAATCTCTCAAACGGTTTATACTCAGGTCTTTCCGGCGGTTTTGCTTTTAAAGCCCCTTCTTCTCTTAGTTTTATAAGTTCGGCAGGATTTGTAGTTATTAATTTATGCTCTTCTTCCGAAGCCTCAACTTTTATTGCAACATGATTTGATCCGGCAAAAAATAATCCTTCTCCTGTGCTTGCCCCAAGCAAAAATCTTTTTTCACCTTCTGAAAGATAAAATGTTTCCGCAACTTTATCAATTGCTGCCGGATGTTGTTTTAAAAGCAATTGAATAGATGAGTTCGTAACAATAGCTTTTCCGTATTCGGAAGTTAAAAAGTCATCAACGTCTTGAGTAATTGTTGTTAAACCCAAATAATATTTTCTTGCCCTTTTTGCAATTCCATAAATAAATCTTGCGCTATCTTCGTTTTGTAGCAAATACCAAGCCTCTTCAACAATTAAAATTCTTTTTTTCAAATCCTTTCTAATTTTTGTCCAAATAAAATCAAGAATTATATAAAACGCGATTGGTCTTAAAATATCCTCAAGGTTTTTTGTTGAGAATACAGTCATCTTGCTGTTTAAGTTAACGGTTGACTGGGCGTCAAAAATTCCGGTCAATGAACCTTTTACATATTTTTCTAGTCTTTCGGCCATGCCTTTTGCTTCAGGCTCCTCCGCGCCTAATAAAACTTTATATAAATCTTCCATGACAGGAGGCTCTTTTACTTTTTGAGACTCCGGATCGGTTGTAATGCCTTTTATTCTATATGTTTCAATTAAAGCTCTATCTAAAACCGCTTCCTCTGCCGGATTTAACTCTCCAAGTACTAATCTAAATAGTGTGTGTAGGGATAATAATTTTTGCCCAAGTTCGTTTTCTCCTTCAACAACAATTCCTGAAAGATCAAATGGATTTATTCTAACCGCGGCGTTTGACTCAAAGCTAATATAATTTCCACCAACCGTATCACACAGAACTTTATATTCCTGTTCAGGATCAATAATTATAACTTCAGTTCCAAATACTAAAGACCTTAAAGCCTCCAGTTTAACTACATATGATTTTCCAGCTCCGGATTTTGCAAAGACTACAGTATTAGCGTTTTCAAGCGAGAACCTGTCAAAAATTACCAGCGACCCGTTGTGTTTGTTTATTCCATACATAATTCCATCGTCCGAAGTTAAATCAGATGAAGTAAATGGAAACGTTGTTGCTAAGCTTGTTGTGTCCATGTTTCTAACAAACAACAATTTGTCAACGGCGGTTGGAATTGTTGATTGAAACGCCTGTTCCATTTGTTGAGCTGCGGATTTAGAAATTAAAAGTAAAGATCCCAAAGTTGATTCAAGCTTTCGTGAAACATCCTCGAGCTCTTCAAGTGAATCGGCCGGAATCGTTATATAAAAAGAAAATTGGAAAAATTTTTCAACGCCCTTAACTAATTGTTCTTGTAAAGACTTAGCGTCTTCAAGAGCAATATCTACTTCGGGATCGGCAATTTTACCCCTTTCAATATTTGATCTGGTGGTAGCTTCCATTTCAGTAATTTTTCTTCTTAAATCGTCAAGGATTCCTTTTGATTTTACCGGATAGTAAAACATGGAAATTTCTAAGGTGTGCTCAAAGTTAATAATAGGAGCCAGCCAGTTTGCGCCAACAAATCTTGGGTAGCCGGATATAAATAAAGTTCTGTAATAAGTGTTTCCTATTTTTAAGTGGTTAAATTCAACTTCAATTGCAGCCGGAGCTATTATATCCCGCACATTTAACATCCCCTTAGCCAGAACTTGCGCGGGGTTTGTATTGTCTGTTACAGGCTTTTTCGACCCTTTTTTAAATAAAGTTAATTCAGGTAGTTTCATTATTCCTCTAAAATCGCCGGCTCAACTATAGCCGTTTTATAATCCGCAACATTTGTTCTTATTCTTTGGCCGTGAATTGAGCTTGGATTATAAATATCAAAATACAGTTCCACTAGTTCTTGTGTTGCCATGACTCTACTTCTTACCCCAATTCTATTTAACTCTTTTGTTACATGGTCTATTTTTGGAAGTAATTCCCTTTGCGCACGTTGAATCGCTTGATTTACATTCACATGAATTCTTTTTCCACTAAACCCAAAAAGTTTTGTGATAAAATCAAACGGAGATTTTCCAAGTTCTTTTCCGGCAGTGTCTCCTGATGGAATTACAATGTAAAATTTTTTATCTAAGACTTCATTTCTTTTTATAACTTCCTGAACAAATTTTCTGTATGCCTCGGCTTGTTTTTTTAATAACGGATCGGTAACTTTATTTTCTACTCTTTGTACCTTTTCAACATATTTTGTAATATCCAGTTTTTTTGATCTAATTACAATTTGAAGCGGAAAAGAAATTGAGTTTAAAAGCATTGAAAAGGCTGAGATTATAGCGTCCTGCTCAATTTCCGACAAAAGATCAAAGTTAACAGCTGTAGTTTGAAGTACAACTGCAACGTCACCGCTTTTTAGAACAACAAAATTATCTTTTATGTCTTCTATATCCAAGTGATCTTGAGTTGTTGATTGTATAAAAGGTGCCGGCATATTATTTTCCTGTAAATTCTATCTGGGGAATTACAATACCCTGTACATCGATTTTAATTATATCAAAGGTTTGCCCACTTAAATTGTTTTTATCAATCTCAATTGTATATGGTCCGTTGGTTAAAGGGTTACTAATAGAAAATTGTCCAAGCCTGTTTGTTTTTAAAGCTCTTACCGGCTCGTTTCTGCTGTTTTTAATAATTACCACAACTCCTTCTAGAATTTTTCCGGATGAATCTTTCACCGATCCCGAAACTATATTTGGAGTATTACTTTGAGGCATTGAATTTGAGAATGTTGGTGCGCCGGCCGAGGCCAAATTTGGATTTTGCGTAACTTTATCCGATGGTATTTCAGTAGCCTTTTTTTGAATCTTTTCTTTTAGTTCGTTTACTTTTTCCTGCAAATAATGATATTCCTGCGTGGACTTTTGCTTTTCTCCTTCGAGTTTTCTTATTGTTTCTTGCTTCTCAACAACCACCTCTTGAGGTTGATGTGACTTTTCAAGCTCTTGCTTTAGTTTATTTATTTCATTGCCTAAACGGATGTTTTCCTGCTCTAATCTTGACACTATATTTTGAGCTTCTGAACTTATGTCTTCAGGGGTTTTTGGGGTTGGCGTGACAATAGGTTCTTGGCGCGCCTCCTGACGTGATGTTTGTTCCTTCGGCAGGGTTTGTTGAGGTGAATCTTGATTCGCCCCTACCGCCTGTTTAATTGTTTTTGAATACGCTTCGTCTCCTCTTATTTGTTCTAAAAGTTTTTTAAGCTGCTCGGCCTTTTCTGCAACATCTTCCTCAACCTCCATTTCAAATGAAGATTGTAATACTCGCTCGCCTCGTATTGGCAAAATTATTTCGCCTTCGCTTGGCAAAAGATTAGTGAACTTTCTGCCTGAGTGGCGGTCGGGTGTTAATGGGATCAATGGAGCCGAATACGCCTCTTCGTTTGGAAGTTTAATTTGCTC
>MEVN01000020.1:0-1722 GCA_001772985.1 candidate division WWE3 bacterium RIFCSPLOWO2_12_FULL_36_10 | reverse complement strand
TTGGTTGAATTTGTTGTTGAGGTCTTATTTCTTCCGGTTTTGGCTGTTCAACCAGCTTTTGAATCTGCTTATTTTCTGGCATTTTTTTCGGTTCTTGAGCCGGCGGTATTTCCTGTTTAACCTCCGGTTCTTCTAAAGTTACCGAAGTACTCACTTGTGGAACGTTTGCGTACGCATCGTGAACCATTTTTATATATTCCTGTTCATGAATATCAAGAGGATCAACTACTACCTTTCCTTCTTGGTTGTCTAAATACTCCTCAAGCTTTCTTCTACTTGAAGTTGGAGTTAAGGTAATAAGTTCTTGTTTTACCATCGAAAGGTTTTGATACAAAAAAGCCAGTGGAAGGGTTGGATCTTTTCTCCAGACCATTTGATTTGGCGCGTACATAAGTTTGAAAAAGCTAATAATCCATTCATCAAGTCCCCTGTCTTGAACCGGCACAAATGCAAATCCGGCGCCCGATCCAACTAAAAGTAAAATTAATGGCCATTTAACAAAAGCCGGAAGTCCTGTTGAATAAATAAAATAACCTATTCCGCAAAAAATAAGGAGATAAATAAACTGCCTCATTGTTAGCTCCCCTATTATCTTAAACTCAACATCCATTATATTTTGAGGAACGGCGTGCTGTTTATTTGTTGTTTGGACATCGTTTATTGGCATCTGTAGCAATTATAACAGTAATTCTACAAGTGGCCCTTAGTTTCGCTCATGCAACTTTAACGCCCCATTTCTTGATCTCAGAAACTAGAGGGTTGTATCTATCCTTGAAATCTTCTGGAGATAAGGGGTGTGGTTCAATAAGGTCACTTATACCTTCGACTCTTTTCATTAAAAACACTCTGTTGGAAAGTCTATCATCGCCAAAACTACTAGAAATAATGCATGTATCGATGTCACTCCATTCATTTCTCTTACCCGTGGCTGTTGAGCCAAATATGTAGACCCCCTCTATAGGCAGTCCCTCGCCTCTTAATTTTTGAACATAACGTTCTACAACATCCAGGTGTTCTTTTTTTATAATGTTATTTGATTTTTTATCCATTTAAATAAATTTTCACATTTACTAATCCACTCGTCTGTATAAGTTTTATCAGCTTTTTTATAAAATGATAGTTTATAGTCGTCGTAACGGGCTTCAAGATTAAATCCCGTGATCTCTTTAAATTCATCCATCCTTTCTTGATTGATGTCTAGCTCTGCTTCTTTGGCCAACCTCGTAAGATCGTGTGTTATAGAAATTTCCTTGTTTATACTTACTATCTTTGCCTTAAGTACCTTTTCTATTACTAAATGCCATATAAAAAGACTCCAGTTGTAATGACCAAGCTTATACAACCCTTCCGCAGCAGCTTTATCTGCTTCTGATCCTTGTACCCAATGGGATACGACATCATTCTTTTCCACGTTGGAATTATAGCATTTTATTTGGCTTTAGAGACTAGATTCCGGATCAAGTTCGGAATGACAACAGGGAGAATTACGATTATAGTGATTAAAATTAAGGTTTTCGTTTGGCTCTATCTTCTCTTTGGTGCGCCCATAAACATCTCTTCTACTTTTTTAGGCATTCCTATGGCTGTTCCAAGGATGACGATTATTATGAATGGCGTCATCATCCAAACAATTAGCACATTTCCAAGAGCATAAATCCCCTGCCAGTTAAATGTATTTGAGAGGAGATAATGCAACACCAAGCCTGATAATGATAAAGTCAT
>MEVN01000019.1 GCA_001772985.1 candidate division WWE3 bacterium RIFCSPLOWO2_12_FULL_36_10 | reverse complement strand
ATGGTTCTCTAAAAATCTTAAAACCAAAAGCGTAGTTGTAAAGAAAATTATAAATCATACCAAATGGCGCGCCGGAACCATTAATAAGAAATAAGTCAAAAAGGCTTAAGAAAATGAAAAATTTCTGTATCTTACTAAATCTAATCCCAATGACTTTACCAACATTATTTCCAAGAAAGGAAAAAACAATAATAGCGTAAGTGATTATAATTACAAAAAAGTTATCGTAATATTTACTAAATGGATAATACTTATATAAAAAATGACCGCCATACCAACCCCATTGCCCAATGAATCTAAAATTCGATCCTAAATTTCCAATACCAGTTGCAGAAAACCAATTTGAAGAAAATATCTCTTTTGCAGAATTTAAAAAATAAAGTACTAACGGAAAAAACCACCAAAGACTTGTTATAAACAATAATAGAATGTAAGTGCATATATTTATAATCTTATATCTATTTATATTCTTGATGTTATAAAATATAAATAAGATTTGGGGGATAAAAATAGTAACTCCTAAGGCTATGTTTGAATTTATTGGAGAAAAAATAATCGATAAAATTATTAATTTAAATATGTTTGAAAAGTCAAATTTATTACTTAAATAAAGTTTTAGAAAATAATACAAAGAAAATGGTAAATAAATACTATACATAAGAGGAAATAGCGAAAAGGGATTCAAAGTCTCAAAAGCATTAAAGGAAAAAAGAATTAATGCCGGGATTAAAGAAAAATACGAAAGTTTTTTACTCAATAACTTAATTAATTTAATAAAAGCTATATATCTAAAAAAATAAAGAAAAAATATTAATACCCTCTCCATCAACGGAAATGGTAAATATTTTAGAAAATATGAGTAAAAAGGTATTCCAAGTAAATTCGGCAGGGATACGTTAATACCGCCAAAAGAAGTAAATTTTAAATCCCACATATATGGGTAAAGGTTTATTTTTCCTAACTGTAAGAAAATATAATTATCTCCTCCTGTAAGCAATTCCGCGCCACCAAATAGTCTTTGTACATGAAATATTTCGAAAATTGCTACAGCAATAATAAAAGCGGTTTCTGTGTTTAAATATGTTTTAATTAATTTTTTCATTCTTGACTTAAAAAGTATAGTGAGATTTCTATCTTAGCTTTAAACACTTAATGTTACAAGCTCAAAAAGTTCCATTAAGTCTGAGTTTATAGGAAAATTATTAGTCAGAAACATAAAATATTCTAAATTTTAAATTAGGTATGCTTTTTTCCTTTGTAGCTACACCAAAATCACCTGGAATCGTAGTTGAGGGATTACTAAATGTGATGGTTTTGGTAATCGGATCCCATTCATAACCCGCCATATTTGAAAATACCCTTTGTAAACCTTCAGAATCGTTAGGTAAACCCTCAACACGTATTCTGTATTCTCCCTTTAAAAGTATTCTAAATCTCGTGCTATGGCAGTATAAACCGGCAGTACGTCCGCCGATACCAAACTCTGGGGGAGGTAATATAAATTTACCAGTTTGCGCACTAACAGTATCGGGATAAGAATAACAAGGAGGATACATATATCCGTCTTTAAGTGTTTTCATGTTAAAATACAAAGAATAGAAGGAATTATAATGAGACATATCTTTGAAACCTACATCATAACTCAGTCTTAATTCTTTCGGTGTTTCTTTCAACTCCAAAATCCCATACTGGGGCTCGATCATACCCTCGATCTCAGGTATGTAGGTTAGTCTTAAATACTTATTAGATACAAGTGCGATAAAATGAGTATAGTAGGAAATAAAAGTTGGAAATCCATACATTACTTTTTTGCCGTAAGTATCTATTATTGCTCTTTGGTTGTGAGTTCCCAAATCCACATTTTTATCGGAATATAGTACAGTTAAATTCCAGTAGGGCCAAAATATATATTTAACTTCGGAATTTATCGGATCAATAATATTTTCTAGTGAAAAGTTACCGATATTACCAGTATAACCAGTAAACCAAGCAGCCTTTTTCGATCCGTCGGTGGCAGAAATACCACGGCCAGCGAGAAATTTATCAATTGTTTTATAAGTACTGCCCCACCCATCTTTTTTTGGAAAATCGGAACGATACAAATCTATAGTCAAAAATATCCGTAAAACGATTGCCAAAAAAACCGAAAATAAAATTAACGCCGTAAAGTTAAATTTATTTTTATATTCCACTAGACTGAAGATTAAATACTCAACAACTGGGCTTAGTATCAACATAGCTAATACTCCCAAAGGCACACCCCACCGCGACCAATGTACAACTGCAGTAGAAACTCCTAAATAATAAGTAATGAAACATGCTAATAAAATAACTTCCGTAAGTCTATAGATATTACCTTCTTTTATCGCTTCTACGTCAAACTGCTTCTTAAATTTATTCCAAAATACCGAAATTATTTTCCAACCAGAGTACTTGTATGAAAAGGCTAGAAGAAAAACAAAAGCAAGTAAAACATTAAATCCTAGATATTCTGCAAACAGATCAAAGATATATACCTTCCAACTTCCAAAAGACTGGCCGGGATAGTCAAAGTCAAATTTTGTACCATGAACTATAGTTTTTTCAATACTATACCAATACTTTATATAATTAAAAGGCTTGGGCATAAAGATGGCCCACAAAACTAGCACACTGGCTGGCAAAATAAACCCATATAATATAATTTTATAAAGTTTTGATAATTGATCGGACGAGCTGGTTTGATATTTATAAACAAAAAAGGGTAGAATAAAATTTATTAACACGAGGGGAACTGCCAAATATAAAAATTTAAAATTAGTAAACGTTCCTATAAAAATGAATAGAAGATTGAGAATAAAAAACTTCAAATTAGAAGCTTTAATTTTATGAAACCAGAAGGATAGAATTACAAAGTTCAAAAATACAAACACCAACATAAAATCTGAATTTGCACGAAAAGCCCGTTCAAAAACACCTATAGAACCAAAATATAAAATTGAAAAAACCACCGAACGAGGTTTTAATTTATTTTCACCTTTTTGCAGGATTATTACACCAAGCAAAAATATAGCTAAGTAGAAAATAAGACCGAAAATCCGCCCATAAAAATAAGTTGCTAATGAGGGGTCGCCTTGAGGAAAATTTACACCGGAAGTAGTGACTATATTAACAATGGAAAAAAAACCAGCAAGTAAATATTCTGTAAATGCTACATGCAAATAATTATGTAGTTCCTGACCTGCCATAATCTTAAAGGCGTTAAAATAAAATTGATATTCATCTGCATGAGGTCCTACTTTTGTGAACACGGGAAGTGTAAGCGCAACAGCCACGATAATAGTAAAAATAAAGATGGGCAGAATATAATTAGAATTTGATTTTCTATTTTCCATTTCCATCTGTGGTCACTTTACCATTAAATTCCTATAAAGAAAATCCCCAACAGGTATTGGCCCATCTCCTTTATCTGTAAAATTTCTAAAAGATAAAAGTTGAAAATTATATTCTTCAGAGAATAACAAACTATTTATTTGAGCAAAAGTATAGTTATTGTTTCCTTTTACACCTATCTCTATATGAAGATATTTAACTATCTTGAGAGTGCCTTTCGCACCTTCAAGTACTTTAGCCTCATAATTTTCGGTGTCGATTTTTAAAACATCAATATTTTCAATTTTCTGTTCTAATATGAAATCGTCCAACGAACGAGTTTTAACTCTTATAACGTTATAAGATACCAAATCATTTGTATCAACAACATGACTTATTGCCGACTCATGTTCATTAAAAGACATATTTTCTTCTCCATTTTTATCTGAAATTGCCAAATTAAAAACGTTGTCTTTATTACCTGATAAATTATATTTTAAACATTTAAAAATTTGAGGAATAGGCTCTAACGCATAAATACTTACATCCGGAAATAAATCTCTCATCATCATTGAGAAAAATCCTACGTTTGCACCAATGTCTAAAACTGTGTGAACATCGGTTATGTTGTTTTCTAAAATCATCTTCTGATGATGGACTAGCATACTTTGATATCCAGCTATTCCATAAGGAGAGTCGTAAAATACTTTTCTTCCAAACAAATTAATAAATGATTCTCCTAATTTGAACTTATGTATACCTAAACTCAAGCAAAGAATTTCAAGGTACTTAACAAAAATAAATTGAAATTTTCTAAATAAAAACCACCTAGACACCCTCAATAGCTCTATATCCAAAGTTAAAGATGATTTTACAAACCAATACGCTTTAGCTATAAAACAGTGCAAGCGAACAAAGTGATCTTTTTTAAATATTTTTTTTCCATTTACCAAAACTAATGCACCCTTAAAGCATCATTGAATATAATAACATATATGATAATCAGTGATACCAAACCTTGATTTTTTTAAACAATTAAACGTATTTAATGTATAATTATTTTTAATCTCTATTATAAGATGTTCTACCTTTCACAAAAAATTTCTGGGCAAGAGCAAATATGAAAAAAGCATAAGACCATATGGACATTTTCTCAGCCAACATATAAAATTTAAATATTAGGCTTAATGGAACAAGGGCAAGAATAACCATACCTATCATAAAATCGAACTTATAGTTAAGTTTATAATTAACTACGTTCAATATCCAAAAAGCCATGAGAAGTAAAATTGAAAGATCAAAAGTTCCTTTAATAAAAACCAGCTCTAAAACAAAAAGCGCCAAAGTAACACCAAGTATATAAATTCTAAAATTGTATAATAACTTTCTCACTAATTTTCCTTTCTTTGCCGTCTGCTAAACGATACTATAATATTAATTGATACAGTAGTAAAAACTAAAATTGTTAGAATAAAAAACGCTACAAAATATTTTTGAGAAGAAAATTCGACAATAAGAGAATAATTCTGATTATTATCTACATAACTTGGGTCTATTAACCAGGCATTAGCATATCCATTTACAAGAAGGTGCTTTGGTTTAGGGATTATTAATTTATTTCGATAAGTAAGCTTCCAATCCTTATTAAATGATTCGTTAAATATTAAAATGTATGGAGTTTTAGCACCCGATATATTCAGTTTATATTTGGTTGGATTTATTTTTTTGTACTCAATTTTTGGATTTCCTTCTTTAATGCCACTACTATCACTCACATACCTTAGAAAGATTTCGGGATCTAGAACTTCTTCAACTTTTATATCGCTAATACTAACGTTTGAAACTGACCCATCATTTGAAAAAGAATAGAAAAAAAGTTTAGCGTCCTTTGCGTTTCTACTTGAACTTGTAGTCTTCTCAAAGTGATATGTGCATACTCCTCTATTGTCGCATGCCCCTCTTTCTCCAATAAGTGAATTTAAATTAAACTCCTTTTGATACATCGCTCTACTTATGTAAATCTCCGAAACACCATCAACACTTCCCACTTTCTGAATCTCTTTATACATCTTTTCATAGTTTAAGTAGTCTTCAACTATTGATATGCCTACTCCACCTTTTTCGACTTTATAATCAAATGAAATTTTATATGATTTTCCTGCCGTCCAGCCATCAATAGGCTTAAATTTCACGTAGTTATTAGTTGTAGCATTGTTTAGCACCTTGATATTATTTGACTTGTTATGACCAAAAACATATCCATACCCTTGTATATAATTATCCGGAAAAAAATCTCGGATGAAATCGTTCTTATTGTTTATACCCTCATATGATTTCCACTCTCCTTGCTCTAACAAATTTTTCGATTTTTTAAGTGATAAATTTAATTTATATATCTCGTCTTTTTTTAGATTTACATCGCCTAATTTATTCCAAAACTTTTGATCTGTACTAATATCGTATGTAAAATCAGTATATTCTTTGCTATTTTTAGCGCTCTTTATATTGTAGGCGTTGTATCCAAGTTTATTAAATGAGGATTTGTCCATGTATATTTCATAATTACCTTCAACAGGCACCTTGAATTCATAGCAATAATCCAAACAGGCGGGATTAATATTGCCTTCAACCCAATTCACCAAATCTAAATAAAGCGCACCTTTATCAACAAAGCTTGAAATATTACCTCCTGAATAGCTTAAAGTAAAATCATTTCCTAGAATATATAAAAGTGTTCTTTTAACCATTTCCCAATAGTTTTCATCTCTTTTTTCAGTAGGAACGCTTTTTATTAACTTTATTGCGTCCGAAACATTAGATTCCATAAGTTTAATCTCTTTATCCTTTAGGATCCCTTCCAATTTATAATTCTTTATTTCAGATACTCTTTTAGCGGAAAGAAGAATTAGAGTATCTACTTGACTGGAAACATCTTTCCTTAAGCTTAATTTTTGAAAGAATTCCTTTATTCTTACAAAAAAGAATTCCGGAGAAGCTGGATTTACATTTGCGTTTGAAATTCCCGGTAAAGGATCCCAGCTTATCTCATTTACTAATAATTGGGGGGGTTTTCTTACTGCGGATATAAAAACCTCATCGGGATTCTTAAGAGCGTATAACGATAGACCATCATTTAATAAAAATACTGCTGGGTCTTTATTAAAGTCATTAAAACTGGTGACTTTTATTATATCGGACTCGTCTCCTACAACAAATATGCGAGCTGTTGCAGGAAAAAACTGTTTGTTTTTGTTTGAGTCTTTTACTTTATATAAAGAAAGCTGGGGTTTTCCATACAATTCATAATTTGTTTCATATTTAATGTTTTCATCTATTTCGTCATTTTGAATTTCAGATAAATAACTGTGTGTAAAGTTACCAAAATTAATTGGTTTTTCTAAATTCATGTTGCTCAAGATTCCTGTACCCTTATTTGGCGTGTATGAGGTATTTCCGGCGTACCTCCAGTCCAAATCATTTTCAAGAAGTACATAATCAACCCCCAACAAGCTAAAATATTTGGGAGTTAGGAACTCTTCTTCATAGGCTTTGTCAACCATTTTCCCACTCCCGGAACCCGACGGCAAAGGATCTCTAAGAACCATATTTTTATTATTAATAAAATTTATTGAAACATCATCTGCCGAGGAAAAACCACTTACCCAATTCCACGCAGCGCCGTAATTTGCCTTTGGAAAAGAAAGAATTCTTGAATTTTCTATGTTTTTATCTACATAGCTTTTAAACTCTAGCCAATATTCCGGAATATTTACCCTAAAAGACCTCATACTTCCATTCCACTTAGACCATACGTGTTCGCCTATTAAAGAGGGTTTAACACTAAATATTACGATTAAAAATATCAAAAAGAATGCAAGGTATTTTTTTATATGTAACAATTTTTGCTCCAAATACAACAAGAAAAAATAAAACAGGATAGAAATGGATAAAACATAAATTTCATTAAATTTTGTAAACGGTTCTCTAAAAATTTTAAAAATAGGAATATAATTAAAAAGTACTTCGTATAACAAACCGAAGGGCGGTCTTGAACCTCCAACCAGAAACAGACTAAAAAAAGAAAGAATAAGAAAAAAGTTTTTCAGCATATTTTGCCTAATCTCTCTTTCCAAAGTAGGAGCTTTTTCCAAAGTAAAACCGGCATATAAAGCCATTAAAATAATAAGATAAGTTATAATTATAACTATCGGCATGTCATAATAACTGCTAAATGGGTAATATTGATATAGAAAACTGCTTTCATACCATCCCCATTGCCCAATAAAACGGTAGTTTTGAGATAGTTGACCTGCGTCTATTGCAGAAAACCAATTGTTTTTAAAAACTCCAGAAGCTGCTTCTGAATAATAATTGGCTAAAGGTAAAAGCCACCAGAGACTTGTTATAAAGACTACAAAGTAATAGAGTATCAAACTTATAATTTTCGTTTTATTAAGACTTCTAATTCTAATTAATAGATAAATAATTTGCGGAATAAAAACTGTGATTGAAAGGGCCAGATTAGAATTTAAAGTGGAAAAAATAATTGATAGAAATATTAGTTTTGAAATATTAACATAATCAATCTTGTCATTTTCGAGCATTTTAATAAAGTAATAAAGAGAAAATGGAAGGTAAATGCTAAATACTAAAGGAAATAGCGCAAATGGGTTTAGAGATTCATACGCGTTAAATGTAAATAATAAAAGTGCCGGTATTATAGCGAGTATAGAAAATCTTTTTGACACAAATTTGGCGAGCTTTATAAAGGCTACATACTTTGCAAGATATAAGAAAAATATTAATAATCTTTGAACTAGTTGTGGAGAAAGAAAAGAAAATATGTAGGCGTAAAATGGAATTCCTAATAAGTTTGGCAAGGAAACAGTACGCCCTCCCAACGACAATGTGTTATCCCAAACATACGGATAAATTTCTTTAGATAAAACCTTTAGCTGAGTGTAATTATCTCCTCCTGCCAAAAAATCATAATTTTGAAATAGTATTTTAATATGAATTAATTCAAACAGAACTAGCACAACCAAGACCATTAACTCAGCATTGAAATATTTTTTTAGGGAATTTTCTATAGGTTTGGATTTCATGATCTGTACTGATTATGATCTCACCTTTGGTACACCTAATTCAAGTAGAGCTAAGAACTTATGGGGAAATAGATACATTTTCTTCATAACTTCAAAGTCTCCAACCTTTCTTGTTTTTTGAATAATTTTCCTTTTATTCATGGTAGTTTTAATGTTTGCAATATTCCAAGCATAAGCTTTTAGGTAAGTGTTCTTAACAGCGGATAGTTGCCCAGTAAGCAACATGGCTAACATTTCAAAAATATTTATCAATATATAGTATGTAAGAACCCAAAGTATATTCCACCATTTGTAATTCTTGATTATATTTCTAATTATGTTTCTTTCCGCCAAGAATCTCCTGTTGTTGTTTGTCTCATACTTTATGCCCTCTTTAGGAAATCCACCGATTCCTACAGATCCACTACTATAATGATAAATCACTGAGGATTTTACAGGTATTACATCCATACCCATCATATGAGCTTTCCACGACAAATCAACATCCTCAGCAAAAAGAAATGTTTCCTCATCCATCATCCAAACACTCATATAAGCTTTTTTTGTCATAAAAACACCGGTACCATCCGCATAAAAAGCTCTTTTAGTTTGTATTCTTCCATCTTTAGTATAAGTTCTTGCAGGATAACCAAAAATATCAGCAGCAATTCCGCAACTTATGAAACCTAATCCATCGTATGACATTTGAGATGGGGAATAAATATAATTTCCATTTTTTTCCGCTGCTTTTACTAATTCTTCTACACAATTTTCATCGGCCCACGCGTCAGGACCCATTAAAAATATATATTTGCCGGACGCTTCCATGGCCCCAATATTATTTCCTCCGGCACATCCGCTGTTTATCTTTGAAGCAACGATCTTTCCGTTTTTTAACATTTTCCTAGCGCCTGAAACAGTATTATCAGGCGACGAATTATCTACAAAAATAACCTCTATATTCTTGTACGTTTGTTTATTTATAGAATTAAAATATTTTTCATTAAATTTCTCGTTCTTATATCCTGTTGTTACAATAGAAACTAATGGTTCTTTTTTAGAGTATTTTCTACTGTGTATTTCAAAGACTTCTCTTTTTCTAAAATCTTTATACGAGTTGTAATAATAAGTCTTTAAGTAATCGGTTATTGCATCTTCCCAATTCCTCATTACTTTAATTCCTCTCTCATGAATTTTTTTATTTATCATTACTTCGTTTGCAGGTCGTGGGACATAAAAATTTTTCTTAAAAAACTCACCTTCCGCCGGAATTACTTCTATCCCAGATAAACCTAAAACTTCAACTATTTTTTTTGACACATCGTACCTTGCGCACTCGCCTTCACTTACCATATGATAAAGCCCATAATCCTGATTTGTACTTATCATTTTCAAAATGCCTTTTGCAAAATCCAAAGTATAGGTTGGACACCCAAATTTATCTATCAACCCATAAATCACATTACTGCCTGTATTAATGAGGTCCAGCACTTTCTTAACGTACTTTTTATCTCTATCCCCACTTCCCATCATCCAGCCAGCTCTAAAAATATAATATTTGTCGTGAATTTTAGGAATTTCTTTCTCGGATTCAAATTTTGATTTACCGTAAATGTTTATTGGGCTTGGAATATCTTCCTCTGTATATGCTGATTTTTTTGTACCGTCAAACACTCCGGCTGTACTTATATGAACAAAAGGCAAGTCAAACTCAGAACATATTTTTGCTGTATTAATTGCTCCGGTTGCGTTTGTGTCAAATGATTCTTGTTCATTTGCTTCACAGTATTCCAAATCAGTTAAAGCGGCCAAATTGAGAACATAGTCCGGACTAAAATCCTTAACCATTTTTTTTACTAATCTCTTGTTTCTAATATCGAGTTTCTTTGTCCAAGGATCGAGGGGATTTAAATCGGTTGAAAGCACATCATATCCTGATTTTGTGAAAACCTTATATAGAGTTGTTCCAAGCATTCCGGAAGCTCCGGTTACAAACACTTTTTTTCTTTTACTTGCTCGTGCTTTCGTACTTACACTAACAGGCATTCAATAGATCTCCTAAATTTAAAAACACCAATGGGGGAAGTATAGACATTATAGTATATGATATACGCATGTCTACTAGTTTACAAAACCTAGACATATTAATAATCACCCATATAGTGTTTAGAAACAACTTACCTATAGCAGGACCATATTCGACAGTAATAAAATCTTTTCAAAACAAGGTTAAACATCTTGAAATTTTGGAAATTCCGCTTTATAACTTTGAAGAACCAATTATTCACGGAGATCCGCTTAATTTAAATAAATTGAAAATTGATAAATTATTTAGCGTTGTTCCCCAAATCAAATATATTATTGACATTATTATTACAACTATTTTTCTTTTCAAATTTATTCTGAGAAAGTCTAAATATAAAACGGTGATTAGTATCGACCCTCTTTCTGCTATTATTCCAAGTATTTTATGCAAGCTATTCCGAATAAAATCTATTTTTTATTGTGTAGATTTTAATGAAAATAGATTTGGTAATAAAATCCTACAAAAACTTTACGAAAGAGCAGACAAAATATCAAGTATTAATTCCGATCAAACGTGGTCGGTTTGCGTCTCAATGAAAAAATATAAACTTGAAAATTACGGCTCCAATTCTTTGTATATTCCTAATTCTTTTTCATATGTTGGCGATTATGCTGAAAGGATGGCAAAAAGATCAGGAAATCGTGTTGTTTGGACAGGAAGTATACTAACAGACAAACAAATTGTTGATTTATATGATATTTGTTTACACATACAAAAACTCAGGCCTGAAACAGAATTTTGGTTTATACCGTCAAACAGATTAATTGATTTTGAAATTGCAGCAAGAAAATCGACATTAAAAAAAATACAAATTTTTAATGTCTATGGACAGGAGAAGTCCAGAGACTTAGTTTCTAAATGCGATCTAGGACTTGCTGTTTATGACAAAAATTTTGGATCAACAAAGTATATTGAACCAATAAAAATATGGGAATACATGCTGTGTGGAATTCCATTTATTATTTCAAAGGAACCGTCTGTAAATCCTAAAATAATAAAATCCGGCGTTGCTTTTATCTTGGATGAAGATAATAAAGTAAAAGACACAAAGAGATTAAAAAAATTTATAGATAAAAGTAATTTATCCAAACTTTACAAAATTAGCTTATCTATAGCAAAAGAGTATGATGCCGAAAAATTAATGGAAAAAGCGATCCTAAATCTTTTTTAAAACCGCTGAACCATACGCCCACAAGAAAACCCAACAAACAACCGGGTGTAAAAACCACGCTACATCGCGTTTTTTTATGTAACCCCTAATTGAGAGAAGTAAAGGTTGAATAACTGTCATTGTATAGAACACAAACATGAGTAAAGAAAGAATGTCACTTTTGTTTTTTTTATCAAATAAAATATATCGTCTTGAGAATTTTGTTCCGTAATTCACAAAGTATTTTTTTCTTCTTGCTGCTAACTTAAAAATGGTAGAAGCTGTATCGTGATAAATTTCATTTTTCACCATGGCAAATTTTGTATAACCAAGCCCAAGTAAATCGTAAACAACATCTATGTGAAAAAATTCATCAGGTTTGCATTTGGATTTTATCAATAATTCACGTCTTATAAAAAATCCATTGGCGCCAACTGTAGGTAAATTTTTTTCACTAAATTCAACGACTGTATAATTTTTTTTGTCACTTAATATTTTTCCTCTTTTCCAAGTGTTTTCAAACCAAGGAATTTTGTCTGCCTTACCTAAATAATAAGCAACAGCATCATTAACACCAAGTAGTGCAAAGTATCTGTTATAGACATTAAAATCCCGATCAATTCCATACCTCCATGTTTCGGTGCCAACTAAGTCAGGAATAACATTAAACGGCGTAATCATTTCACTTATGTAATTTTTATTTGGAAGTATATTATCTGAGTCAATATAACCAACTATCTCATTCGAAGCTTTCTCTAATCCAATTGCCTTTCTTGCTTCTTGATTTTCTTTGTACCCTCCTTTTATAAATATACAATTATACTTGGTTGCCAAATTTTCAGTTGAATCAGTAGAACCGCCGTCAATTATGAGTACTTCAACCTTATTCTTTGGATAATTCTGACCTCTAATAGATTTCAAGCACTTCTCCAAAGTTCTTTCTGAATTGAGTGTTGGTATTACGATCGAAACTGAAAGCGTTTCCATAAATCTAATCCTTCCAAACCTTCCAGAACGGCTTGCTTACCCAAATTTTATTTAAATCTTCAAGATCTTTATAAGTATCAATAGCGCCAAAGTTTCCTTTATGAAAGTAAACACCCATTTTTCCAGTTTCAGCTAATTTATTAAAAGGTTCTTCAACTTCACAATCTTTTTTCAAGTACTTTAAATAGCTTTTATTTAAAACCATAAATCCTGCGTTTATCGGTTCTTTCATCAAATGGCCTTTTTTATAGTTTTTAAGAATTCCTTTTTTTGTATGGGAAATTATTCCAAACTTATGAGGAACATTTACTCCTGTAATTGTGCCAATAACATTTTTTAAGCCATAGTGATGCTTCAACAATCTGTCTAAGTTGATGTCACTTACTCCATCCCCATAAGTACACAAGAAAATATCATTCTTAATGTACTTTGCAGCTTTTAAAAGTCTCCCGCCGGTTTTTGTATTTTCTCCGGTTTCGGCCAAAATTATTTCAAACTCTGAAAACAGACCTCTTTTATCTTTTGCGAGAAAATTTCTTATATATTCGCCCTTATACCCGAGAGTTAAGATAAATTTGTTAAAGCCGTAATGCTTATATATCTTCATAACATGCCATAATAAAGGAGCTTCTCCCACTTCAACCATTGGTTTTGGCTTTGATGCAGTTTCTTCCCTAATTCTACTTCCAGTACCACCAACAAATAGAACAACCGGTATATTTTTCTTTTCGTTCATATTAATTTTCATATTGTCTAAGAAAATCATTAAAAACCTTAACGATATACTGGATTATATATTTATTAATAGCAGGATAACAACCAATCCAAAAAGTGTTATTCATCACCAGCTTAGAATTTTTTAAACTTACAGGCTTTTTAAACTTTATATTTTTGTAGGCCGGTTGTTTCGAAATCTCTCCGGCAAACAAAAATCTAGATGCAACTTTATACTCCTCCAAATACTTTATTAATTCACCCCTTGTAAACGGGGCTGATTTTTTTACGGTTAAAACAAAACCAAACCATGAAGGATTGCTATTTAATGTTGCTTTAGGAAGAATGAAATATTTCTCAAAAGCCTTAAATTTTTCTGTAAGCAATGTGTGATTTTCATTTCTTTTCTTTACAAATCTTTTGATCTTACCTAGCTGTGCCAAACCAATAGATGCCTGCATATCTGTCATCTTCATGTTGTAGCCTATATGGCTGTAAATATATTTATGATCATATCCTCTGGGCAAATCTCCAAGCTTCCAGTTAAATCTTATGCCACAAGTATTTTCGTTACCGGGCGCACACCAACAATCTCGTCCCCAATCTCTAAAAGACCTTACAGCTTTATTAAGAATAGCGCTATTTGTTAATACAGCCCCACCTTCACCACAAGTTATTTGGTGTGCGGGGTAAAAACTTAAGGTAGACAAATCTCCGAACGAACCAACCTTTTTTCCGTCATACAACGCGCCAAGTGCGTCACAGCAATCCTCAATAAGCCAAATCTCTTCCTTTTTACAAAACTCAGCCAATTCTTTCACTTCATAAGGATTTCCAAGCGTATGAGCTAAAAAAATCGCTTTTGTTTTTGCTGTTATATTTTTTTTAATACTTCTAAACGGTATATTATATTCCGGTATTGATACATCAAGTAATACAGGCACGCATCCATTTTGAATTACAGGATTTAATGTAGTTGGAAAACTTGTAGCTGCGCATATTACCTCATCGCCTTTTTTTATTGCTCTTTTGCCAAGAAACGGCGACGTTAAGGCCGAAAAAGCTAAAAGATTTGCGGAGGAACCAGAATTAACAGTTGCGGTGAAATTTACATTTACAAATTTTGATAATTCTTTTTCAAATTCGTCGTTATATCTTCCCTCAGTGAGCCAAAAATCAAGCGAGGAATCCACAAGATTATATAATTCATGTTGGTCAAAAACTCTACCACTTACCGGAATTTGATTTTTTCCCGGAATAATCGAATTTTTAAAGGTTTCTTTATAGTATTCTTCGGTAAGGGTTAAAATTTTTTCCCTCAACGATTTAGAAATATTTTTCATACCACTCTATTGTTTCTTTTAATGCTAAATTGATAGGATATTTTGCTTTCCATCCAAAAATCCGCTCAACTTTACTTATATCCAAATACTGATCCAAGATTTCGTTGGATGCAAGGTCCAAAACAACGGGTTTCAACTTTGACTTCATCAATTTTAATATAAGATATGTGATCTCAAGTACTGAAAATCTATTTGTAGTTCCCAAATTAAACGCTTCGCCTTGGGATTTCTCTATATTTTCTGCCAATTTTAAATATCCACTTACAGCGTCTTTAACATAAAAATAGTTTCTAATAAATTTGCCGTTACTTCTAATCACCGGTCTTTCACCATTCATAATAGAAATTATCGTACCGGGCACTATTCTACTAACATTTAAATCTCCGGGACCAAACAAATTTCCACATCTTGTTATACTCACCGGAAGTTTATATGTATGCCAATAAGTCTGTGTAATCAAATCAGCGCAGGATTTTGAAACATCATATGGATGAAGACCGCGTAAAGGCGTGTTTTCGTCGTATGGTAACTTTTTGCTTGTACCGTATGCTTTATCCGATGATGCAACTATAATTGCTTTTAGCGACGATGTCCCCGTTATCCTTTTTTGTTGCAGTCTTGCAGCTTCTAGTACACTCCAAGTACCTTTAATATTAGACTCAAAAGTTGACAAAGGTGAGTTATTTCCTATTCTAACAACAGTTTGGGCAGCTAAGTGAAATATTGTATCTATTTCATATTCCGCTATTACTCGATTTACAAAATTAAAATCTCCTACATCGCCATTCGCAATATTTGTTTTTTTATGAATGTTTTCTAAGAATAATCGGGATTTTGCCGAACTATCCCTTATTATAATAGTGACATTCACATTACGTTTTAAAAGAGTAGAAGTTAGTTCAGATCCCAAAAGCCCGGTAGCACCTGTTATCAGTACATTTCTCTGTTTCCAAAAGTCACTTTTCATAAATCAAACTCAACAATCTTATTAGTATCAAGATCTACATCCTTCTCGTACGCTCCCAAACTTAAGCTATATTTTTGAGAAACAGCACCAGGTTGTTTTTGAATTAATAGTCTATATTTTCCGGCATCAAAGTTACTTAAAGGAACGTTGTACTTAATTTTTATGTCTGTTATGGAACCGGGATTTACATTAACTAGTCCGTCTACATAAGATTTGTTATATTCTTTACCGATTGTATGGTCAATAAAATTATCAGAAGTTTCTAATATTTCAACGTTTTCAGGTAAATACACTTTTATATAATTTCGAAACACATCAAAATTTGTTTTTGACACATTAGAAAATTGCAAATTAAGCTCAGTTGTAATATCTTTTGATTCTATGGTAGATCTTTTTGTTACTGACATTACCAAATCGCTATTCACATTGGCATCAGAAATATTTGCACTACTTATATACAGAAAGTCGCCATCAAAATCCTCTATATCACCTGTTAACTTATATTTTTTGGCAATTGATTGGATGCCGGGATCAATTGAATTAAATAGTAAATGACCGCCATCTATTTCCTTCATAATAAATTGTAGCAGCTGAAACTTTTTTTCCGAGCCCGAAACAAGAATTTTTTTCATTATTTCAAGAAGTAATACGCTTACACGATCTTTCTGTGTTTTATCAACAAGTTCCTCGCTTCCAGTAACTGCAAAAAAGTTATTCAAATACTGTTGCACGTTTTCGGAACCTACTTCGCCAAAATCCGGAACTTTTACTTTACCTGAAACATTAAGAAGAGTTTTTATAAAATGAGAATCTATAACAATTAGCCCGTCTATAGGAATATTCTTAGAATTCTCCTTCCAAAGTGTATAAATAGAACCTGAGGATGTTGGGAAGTTAGCAGAATAGCCCGCATCCTTTAAATAGAAATTATCAGAAACGGCATATTTACTTAAGAACTCAGGAGGTTCGTTATAAACTGTTTGTGTAGGATCTAAATTATATACATCTCCGGATTTTACAAGATTCACTGCGCCTCTATTTATGTTAAAAACAGCATATGCGGAGAGTATTCCGCCAGACGGCCTTAGCTTGTTTTCGTTCTGTAAAATAACTAAAAAGGTCCTTGATCCCTTTTCCCCCATTAAATCTGGCAAAACTCCTATTGACTTTACAATATCGTCAAAAGACATGACAACAAAACTCATTGCCTTTTGTGCGTCTACAATATTATTTCTTATTTCGTATCCTTTAAATTCATATGGATATCTTTCAGAATCAATCTCTTGAAGTTTTTTGTTCATTACCCACACCCTTTCTTTGTATTTGGGAAGCTCGGTTGTCAAAAAATTTGCTAACTCAGATATGCCTGTGCCTGGATTGTCGCCAATTGAGCTATTATAAAATCCTACATTTTTTAAATTAACCTTGGACAAAACATTTTGCATAGAACTAAAAAAATTGGTTGATGTGTCGGCAACATCAAGTGATAAAGACGTTACAGTTTTTAGATCTTTAAAATAACCTCCAATAATAGGTAAACGTGAAAAAATCTGCAACCTAGTTGCCTTTTTATCAACACTCGTAAGGTAATCCTTTAGATAATCGAGTTCAAATGGGAGAAACTCCATATCAGAAGTTATTTGCATTCCACTTACCGAACCCGTAATTGTAGATTTAATCGGCCTTACTCTTGACTTAAGCTGCTTTAAATCAGAATATAAACCCAAAAGCGGAGAAATGAGAAAATAATATAGAAATACAAATAAAATAAAAAACACACTAAGAAAAGTCCAAACATATTTCTTTTTCTTTAAAAATTTTACTTTCATTCTATTATTTGTTTTGGGCAGATTCGCTATTATATCTTAGCACCAACGTTAGCTTTTACTCTTAATTCTTCTTTGGCGCTTTCTTTTATCATTTCGTCTACTCGTTCATCGTCTTTTTTATGTTTCAAATGCGTAAACAAACTTTTAACTGCATTTATCCAAAATTTTGGAGACGTCATTTTGACTTTGGTTTGATTCTTATCAAAATCCAAAAGATGGCCAATTAATTTCCAGGCCGAGTACATTAAAAACTTTGCGTCATCATACGTTCTAACAGACAAAACTTTTCTAAACATATATTGAGGTGTAAAAAACGACGAATACAACTCTTGAGTTAATTCAAGTAATTTTTCGGTTTCAAACGGAATCTTCATCACTGCACCTCTCATATCAAAAGCCTCATAATCGGTTGGTTCAACTAACAACCAATCCTTTTCTATACATTCTTTATAAAGAGGGGTACCGGGGTAAGGGATAACTATTGTTGCCTGCATAGTGTCGACATATCCATTCTGAAATAGCCTTTTGGCTATTGCAATGGTGTTTTTGGCCATTTCTTCAGTTTCCCATGGGTAGCCTAGCATTATGGTCAAATGAGGCTCTAAACCTGCCTTTTTAGCCATTTTTACACCTTCTTCGATCTGGTGAACCTTTAAGCCCTTATCCAACTTATCAAGTGTATATTGGTTTCCGGATTCCATTCCGTATAAAATAAACCTAAAGTTCGCCTGTCCCATTAAATCGTAATACTCCTGCGTTAAAGCATTTAATCTCATGTTGCAGCCGTAAACAACCTTATCGCTATATCCGGAGTCAATTAATAGATTACAAAACTTCTTAAGAGGAGGGCCAACAAATAAAGTTCCGGCGTCGTCAAATATTTCCCTAACTCCGTATTTATCAACAACGTGTTTTACTTCAGCAAAGAGTCTTTCGGGCGTGAATCTTCGGTAAGTTCCAATGGCGTTTATAGTGTGATCCCATACACAAAAAGTGCATCTGTTCCACCAACAATCTTTTCCGGAGTACATATAAGTAGCGGGGGTATATTTATAATTCCCGTTTGCATAAGCGTATAGCTCCCACTTTGTTAAATCACGATCAACAAATGGAAGTTCATCAAGATTATGGGTTTGTTTTAAAGGTCCGGAAATCCAAAAAGCTTCTTTATCTCCGGTTAAATCCGACTCTTCAAATCTTATAAAATCAGAAAGAGTAACTCTTGTATCACCTTTCCTTCCCCAAATACCTCCAACAAGAGGAATTCCTTTAGTTATAGAATCCGCTAAATCAGAAAGCATAAAATCGTAATCTCCGCCGGTTATGGCATAATCAATGGCAGAATTATCCATTATTTCTTTTGGTATATAAGTGACATGGTCTCCAACCCAAACCAAAATTAGATCTGGAAATTTTTCTTTTAAGTCTTTTGAAATTTTCCAATGATTTTTTACAATAGGAGATTTGGTTTCTACCATTAACATATCCGGATGCTCTTTTTCAATCTCTTCAAGCCATCTTTTGTACGACCACTCCTGCGCAATGCCGTCAAGCCACACTACATCATAGCCTTTATGCTTTGCCATCGACGCCGCATAGGCCGGAACCATGGGGTAAATGTAAGTTTTTGCATTAAAATATTGAAATTGTCTATTTTGAGAAAGTAGCGGTACTCCCTTATCCTGCTCAATTGGCGCGTATCCAACTGCTATTTTAAATTTTTTGTTATATTCCTGCATACATCACGTAAACAAAGATCAATTTCAATAAAGACTATAGTATAGCCAGCCGATAGTCAACCTTTATCTAAAAAAATCCAAAACTATATCCACCTTTTCTCTTTGTTTTATTAAATCATCTAAATAAAATACACAAACGCCTGCTGATGGTTTTAAAATGGCAAATTCCATAGATTTTTTAAATTCATCTAATGAAACGTCTCCGGTTTGGATTAAAGGTAAAAATGGTTTTCCGAGATTCCAATAATAATTTACCTTTTCTTTTACCCACTCAACATCTTTTCCGCACATTTTGTGATAAAGCATAGGACTTACCGTTTCAACTAAAGGAGAGATTTGTTCAATATTTATACCAAGAATCCTTTTTATTCCGGCGCTATACTCACTATCTTCCCAAGGCACAACAAATATTCCTAACTTCATCTCTTTCTTAGAATTAGTGATTGTTTTTCTTGCCAATTCAACAATGGATGTAATTTGATCGCATTTAAATCTTAGCCATTCAATATAATAGCTTCCATCTATGTGCAAAAACTTATCTTCCAAAGTAGTTCCGACTATTTTTTCTCCAATATGTTTTTCAAATAGGGAAATGCATCGTTTACAGTAACAAGTATCATATATTATAGGGTTGGATTTATCCCAAACGGTCGGGTATCTTGCACAATCAAGCCAAATTCCATTTATATCAAGTTTAAGCAAATCTGTTATTCTTTTTTGGAAATACTCTCTTACTCCAGAATGCGTAGGACACACAAATGAAATTCCGTCTTTTACTAAGTCTTTTCCAAAGGCTTCAATTATAACTGCATCTGGAAATAGTTTTACTAAATCTTCGCCACAAAAAACCGGCACGTCTGCATATATATGGGTATCTTTAACAATACTCCTTAAACTTGAAATACTTTCAGTAGAAAATAGCTTGGAACCTATGAAAATGGAATCAAGAGTTATACTTTTTAAAGCCTCTTGAGTATTATTTAATGAATCCAAAAATATAGATTTGTGCATTTTAAACAGCAGGATAAACCTGATTTCCTTGAAAATCTTCAATAATTATAGCTGTAGTGGGACAGGATTTTGCGCCCTCAATTATTGCGATTGCGTCATCCCAAGTACCTTCTTTAACATAAGCTATGCCATCATCATCAAGATCAAAAGTATTTGGCGCCCTAATAACACATGTAGCAGCGCTAATGCAAAGAGAGTTTATAACTTTGATTCTAAACTTAGAATCCGGACTTTGAGTAAATTCATTTTGCCCTCTTTTCATTCATCCTCCTAAATAATTTCCACTACGAGAATCAATATTTCTTAACTTCAACTTAGGCCTTTTGGCAATTCCAATTATAAAATTTATACCATAAACCATATGCGTAAGGAAAATTCCTAAAAACACGTAAACGCCCGCTAATAAACTTTTGTTCATAAACATTACCTTAACTGATTCATAAAGTAAAATAGAAAAATAAGCTAAGAGTACATAAAAATAAAATACTTTAAAAACCGGAGAAAATAAAAACGTTACAGGGCCAATTAAAAGTCCAATAACAAATAAAGACGGTACAAAATAAGAAGGTAAGCGTGATGTTTCAGGAAAAATTCTTGCGAACTGCCCTCTATGCCTTCCATATCTCGAAATTTGCTTTAAATGCGGTATAAATAACCTTCTTCTATGATGGTAAACAATAGGAGAAGGATGGTATAAAATGCAATTCCCATAAAGTTTCACTAAATCAAGGCAAAACTTTGTATCCTCTCCCGGCCAGAAATCCTCAACAAAACCCCCGACATTGAAAAATACTTTTTTTCTCACAAATAAATTCACCGTAGGATAATCTGAAACAAACTTTGTTGGCATAGGGGTATATCTGCGTGCTGCGTCAGCACTGGTAATCCAAGATTCAAAAAGTCTACCTGAGCAAGATTCTAAAATAGGAGCATCCAAGGGAGTAACAGCCGGAGCACCTAAGACTAAAATATTCTTGTCATCAAACAGTAAACTAGCTTCGTTGAGCCAATTTTGTGAAGGATACGCATCATCGTCAAGAAATACTAAAATGTCGCCGGTTGATTTTCTTACCCCAATATTTCTCTTTTCTCCGGGGCCTTTTTCACCTGTTGCTAATATTTTAAACCGTTTATCTTTAAAATTATATTTAACTTTCTTATCTAAAATGATTAAAACCTCAAACTTTGAATAGCTAAGTTGTTTTAAATGATTGATATTTTCTACTAAATACTTATTGATGGATCTGACAGGAATGATTATGCTGTATTTTATTTTTTCTTTTCTTTTTTTAATACGTAAAGTTGCGTCTTCCAAAACGTCTGATTCTCCTACTTTTCCTTTTTCTCCAGTG
>MEVN01000018.1:974-29795 GCA_001772985.1 candidate division WWE3 bacterium RIFCSPLOWO2_12_FULL_36_10 | reverse complement strand
CCGTTAAATGACAATGTGTGTCTATCAACATTTCCAAATTATACTGGCAATTTACTAATTGTATATGTTTTGGTATGCTTACTTCATGAAACGAACTTTTCTACCTGTATTAGTCTTTAGTTCTCTCTTTTTTATTGTATTACTTCCTGTTTTTACAGCTCGGGCCGAAGATGACGTGGCTAAACCAAATTTATTTATGAAGAAAAAAATGGGTATGCAGGGGGATGATCTTTTGAGAACGTATAAGGAGGCACGTGACAATTACTTAAAATTTAAAGGCGATTGTAAGAACATTGAATCTACCGCATCTAGTGATGCGAAATGCGGTAATTTTCCCCAGGTTGCTCTTGAGAAGGCAAAGCAAGCATTATTAAACCAACTTGACGCCTTTGATAGGGTATTTGAAAACCATTTGTCAAGATTAGAAGGCAAAACTGACGATAGGAGTACTAAAGAAAAAGAAATACTTAATAGCGCTTACGATGTCTATAAAACCACAAAGGAACAATATAAACAAAAAATACATGATGCAAAAACTATGGTTGAGTTAAGAGAAATAAACAAGAATATGCGCGCAGATATGAAGCAGGCTCTATCCCTCACTAGAATTGCCGGCGGAAGAGTTAATGTACTAAAAGCCACTGAACTTCTTTCAAGATTGAGGAAAAAAGCGGAAGAGGTAAATAAACTTATAACTAAAGTTTCCGGTATGGGCAAGGATGTAACAGTTGCTACTGAATATTATAATAAGGCAGTTACTAATATGGATCTTGCTCAAGCAAAATATGACGAAGCATTAAACTTATTTAAAAACATGACAAGCGAATCGGCCATAACAGATTCAGAAAAAGCACAAGCATTGGTAAAAGAGGGAAATTTACTTTTAAGAGATGCGTTTAAGAATTTAAAACTGGCAGTTGGTTCGTTAAGGGATTCTAGGGGAAAAATTTTAAAGGAAGGATCTGAAAGTGGAAAATGATATTCAACAAGAAGGTCAAGTTGTACAGCCGTTAGTTAGTTCTGTTGTACCCTCAAAGCCAAAGAAGCCCATTTTACTTATTGTGGTTGCTGTTTTAGCCCTAATTTTGTTAGTTTTACTAGGCGGTGCAAGATATTATGTAGCCACCAAACTTAAAATGATTAAGAATTTGACTGAATCAACCATTCCTGTTAAAGAAAGCACAGATTCGTCACAAACTCCAACTGTTGATGCAGCCTCTATTGATGCTTCAATTGATAGTATTCAAGGAGACCTAAATACATTAGATTCTGATTTAAATGCAGAAACTGAATTAAACCTAGATTCGTCGATTCTTGATATAAATAACTAAAGTAATAAAAAATATTCCAAGCAAAAATATATTTATTAGACTAAATAATTTGAACGCTCTTAAAGCTAAAACAGAAGTAATTAAAAGTACATTAAAGAACGACCATTTTAAAGATTTCCTATATACTTTTTTTTCGTCTTTAAAACCATGAATATATTTTTGAAAACGAAAGTATAGAGGAACGGATATTAAAAGGGATAGACATACTAAAAGTAATAAAAGAAAAAAGATTATGTTTCTTGTTGAATCCGGTTTGACAGAAATTATGAACCATGTAAGAAGCCCCCATGAAATTAAATCAGCAAAGATCACTGTGTATAAAAAGCCCGGCATAGGTTAGATTGTACCCTTAGTTGCATTCGAATCAAAGAAAGGTATAATTCTAAACTACATTCATGAAAAAGGAGAGGATGATGAAAACCCCTACAATAAGAGGGTACTTGGATTTATATCAGAAACTTTTAACTTTACATAACAGGCTTAGTGTAGCTGGAATAAGAAGGTTAAGTGCTACCTTAAATTTGCACAGATTTTCAGGTTTTAACACAAACGATAGGCTTATACATAGGGCGAATGAAGAAGATAAGCGCGGTTTAGAAGCGAGAGCTGCGTTTAAAAACGCACTTCAAGATTTTCTTAACCACCCGTTTTCTCGTGAAGCACAGCTTTCTAGGAAAACCGTGAAAAACGCTCTCAAATTTCATTTGAGGATTGATGTAAGGAGAGAAGGTGGCAAATTGTGTATATTATGGAAATGATCCGTAAGTTGAAGCACTTGGTGTGTTATCTTAACGCCAAGTGCTTTTCCTTTTCTTCTGTTAGAATACAATTATGGCTCCAAATGTTACGCTACTTATTCTTATTGTCTTTATAATCTCCACAGCAATTGGGATTGTTTATTTTGTATCAGTTCAAATTAAATCTCTAAAAAAAGATTCCGAAGAGGATAAAGTTTTAACAGAATGGCTGAAAGAAATGAAAACATCGGTTGATAAAAGTTCAGAAACAGTTGAACGGCAGTTAAAAGATCAGCGAGATTCTATGGACAAGCAGACAAAAATGATTTGGGAAAGGCTTGATAGTGCAGCAAAAGTCATTAGTGGGGTTCAGTCCCAGTTGTCTAGTGTTCAGGAATTTGGAAAGGATATGAAGGACTTAAGTAACATTTTAAAATCCCCAAAATTAAGAGGAGGCTTGGGAGAGCAGTTTTTATACGAAATTCTTGAAAATTTTTTGCCCAAGGATATGTTTAAAACTCAGTATAAATTTAGAGACGGAAGTGTTTGTGACGCAGTAATTTTAACCGACAAAGGATTAATTCCCATTGATTCCAAGTTCCCTATGGAGAACTTCAAATTAATGCTTGATTCTGAATTGCCCGCGGACAGAGATAAGGCAAAAAAAGACTTTGTAAAAGATGTTAAAAAGCGAATAGACGAAATTTCGGGGAAGTACATATTGCCAGATGAAGGTACAACAGATCAAGCAGTTATGTATATTCCCTCAGAAAATGTATATTACGAACTAATTGTGAACACGTTTGAGATCGAAGAATACTCAAAAAGAAAAAATGTAGTTTTAGCCTCTCCAAACACCCTATCTTACTTTATGAAAGTTATACTTGTGGCGTACCAAAAGGGCGAACTTCAAAAACACACAGGGGAAATACTAAAAGCGCTATCGGGCATAAAAGTTGAGGCTGAAAAATTTAACGAAGATCTAGAGGTTTTAGACGGACATATTAGCCGAACTTCAAAATCTATGGATACAGTAAAAACAAGATACCAGAAACTATTTGGAAAAATTGATGGTATTCACGCAATTGGGAGAGAAGATAACACTTTATTACCTCCAGTACTTCCAGAAGAATCTTAATATGATAGAAAAAAAGCTAAAGTTAAATAAAAGTCAGAAAGAGGCGGTAGAGTTTGAAAACGGAGAATTGCTAGTTGTAGCAGGAGCTGGCGCCGGTAAAACAAATGTTATAACTCAAAGAATTAAACATTTAATTGAGGAAAGAAATGTAAATCCAAACGATATTTTAGCACTAACTTTTACTGAAAAAGCAGCACAGGAAATGTTAAACAGAGTTGATGATGTAATGCCTTTGGGTTATACGGAGCCTTGGGTAAATACATTTCATTCTTTTGCGGATAAAATTTTACGCGAAGAAGGTTTGGAGATAGGCCTTGATCCGGGTTATAAAATATTATCAAGTTCCGAACAATGGCTTTTATTTAGGCAACATCTTTTTGAATTTGAGCTTAATTACTTTAGACCCTTAGGAAATCCAACAAAATTTATTTCCGCAATTTTAAAGCTTATATCTCGGGCTCAAGATGAGGCTATATCTGCAGACGATATGCTTAAGTTTTCCAGTGGGGTAAAGGGAAATGAGGAAGAAATTAAGCGTTGGGCAGAGCTTTCCGGGGTGTACAAAAAATACGAAGAAATTAAAATCAAGCACTCGTACTTTGACTTTGGGGATTTGATTAACTGGACAATAAGGCTATTTAATACACGCTCAAATATTTTAGAAGAATATCAAGAACAATTTAAGCATATTCTGGTAGATGAGTTTCAGGATACAAATTATGCTCAGTATGAGATGGTAAAAATTCTCTTTCCAAATCAAATCAAAGATAATTTGCAAAAAAACAGAAGTTTGTTGGTAGTTGGAGACGATTCGCAATCGATATATAAATTTAGAGGCGCTGCGGTTTCAAACATTCTTGAATTCATGAAAGACTTCCCAAACGCCAAAATGATTAAACTTCTTCAGAATTACCGTTCCTCGCAGGCAATTCTTGACCCCGCATATAAACTAATTCAAAATAACAACCCTGACACACTAGAATCAAAACTTGGAATTTCAAAAAAACTTGTAAGCGAAGTAGACAAGGATGGCATAAAACCTCAAATTTTTAAGACCGAAAACCTTGAAGACGAAGCAGAATTTGTAGTTAGAAAAATACTTGAAATATTGGCCGAGGAGCCGTCTTATACTTACAAAGATTTTGCCATTTTGGCAAGAGCAAACGCCCATTTAGATCCATTTGTTATGGTTTTAAGAAAGTATGGAATGCCATATCAACTTGTTGGAAATAGGGGACTTTACGATAGAGAAGAGATTAGAGATATTTTGGCAATGCTAAGAGTTTTAATTAATCCTCTTGATTCCGTAAATCTTTATCGAGTATTAAATATTAAAACATTAAATATCCCACACGAGGTAATTACTGAAATGTTATCTCAAGCAAAATATAAAAGAGTAGACCTTTGGGAAGTTTTGAAGAATCACAAAGAAGAGAGCGTTGTCATATTTTATGAAAGGGTTAAGAATTTGTCGGAGAGTTTATCAAAGTTTTCTCCCAGTCAATTTGTATTTTTCTTAGTAAATTCTATTGAATTCATAAAGCAATTTATTGAAGAGGAAACCGTTGAAAATCAACTTTGTATTAAAAACCTAAATTTATTTCTAGAAATTTCTAAAAAATTTGAGATTAGTTATAGACAAGAAAATAAGAAAATTCCAAATGTAATTGATTTCTTAGAACACATAAACCTTTTAATCGAAGCGGGGGATAACCCGGCTCAAGCTGAAATAGAAGATATTGAAACTATAAATCTATTAACAGTTCACGCAAGCAAAGGTTTGGAATTTCCCGTGGTTTTCATTGTGAACATGATATCAGGAAGGTTTCCAACAAGAAATAGATCCGAGTTAATTGAATTACCCCAAGAACTTATAAAGGAGTACCTTCCGTCGGGAGATGCACATATTCAAGAAGAGAGAAGGCTTTTTTATGTAGGAATGACAAGAGCAAAGAAATACTTGTTTATGACTTACGCTAAAAATTATGGAGGTTCGCGGGATAGTGTAATAAGCGGATATTTAAAAGAGACTAATCTAAAAGTTGAGGAAGTTCCCAAAGAAACATTAGAAAGAAAGAACGATCAGGTGGGTTTATTTGGTTTAGAATCTGGTTTTAGGGATCCGGCCGTGCAAAAAATAGGTGAATATATACCAAAGAGTTTTAGTTATTCACAGGTTTCAACTTATCAAACCTGCGCACTTCAATATAAATATGGGTACGTTTTAAGAATTCCTTCTCCGCCAAACCACAACTTAAGCTTTGGTATATCAATACATAACACTCTGCACGACTTTTACGCCAATTTAATGTTTGGCGAAGTTTCTCTAGAAAAATTACTTGAAATGTACGAAAAAAATTGGAATCCTTTAGGCTATGTTGACGAAGAACATAGGAGGTTGCGTTTTGAAAGCGGGAAAGAGTTATTAAAGAAGTTTTGGAAAGATAATAAAAAACTCAAAAATAAACCAGTTGCTTTGGAAAAATCGTTTAAATTAAAAATAGACGGAATTCCTTTTATTGGAAAGATAGATAGGATTGATCCTCTTATCGGCGGAGGAGTGGAAATCATAGACTATAAAACCGGAAATTCAAAGGATCAGAAAGAGGTTGATAAAGACGACCAAGTTTCTTTTTATGCTGTTGCTGCAAAGGAAGCACTTGGCCTCAATCCGAAAAAGTTAACTCTATATTTTGTGGAAACAGGAGAAAAAATTTCAACTACAAGAACCGATAAGCAGTTAGAGGAAAAAAAGCTCGAAGCAAAGGAAGTTATGCAAAACATTCGTGATGGCAAATTTCAACCAAATCCAGGCATGCATTGCAAATGGTGTGATTACAAGGATATTTGCCCGTACGCGTGGAAAGGTTAGATTCGTTTAAACCTTTATAGACCGACGCCGAATTTTGATAAAAGGGGATTTAGATATTTTATATGAGGTTCCGGATAGATAATTTCCCGACCGCCGAATTTTTCTTTGAAATGTGAAAATCCTCCCCATCCTTTTGTGAAATTTGGAAACCTTTTATCATCCTTGCCTTCTAAATCAAGAATCTCATACCCAAGACCTTTAAAATATAAGAATGATTTCCAGACAAGTTCATATCCGGCCTTCGATTTTCTGCCTTCGTGGCTAGTAGCTCCGTGCATAAACCAAATGTTTTTATCAAAACCAAGGTAAAAATTTGCACCCATTATTGCACCTTCTTTATCTTTTACACTTATCACAAATGATTCGTCTTTAAATATTTCAACTTTCTTTTTTATATCCTCAAAATTTTCTATATAAAATCCTTTTTTATTTCCCGTTTGTTTATGAATATCGTAAAAACTTTTTAATACTTTTTCACTTGGATTTTGGAAAAATTCTACGTTTGCCCCTTCCCTCCGCGCCCTATTTACCGAGTATTTCCCGCTATGGGAAACATTGTTCCAAAGGTTTTTTTCGTTATTTATGAGATCAATAAAAATGGTTGTGGGAGGTAAAAGTGGAGACGCGCTTCTTACATATCCGTAATCAGTTAAAATTTTTAAATCTTGGTCAAGCGAAGGTTCAAGTTTAGTAAAAAGCGCTTTATTATTTTTACAAATCTTAGTTATTTCGATTAGATCGCTCTTAGAAATACTTTTTGGACGTTGAATTTTTACCAATCCTCCAAAAAAAACTTTTCTAGTTTCTATATTTATGTCATTGGAAGTTCTCGCTGAATTCCAACCTAAAAAAGTTAGATACTCCGACCAACCTTTTGACTGCCTAATGTCTAGGATAGTCATTTTAGAAGTTTCAGAATCGCCCATCTTACTTTCTGCGCTATATTAAAGGCATTATACATTTGCTCGTTTATTACAAAATCATATGAATTAATGTATTCAACATGCTTACCGCCGAATTTTAACTTGAAGTTTGTAAAACCCTGCCAAGAATCTTCCTCATCGTTTGGATCTTTAGCAGCTCCCCACATATCAAAATTTTCACAGCCCATCTTCTTTCCCAAAAGTATTGATTCCCAGCAAATTAAATTACTGGCATATAGGTTTTTATGCTGTGTTGATGAGCCTCCGTAAGGGTAGTACAAAACACCTTCATATGTAAAAAGCATCCAAGATGCAACAGGTTCGCTGTTTAATTCGGCGATTAAAATATGACAAATCGTACTCGATTTGCTAGTTCCAATGTTTTGAACGCCCATTTGTTCCCATATTTTTTTGTAATAACCTTTTGGGTGGATATAATATTTTTGTCTCTCCGCAGTATCTTTTAAGAGTGTGTAGAATATATCGTAGTCGTTTTCGTTTTCAGCTTTTCGTACTGTTACCCCGTTTCTTTGAGAATACTTAATATTATATCTGTGTTTTTTATGCATATTATTTAAAATTTCTTCTTCGCTTTTTGAAATATCTAAAAGAATATTAAATTTCGCAAACGTATCTTTAGGGGATTTTTTGCACTTGCTTTCAAAAATTTCAACTGCACGAGATTCGTTTTCTGATCCTTTAATAACATTTGGAATGTCAAAATTTATTGCGATACAGTTATTTTTAATAAGTGAGTCCTGTACTTCTTCGTAATTTATATCAATGGGATTAACCTTTGGGCAATAAGCGTAGAAGTCACCTGTGTAAGGAACTTTATGTATCGTATATTGAATGTTTCCAACTCGAACAGCAGGAGTTCCGTATTTTGTTTTAAACTCGCCCCATTCTTTTGACTGAACTACGTGGTTTTTCATGTCATGAGTATATCATTCCGGTTCCAAAGTTGACTGTATGGATTTAAAGTAGTAAATTATCAATAACTTGGGATTTAAAAATCTTTTCCTGTGGGAGCGGGGGAAGAAAAGGAGACTTTGTTCGGTTGTATACCCAAGCTATATACCGGACTTTCTGGGGTCCGGGTGGCTTATGTCGTTCGGACTCCATTTTACTATTGCAACACTTTTGTTTTTACTATAGTTTTTTGAAAAAATTTACCCAATCCTCAGAGTTATAGTTTTGTGCTCGAAGCGAAGGATTTATTCCAGTCTTTTCTATTTCATCTTGCGTAAACATTTTATTTAGCATTTTTCTCGGATGTGCGTAAGCTTTGTGCAAAAAGCCTTCATACTTTTTAATATCCAAAAACGAAATATCACGAGTGGTTTTTCTAAGTCTAATTACGGCTCCATCAACTTTTGGAATTGGATTAAATTTATCTTTCTCAACAATCCCAATACTTTCTATAGAGAAAAAAGTTTGGATAAACGATGAAAGAAAACTTGAATCCGGAGCTTTAGAAGTAATCTTTAGGGCTACTTCCTTTTGAATCAAAAACACAGTAACACTCGGTCTTATTGGTAGTTTTGCAATAGTATGAAGAATAGGAGAGGTTATGCTATAAGGCAAAGATCCAATAATCTTAAATATTTCTTGTTTTGGGTTAAATCCGGGAAGCCATTTTAAAATGTCTTCTCCTACAATTAAAATGTTATCGCTATGAAAAAATTCAACCTTAAGTTTACCGGCAAATCTGGCATCCATTTCTACTGCATAAATCATTGATTTTTTGTCTAGCAAAACTTTTGAAAGTAACTCTGTTATAAAACCAAGTCCTGGGCCGATTTCAACTACGACCTCATTTTGAGACAATTCTAAAGCCTCAACCATTTTTTGCGCGGACTCTCTGTGCAGGAGAAAATTTTGACCTAACTCTTTTATTGGTTCAAACATACTATTCCTGTGGCGGATTGGTCAGCAGATAGATATCAGTATAGGTCGCACCCCACGCACCTTTTGATGCATCAACAAAACCCAAATCAATTTTATCACCTTTAATAGCCCCTCCAATATCTTCCGCGCGACAAAAACCATAACCGTCAACGTAGAAATTTGTACCAAGTTGAATAACCTTTGGATCAACAGCGCAAACGCCCTTTTTTACTTCTGTGCCACTAAAAGTTCTTCCGCCACAGCCGTAGCAGTTCGCGTCATATTTTGTTGCCCAAACTCTTAATTTATACCAATATTTAACTCGTCCGATGTCGGGAGTTTGATAAAGTCGCCAAACTATTTTTGTTCCTTTAGCAATTTTTTCATTAATTGGGTTTTTAATATCGGTTTTAATTAATTGTTTATCTATAATCTCATCATCCCAAAAAGTTAATAGATAGGCGTAGGTTTTAACTCCATTCTCACCTTCCGTTATAATTTTTTCTTCTTTGTATTCCATTTCCTTGTCTTTTGTATATTCGATTTCAAAAGGTATATCCTCATATTCTTTAATTTCTTTTTGAGAAAACGCAGTAACCGTTTTTATTCTTTGATCCTTTTTTTCAAAACTTTCCACTCTTGTTTCGTAAGTGTTTGTTCCTAAAACCTGTCCGTATGCAGGCAGGTTAAATACGTGAATTATTGCAAGAGAAATTAAAATTAGAAATATTATTAGGCGTTTCATCCTACTGCCACCTAAAGCTTTTTCTTGTAAGTTCCAAATCATCAAGATAGTCGTCATTCCCTTGTCGTGGAGCGGATTTTTGTTTGTAGTAACCCTTAAATTCAATTAAATTTGAAGGAATTTCGGAAACAAATCTACTCGGAAAATTATTCTGAATACTTCCAAAGTAAAGCCTTGAGCGCGCGTTTGTTAAAAAAACTTTTTCCATGGCTCTTGTAATGGCAACATAACACAGACGTCTTTCTTCTTCAATTTGCACCAGTTCCATTAACGATTGAGTATGTGGAAAAAGACCTTCTTCCATACCGATCATAAATACAATAGGAAATTCTAAACCCTTACTCGCGTGAATGGTCATTAAAGTTATAGCATTTTTATTTAGATTCCCCGGTTTGTCTGAGCTTTCAATTAACGCAACATTTTCAAGAAAATCTGCTAGATTGGTGAATTGCGATGCAACGGATCTTAATTCTTTAATGTTTTCAATTCTATATAAATTTTCTTCCGATCCGTCTTCAAGCCATTTAATGTATTCAGTATGAAGAAGAACATCGTCAAGCAATTCTAGTGTAGCAAGATCGTCCTTAACATTTGCCCATTTATGTATTGGAAGCTTTGTTTTATTTTCAATGGAAACTAAATCCCAACCCCCGTTTTTAAGCTCCTCTACGCTCTTTTTCCCTATTCCCCTTGTTGGTACATTTATTATTCTTTCCCATGAAACGCTATCTTTGGGATTGTGTATTACTTTTAAATAAGAAATAACATCTTTAATTTCTTTTCTTGAATAAAATCTTTGACCTCCGACAATTTTATACGGAATATTGTTTCTAATTAAAGATTCTTCCATATTTCGTGACTGTGCGTTGGTTCTGTACAGTACCGATATGTCCTCACACTCCCTTCCCTTTGAAACCTCCTCCATTATTTGGCCAACTACAAACTCAGCTTCTTCTTTTTCATTATCCGCCGTGAATGAGATTATTTTTTCACCTTTTCCGTTTTGTGTCCATAAATCAAGAGGAATATGGCTTGAGTTAGATTTAATAACATTTTTTGCAGCATCCAGAATTGTTTTGGTTGATCTGTAGTTTTGTTCCAAGTTATATACTTTCGCTTTTGGATAATCTTTTTGAAAAAACAGAATATTTCTAAAATCAGCACCTCTAAACGAATATATTGCTTGTGACATATCTCCCACTACAAAAAGGCTTGAATCCGCGTTTTGGTTATCACTAAGGGTTTTTACAAGAACATACTGAGCTTTATTTGTATCTTGATATTCATCAACCAGAATATGTTTAAATTGGTTTTTATATTTTTCTAAAACCCCGGGAACTATTTCGAATAAATTTATTGTTTCAACTAACAAATCGTCAAAATCAAGAGCGTTATTTTTTCTTAATCGTTTTTGATATTCGGGATATATTTTTGCTACCGTTTTTTGAAAAAGTCCGCGAGATAAATTTTCATAACTTCTTGAATTTATTAGTTCTGATTTAGCGCTTGATATAGTTGTAAGAACGGCCTTTGGATTAACCTTTTTCGTGTCAATTCCAAAGTCCTTTAAGATTTCTTTTACCAAAGACTCCTGGTCATCGGTGTCGTAAATTACAAAGGAAATGGGGATTTCTATATTAAAACCATCCTTTCTTAAAATCCTTGAGCAAATAGAATGAAAAGTTCCGCTAAACGCCAGCTTTGTTGACTCACTATTAATTAGATTGTTTACCCTTTCTTTAATTTCTCCGGCAGCCTTATTGGTGAAAGTAACACACAGAATATTGTTTTCGTTAACTCCGCAGTTTTCTATAAGATGGGCTATACGGTGGGTTAGTACTCTGGTTTTCCCGCTTCCAGGTCCTGCAACTACAAGAGCAGGGCCGTTTAAATGTTTAACGGCGGGAATTTGCTGGGGATTTAAAATACTAAACAAGTCTTTTTTATCGCTCACTGGGTAATAATATCATTTCGTTATTGCGCCCACGATAATGGTAAAATCACGATATGAAAAGAATTGGAATTGATGCAAGGTTTTATGGAAAAGCAGGTCCTGGAAGATACACAAAAAATATAGTTATACATTTGGAAAAAATAGATTTGAAAAATGAGTACTTAGTTTTTTTAAAGAAAGAAGGATTTGAGGCATACTTTCCAAAGAACAAGAACTTTAAAAAGATTTTAGCAAACTATAATTGGTACTCTTTTGACGAGCAGATAAGATTCTTGTTTAAAATTGTTTTTAGCAAGTTAGATTTATTTTATACTCCGCATTTTAATTTTCCAATTTTATATCCCGGGAAAATAGTTTCTGCAATACCCGACATGACCATGCACACGTTTAGTACAGAAAAGGGAACTACCTTACCCAAACCGTATTTTAAGTTAAAAAAGTTGGTATATCGTTGGGTTTTTAAATGGCTAATTGTACGGGCAAAAAAGATCGTAGTACCAACAAATACTGTACTTACTGAGTTTAATCAGACATTTAGAAATGTTCCCAAATCTAAATTTACAGTGGCCTACGAAGGAGTTGATCCGGATTTAATAAGCTCTGTTACAAGTGGCGCGGACGAAGTTCTTAAAAAATACATGGTTGAAAAACCATACATTTTATATGTTGGAAGTATGTATGAACACAAAAACATATCCGGTTTAATTGAGATGTTTAAGATTTTGAGGGATAGGTTTGGATACGTTGGGAATCTAGTTTTAATTTGCAAAAAAGATAAGTTTTCAAAAAAAGTTTACGAAGATATAAAAGCATTGGGATTTGGGGAAAAAATAATTATGCCGGCATTTAATACCAACTCTAGTAGTGACATTGTTGTTAGTGATGAAGAAGCCATAGTGTTTAGAAAAGAAGCTGATCTTTATGTTTTTCCTTCATTTAAAGAGGGTTTTAGTTTAACGGCCCTTGAGGCGATGTCTGTTGGGTTAGCGTCGGTAATATCCGGTATTCCTTGTCATAGAGAAGTTTACGGAGATTCAGTTTTGTATTTTGATCCCAGAAATGCCCAAGATATGGCAGAAAAAGCTAATTCGGTTTTGGTTAACGCAAAGCTTAAAGATAGCTTAATATCGAAAGGCTACGAACAAGTTAAAAAATACTCTTGGGAAAATACCGCAAAAATTACTTTAGATATTTTTAACCAAGCTCTCAAAGATAGTTAGGGTATTTCGTGCAGTCTTCTCCCAAGTAAATTCTTGTGAGTGTTTATAAGCTTTTTCGATTCTATCCTGTCCAATTGGATTTTGTACTGCCTGTAAAACCCCATTTTTTATTGACGTTATATTCTTTGGATCAACATAAATAGGGAACTCCAGCCCTATTTCTTTAAAAGGCAGAATATTGGAAATTACACATTGAGTTTTACACACCATTGCTTCTAGCAAGGGAATTCCAAAACCTTCCTCTAACGACACGTTAATAAATGCTTTTGCTCCCGAAAAAAGTGCCGGAACATCTTGGCCCGGAGTCCAATCTAAAAAGATAACCTTGTTTTCTACTCCAAATTTTTTTGGAGTTTCTAACGCATCTTCATATAGCCACCCTTTTTTTCCCGAAATTACTAATTTTAAGTCTTGATTTAGTTCTTCTACCGCTTGGCTAAAGGCCTCAATCATTGCGGAAACGTTTTTCCTTGGCTGAATTGTGGATATGAAAAAAAGATAATCGCTTTCTCCGATGTGGTATTTTTCTCTAATTTCTAAAACCTGTTCATTTCCGGTTTTCATAATATTTTCAGGAATTCCCTCGTGCACTACTTCAAATTTATCTTTATCCACGAGTGGCCAGTGTTTATTTAAAATCTCATTTTTTGTAGCGTTTGACGGTACGATAATTTTATTTGCAGAAACAATAGAAAACCAAATCGGAAGGGGAATAATTAATTTCCTAAGAAAGTTTTTATAGTCCTGTGAGTATTTATATTCAAGTCCGTGAATCATAACTACTTTTTTGGTCTTCATTGGCGAAAAAATAGGCATAGTATGGACGGCAGTAAAAAATATATCAACCGGATTTTTAAATAATTCTAAAGCTAAAGACACGTGAGTCCACGAAAACTTCTTTGGCAAAACTTTATATGAGAAATTAGGATTTCCGGATGATATTTTATCAAAGAATCCTATCGGGGGAACCTGATCAAAATACACAACATACAGATTTGTTTTGTCTAGCTTTGCTAGGTTTTTAAAGAGATTTAATGTGTATGTTTCAGGACCCGCAGGCTGATTAGCCAATAAATGCTGGCCGTTTAATCCTATTTTCATTAGTTTTATCTTATCAAGTAATCCCGTAGATTTGCAAAGCTATACCATTTAACTTATAATAATCACAAGTACCTCACATGTATCACAGAAAGGATGGAGAGTGGAATGGCACAGAATCCTAAATTGAGGGTAACAAAAGTCGTTTCAAGGCAAGAGGGTATTATGTTGCTAAGACAGCACCGGACTGATGTGGTTATCGTGCATAATCCGGCTAGATTTTTTCGTCGCGAAAACACTTCGCTATACATAGCAAGTCATAGAGCGGATCTCTTAAGATTATTGGATACCTATGACGGGTTGTTTTTGAGTGATAGGAAAATGGCGGATAATTTATTTCCAAAGTTTACAGTTACTTCTATGGCAATAAATGGTTTTTTAGGTTTTTTGGCAGCAACGTTTGACGTAGATTTTAATGATGCTACTATGCCCTAGGCTAAAGTTTGAAATTCAAGATTCTGAAATAACGAGCGCAAATGAGAAAAGGAGAGGAAGATGGGAAAAAAGTTCAATACAAAGGTGTTTTTGTCAGAGTATGATATTTTTGGCGCTCTTATAAGAGGGGAAGTTGATATTGCGCTCCTTGACTTTTATCAGCAACCAACGGATGCGCATTTTTGTTTTGTTTATTTAACCCGTCAAACGGCAGAAGCTATTGCCGTTACACTTGATCACGTCTTTCCGGGAGGTGTGATTGAGATATCTTTCGCCACGGTTAAACTTACCTTACGTGGAAAGAGATCCAAAGAGGTTATTGAGTTACTAAGGGTCGAACTTGAAGTTGAGGTAATTACAGCTTAGCAAATTGCGGGTTTCTAAATGGGGGAGAAAGGAGGAGCAAATGGATAGAGCACTACGAGTGGCCGAATTTGATGTAAAAGATGAAGCTCTGGGGGCACTAAGAAAACGTGATGTTGATGTTACAGTTATTCAATACACTCGTGATGGTAGAATCTCGTGCTGCTTGTTGTATTTGTTAAAACCTGTGAGTCATGAAATCCTTATGCTCCTTACACGGCTTTTTAAGCGAATAGATGACGAGGATGCCATTGTAGTATTTGAAGCAGATAGAAAGAATGTCGGCGATGTGTTTGTTACTTTGAATAGGGGATTTGATTTGGAGTTCGTTTAATCACGACAAGACTAAGCGTTCCGTCGACATTTCAATAACTTTGACTGTCGGCGGATTTTTTGTCAGCAGACTATAGAAGATTATGTTTAACGTTTACTCCTATGGTTTTGTATCCATGATCAAGCATTAAAATCATATCACCCTTTCTATCTATACTATTTAAAACAACCCCAACTACCTCCTTACCTTCGTTATTTGTATACGTAACTAAACAAAGACCGGCCTCTTCGGTGTATCCAGTTTTTACTCCGGCAACACCCGGATATGTTGTTAAAAGGTTGGTTTGATTATATAAATAAATATATTTATGGGTGTCGGAGGTTAATTCCTTTTCAACTGTTTTAACAATATTTCTAAATTCAGGATCTTTAAGCGCATATCTGGTTAATTTAACTAAGTCTGTAGCCGTGCTGTAAGCCGAGTCGTCAAGCCCACTAGGATCGGTAAAGTGTGTGTTTGCAAGACCTATTTCTTTTGCTTTAAAATTCATCCACTCAACAAATCTGTCCGAATTTCCGGCAGCACCTTCTGCAATCGCATAAGCCGAGTCGTTCCCTGAATGTAAAATTAATCCATACAATAATTCTTCAAGTGTATAAATCTCACCCTCATCAATTTGCATGGAATTTTCTCCAATTCCTGCTACCTTTTTGCTTACATACATTTTTGAATCCAGTTTTTTGTGTTCTAGTGCTACAACGGCTGTCATTATTTTTGCTAAGCTTGCTATCTTCATTTTTTCATTTGAATTTTTCTCAAATAGTACATGGCTCGTGTTTAAGTCGACTAAAAGTCCCGAATGGCCCGAAATCTCAGGTTGATTACTCGTTTCGAATTTATCTGCGGGCCACCATTCAGGCTCAGGTTCATATGAATTAATCTTAGTTTGAGAATACATCTGCTTTCCGTTTATTTTAGAATCCGGAATATATCCTCTAATTATTTCCTGCGCCTTTTCATTTTTAGTTACAAGGTACACAAATATAGTTAAGATAAGGACTAAAAATATTGACAAACCAACTATAATTCTTCCTTTTGACATAAATTTTTTGCCAAACTTAAAAAGTAGGTACAGTATGTTATGGTATCATATAAATATGATCATGCTCTTAGATTTTTATGCTGATTGGTGTGGACCATGTAAAGCTATGGAGCCAATATTTGCTGAAGTTGAAAAAGAATATGTGCAAAAAGTTGAATTTAAGAAAATAGATGTTGAAGTTGAGGGAGCTGTGGCTTCGCAATATGGAGTTCAAGGAATCCCAACATACATTTTAGTAAAAGATGGAAAGGAAGTTTCAAGAAAAATCGGCGCAATGCCAAAAGCCGTTTTAACTTCTTGGATTAGTTCAAACCTTTAAATAAAAATGCCTGCCAAAGTTGCGATAAACGGTTTCGGCAGAATTGGCCGAGCCACGTTTAAAATAATATTAGATAGAGAGGATGCAGAAGTTGTTGCAGTCAACGATTTAACAAGTGCGAGAATTTTAGCCCATTTACTTAAGTTTGATTCAGCATACGGAACTTTAAAGAAAAAAATAGAGGTTGAAGAAGATGGAAAAATCGTAATGACCGAAGGGAAGGCGAATCCCGAAGACCATTTTGCCGATGAGTCCATAAAATCAGAAAAAAATTACTTGGTTGTTGATGGAAAAAAGACTTTAGTATTATCCGAAAAAGACCCGTTAAAACTTCCGTGGAAAGATTTAGGAATTGATGTTGTTCTTGAATGTACCGGACGTTTTACAAAAGACGCAAGTGCAAATATGCATATTACAGCAGGAGCAAAAAAAGTTGTAGTATCCGCTCCTGTCAAAGGTGAGGGCGGAATTCCAACTTTTCTAAGGGGTGTAAATCACGATCAGTACCTTGGTCAAAATGTTATTTCAAACGCTTCTTGTACAACAAATTGTATTTCTCCTGTTGTTTCGGTGATTCACTCAAAGTTTAAAATCTTAAAATCGGCTATGTCAACAATTCATGGAATAACAGCAGAACAAAATATTGTAGACGGACCGCCCCCAGGCCTTCATTCTGATTTAGGAAGGGCAAGGGCAGCGGGGTTTAACATTGTTCCAACAACAACCGGCGCTGCTAAAGCAACAACGCAGGTAATTCCGGAACTTGCAGGACTTTTTGACGGAGTTTCGATTAGAGTGCCTGTTATTGTTGGTTCTCTTTCGGATATTACAATGTTCGTTTCTAAAAAAACAAGTGTTAGTGAAGTTAATCAAGCTTTTATAGAAGCCTCCCAAAATCCATTTTATAAAGGGGTTTTGGACGTGTCTTATGAACCACTTGTTTCATCTGATGTAATCGGAACAACCGCCTCTGCAATAATAGATTTAAGTTTTACTCGAGTAATTGACGGAGATCTTGTAAAAGTCCTAGCTTGGTACGATAATGAGTGGGGATATAGCAACAGACTCGTTGAAGTAGCTTTGATGTAGAATAAAAAGAGACGAAGGTGGGTGGGATTATACCTTCGTCTGATAAAATTCTTAATTACTATTTAAACCATTGCAAAATAACCAGAACCAAACCTAAAGCCAGTAATGAGGGGAAAACTTCTGCAACAACTTTTGCCATCTTCGGATGACCTTCAAGTCCAAACATATGCACTACGAATCTGGTCCAAGTCTCCATTTTCTATCCTCCAATTTGAGATGTGTTTGGCATGATAGAATGATTTTGTTATGAAGTCAATTGATATGGCTAATTTACAGTCGGGAATAAAGGTATTTGTAAGAGGTGATCTTGATGTTGCAATTGAAAATGGAGTAATAAAAGAAACTTTTAGACTCGATCGCCTGCTACCCACTTTAAATTATTTAAAAGAAAAAAGCGCCAAAATTGTAATCGCTGGCCATATTGGTCGTCCACAGGAAAATAAAGAAAGAATTAGTACTCAAGTACTCTTGCCCTACTTTAACGCAATATTAGGTGAGGGGACATTTGAACTTTTAGAGAATTTGCGATTTTCAATTGGCGAAGAAGCTAACAATTTGGAATTCGCAAAAAGTTTATCGGAAAAAGCTGATATTTATGTAAATGACTGTTTTGGGACTTGTCATAGAAAACACGCTTCAATAGTTGGCATCCCAAAGTTTTTGCCCCATTATGCCGGATTTGATTTATTAAACGAAATAATAAACTTGAGTAAGGTTTTTAATCCTGCCCATCCATTTGTCGCAATAATTGGCGGAGCCAAACTTGAAACAAAAAAGCCAATAATAAAAGAGCTTCTTAATATTGCTGATTACGTATTGGTTGGAGGAAAAATAGGAATGGATTGGAATGAAGATGTTCCTGAAAACCTTATTTTTCCTATTGATTACGCTCGTGAGAAAAAAGACATTGGAGTACAAACTGTAGAGAAATTTACAGAAATAATTTTAAATGCTAAAACAGTTTTGTGGGCTGGACCTTTGGGAGTTTATGAAGAGGATGAATTTAATAAAGGAAATATGTTAGTAGCAAAGGCTGTTTTTGAATCCGGAGCATATTCTATTTTAGGCGGAGGCGGCATTGTTGCAGCACTAAATAAACCTGCCTGCGCAGGCAGGTTGGGATTGTTAAGCAAGTTTAATTTTATTTCAACAGGTGGGGGTGCCATGCTCGAATACTTGGTAAAACATACTTTACCTGGTATAGAAGCACTCAATAACAATGGCTAAAATTTTAAAAGTAAAATTTCCGGAAAAATGTAATGGCTGCGAGCTTTGTGTAATGGAAGTTCAAAGGCAGTTGGGAAAAATTGGCTTGGACGGGTCTCTAATTAGAATTTTAAGAGAGAATGATTCCGGCGGACTTTTGTTTGTTGTTGATATGGATCCAAAAATCAACGAAGTGAATATAGAAGAAATAGTAAAAATTTGTCCAACAGGTGTATTTGAGATCTCTGATTTAGTTGAGGAAAATAATGGACTACTTGAATAAACAAATACTATATATAAATCTTGAAAAAAACGAATCTGAAGCAAAAACCTTTTCTGAGTTACGAAATTATATTGGAGGCGTTGGGCTTGGGTTAAAACTACTTTCTATTTATAAAGATGAAGATCCGATAATTTTTTCTGTTGGACCTTTAAACGGATTTTTTCCTTTTGTATCAAAAACATCGGTTGTTTTTCAGAACGAAGGATCGGTTGAAGATATATATTTTGGAGGATCCCTATCTTTTAGATTGAAATTTTTGGGAATAGACGCCGTTGTATTATCGGGCATTTCAAAGAACCCTACTGTAATTAATATTGATGACGCAGTTTCTTTTATGAAAATGGACGAAGATATAAAGCTCCACGGATTGCCTGGAAAAAGAAGTATTGTAAGTCTTGAAGCAAAGGGGTTATTTTTAGATGGATATTTTCAAGCCCCCGAGAGGATATTAGAACAGAAATTTGTCGAAAAAAACATAAAATCGATTATATTTACGGGATCAAAGACTTTTTCGGTTGTAAACGAAGAAAAATATCACCAAATATATAAAGAAATTTTAAGTAGAGTAGGTGAGATGTCTGTTCAAAAAAGAGATAAGCCTTCTTGTAGCGGATGTCCCGTGGGTTGCTCAAGTTCAGGAGTTGGAGAAATAGGAGGAAATGTTTTAGTTCACTGTTTGGTTGGATGTTCTTTTGCAGAGAAAATTTATTCGGATGTTGGAACAATTTTTTCATGCTTTAATGTATTAGGATATGATTACACACATGAAGATATTGAAAACGTACCAAGATTAATTGCGGAGACATTAGCGGAATTCTCATAACATATGGAAACTTTTAATAACTCAAAAAAATTTGTGATAGCAAACTGGAAGGAAAATCTTAATTCGAAAGACATAAGGGAGTGGTTTGTTGGCTATAATAAAGCTTCAAATGGTAAGGGTCTTAATACTAGAAATATTATTGCTCCGTCCTTGTTACATCTTAAAGAAACTTTAGGCTTATCAAAAAATTTAGGATTTGAGATATCAGCTCAAAACGTTTCAATACATGAGAAGGGAGCTCATACGGGAGAAGTAGGCGCGTTTCAGCTCTTAGATTATTGCAGTTACTGTATTGTTGGCCATAGTGAAACAAAAGATAAAGTAAAAGACATTTTAATTAAAAGAGACTTATGCCTAAAATATAAAATAACTCCGATAATTTGTTTTACAGATCCGGTTGATTTAGAAATCTTATACAAAGACGGAGTTGTTCTAGCTTGGGAAAACCCTGAACACATTTCAAAAGACGGAGAATACAAGCCCGAAGATCCATTAAAAGTTAAGAGGCTAATTACGGTTTTCAAGTCCAAGCTCTTAGCTGAGAGCTTGATTTTATATGGCGGATCAGTTAATAGACAAAATGCCCTTGAATTAGGTAATATACCCGAGTTGGATGGGGTCCTTGTGGGTAACGCAAGCCTGGATCCCTCACATTTCTTAGACATTTTGGGAGCTTTTGAGTAAATGAACAGCATGAAATATACAAATTTAGCCTTGCACAAAAGAAAAGCTGAAAATACAGGCTCCGTTGTAGTACCTAAGAAAAAGAAACTAAAAGCTATAATAGTGTTTATTGTAGTGCTGGTAGCCCTGGCTTCAGTTTTGATATTTGGAAGAGGTGCAACAGCAATTTTTAACCCTGTTTCTATAGTGTCTAATATAGTAGGGTTTAACCTTAACGATACAGATGGCAGGACAAACATTTTGATTTTAGGTTCTGACAAACGAAGTAAGGGGATTGTTAAATCCGTTTTAACCGACACGATACTTGTTTCATCAATAGGAACTGTAGAAAAAAATATTGCATTGGTTTCTCTTCCTAGAGATTTGTGGGTAGAAGGCTCCGGGGGATACCACTCAAAAATAAACGCAGTATATTCTTATGGAAACGAAAAATGTCCGGATTGTGGAGCTAAAGAAATAAAAGATGTAGTTGAGAAAGTTTTAGGTATCCCAATCCATTATTATGTTGTAGTAGATTTTCAGCTTTTTAAAGAATCAATAGATATATTAGGTGGTATAAAAGTAAACGTAGAAAATTCTTTTGAAGATAAGTTTTATCCGGTTGAAGGTAAAGAGAACGTTTCGGTAATAGCTGATAGATACGAGACGGTTAAGTTTCAAAAAGGCGAACAGCTAATGAATGGCGAAGCAGCCTTAAAATTTGTTCGTTCAAGGAAAGGTAATAATGGAGAAGATACCGATTTTGAACGTTCAAAAAGACAACAAAAAGTTATACTGGCGATAAAAGATAAATTCTTGTCTGTAAGGACTTTAGTTGATCTTCCAAAAATGAAACAGCTTTACGACTCATACGCAAAAAATGTTGATTTAAATATAGATTATTCAGCAGCTCGGGGATTTTATCTTTTATCCCAAAAAATTGATTTCGGAACTTTTAGAACAGTTGTTCTGGATGATAGAAGCACAGCCAATCAAGGAGGGCTTTTATATGCTCCGGAGGACAATAGTTTATATGGCGGGGCTTACGTATTAATACCAAGAGTTGGTGATTATTCACAAATTCACGCCTATGTCCAAAAATATATATTTGGAGAATAGATGATTTATATACTTCATGGCGACAACCTCCCTAAGTCCAGAGATTTTATTTTGGATTTAGAAAGAAGTCTTGGCGATTGTGCAAAATTTGAATTTAGGGCCCTAGATACATTATCTGAAAAAATTGAAGAAGTTGGTTTGAGCGTTGATATGTTTGGTCGACCTAAACTTATTGTTATAGATATTTCAGGTGCTGGTAGAATGAATTTAACAGGTTATAAAGACGTGGCGAAAAGGATATCAGATTATGCTAACGTTGTTATTCTAAGCGGATCCGAACTAACAAAGGGCAATGAGTTTATAAAAAGCTCACAAGAAATTGGCGCAAAGGTAATTATTAATAAGACTCCTGCCACATCAAATATCTTTGCTTTTGTTGATGCAGTAGTTGCAAAGAATAGAAGTTTAAGTTATTTAGAATTGAAGAACCTATTACTTTCAGGTGAGGATGACATTTATCTTTTAACAATGTTAACTTATGGCTTAAGAAATTTATCTTACGCAAAATTTAAATCCGAAGCTTTTTCCAAAATCCCTCCATTTGCAAAAAATAAAGTTCAAAGCGCGACGTCTAAATACTCGGAAGTAGGTATAAAAGAAATTTATAAATACTTTTATGATTTGGATTTAAAGGCAAAAACTGGCGGATATCCGGATGGAATCTTAGTTCCTCTTGCAATTGAAAAAATGCTAACATAGGGTTAATGTCATACTTCCGACCTTACGTTTATATTAAAGACGAGTCCTTTGATCCAATTTACAAGCCTATAAATAAATCATTTTATTTAAAATTTAGAGTTGTTCCGTTTTTATTTTTCGTGTTTGGAATATTTACACTTTTTAGTCAGGTATTTTTTCCTTTATTTGAGTTTAAGACAAAAGACAAAATATCAAGGCCGGTAGCATCGAGCGTTTTAGGTTACGCAACAGGGTTTCAGGAATTTGAGTACAAGGAATTGGGAAATGGGCTAGAAAGTGCTAACAATACAAATGTTCCGAAATATTTTTATCTATCAATTCCAAAGCTTAAAATAGAGAACGCGCTTGTTGAAACAAATGCCCCCGGTCTAAATCCTGACGAAGCTCTTGGTCATTATGCAGGATCTAAACTTCCGGGCGAAAACGGTAATGTATTTATATACGGGCATTCAGTTCTTCCAGTATTTTATAATCCTAAAAATTACAAAACAATTTTTTCTACACTTCATCTTTTAAATGTCGGGGATAAGTTTACGATAGTCTACAATAATAAAACATATGATTACGTTGTTGATGAGAAAGAAACGCTATCTCCAAATGATGTAAAACCTCTTGCTGATATAAAGCCTAAATATTTAAATGATTCAACGGTTACATTAATGACGTGTTCACCGCCGGGGACTAAATTTAAAAGATTATTGGTAAAGGCAACTTTAATAAATTAATTTTTAGTGGCGTTTTTCTCAAAATTGGGTAAGACAAGCTTCTTTGGTCCCATTAAAGCTAAATAGGTTGCACATAAAATCGCTAGAGTTGACAAGGCAAACACTATAATATCATTAGAACCTGTAACAGGAACTGATGAGGTGCCTTCGGTTGTTTCAGTTGTAGTGTCTGTAGTTGTTCCAAGGACTGCAGGTGCGTTGTCGTCAAATTTTTGAGCTGTAAGTGATTCAAAAGGACTATCTTTTTTCTCATTTTTTACGTTTGCAGAAATAGAACTACTCTCTATATTAACTTCTTTTGAAAAATCTGAAATCAGATAATACAAAGCACCAAAAACTACCATCGATATGGCAAGCGTTACTACAAATGTTTTTACTCCGTTTTTCTCTTCCATAGGCAGGCCTGTCTGCGCAGGCAGGAGAGTGAATCTTTCTTAGAAAACAAATTTCGAATCTTCGTTCAAACTTTCTACAAACTTAACGTCAATTGTACCATTTATTGGAGATGAGATCTTCAGTAGCTCTTTTCCAATAGTATTATCATAATACGCTTGTCTAGATTCAAAAACAATCCAAACTGAAATAGCAAACAAGGTTGTAAAAAATATTAATCCTAAATCTTTCAATTGTTTTCCTGACGTAAAGTAAATATCTTTAGTAATAATTTTACACCAGACTCGCTGTCGTTATATAACTCGGCACTTTGAATATACGTAATTCTATTAAGATTTTGAATATCTTTAATTAAACTGTAAAATCCGGTTTGATACCCCGTCATATCAACATTTAGTACTATTTCTTCTTTCGATCCCTGACTCTGTGAAAATCTTTTTACAATAAACCCGTTTTTGGATGCAACTTTAACGAATTCAGCAAGGTAATTTTGCAAATCCGGTTTGTTAAGAATGGCGGACTGCAAGTTTTGTAAGTATGGTTTTATAGCCTCATAATTTTCGGTTTCTTTATTTAGCCAATTTGTTTTATTCTCGAGTCCGTTTTTAACTCTGATTAAACCGTTTTTATATTTGTTTTTTTGTATTAATGAAACAATAGTTGGTCTAAGTCCAAAAATACCAAAGATAACCAGCACTATAATTGTTAAAAATGTGAAAAATTTAATATGTTTGTCCGGATAAAGCTCAATCTTTCTTTTGTATCTTGAGTCCAGGTCGTCAATTAAGTTCGTAAAGAACGCAATCATTTAAACTCCACACTAATATCAGAGCTATAAAGGTTTTTAGCTACATCAAATTCAACTTTATTTAAAATTATTTGTTGTACATCTTTATTCTCTAGAAATTTCGAAATTATTAAAGCAACATCCAAAGGACTCCCCGAATCTACGCTAATTGAAACAGAGTCAGTTTGCGCTTTTACATGTTTTAATACCGTGCTGTTTGGGATACTCGACAAAACTGTATTAATATTTTCGCTTAGTATTGGGCGCTTTGCTCTTAATTGTTTGTATGTATTTATTGATTCAATCGTATTTTCTATTTTTTTTATATCAGAAGTCTTATCCTGAAGATTTTTTTCTAGAACGCCTACTTGTTCTTGCATCGTAGTAATTTTTTTGTCTATATAATTTTCAATTACAAGTGAGATTACGAACAGCAGTTCGAGCAATATTATTATTATTTTAGAAATTAATGTGAATGTGCTGTTAGTTCTTGACGATAGGCTTGTTTGGTATATTGAAGAGTTAAGAAGATTTGGACTTCTTAGAGGTTGGTTTTGTGTTGTTTGTTTTTGATTTTGAATCTTTTGCATTGGCAAATATCATTTTCGCAAATTTCGACTTAAGCCTGTTCGCTTTATTTTTATGAATTGCTTTGTTTTTGGCAGCCTTGTCTAGAGTCTTTTGCAACGCGGTCAACTCTTTGTTAAGTATATCAGCATTTTTTGGAGCAGTCTGTAAAGCTTTTTTAATGGATTTGGCCAAGTTTCTAGCCCTTTCTTTCCAAAAAAGGTTGTACTGTCTTTTTTTAATACTTTGCCTGTTGGCCTTTTCAGCCGATTTTGTATTGGACATAACCAGCCGTATGATAACATATGTCTAGTTATGGTCAAGGACACAATCCAAAATGGGCAAAATGGCTCAAAAAACTTTCTATTTAAAACGCAAAATACAATTATTTCTGCAGCTTTTGTAATTGCTGTAACGTATGGTATATCCGCTGTTTTAGCTCTAGTTCGAGCCAGGCTTTTAGCACATTTTTTTGGTATATCCGATGACTTAGCAGTTTTTTATACTGCGGATAAGATACCGGGTTTTATTTATTCAATCTTAGTTGTTGGAACTTTGTCGACCGTTTTTATTCCAATTTTTGCAAGCGAACTAAGAGACAATGAGAAAATTGCGTGGAAAACAGCCTCATCTATGATTACAGTAAGCATGGGTTTTTTTACTTTCTTAAGTTGTATTGTATTTATTTTTTCCCCGCAAATAATTGACTTACTCGCTATTCATAAATTTACAGCAGAGCAGGTTATTCTTGGGTCAAATTTAATGAGAATCATGCTTGTTGCCCAACTTGTACTTGTGGTAAGTAGTTTTATAACAAGCATACTTCAATCTTTTAAATATTTCATAATTCCGGCTATTGCTCCTGTTTTTTATAACGTCGGGATGATTGTTGGAATAGTTTTTCTCTTTCCTAAATTTGGGATATATGGGGCTGCTGCCGGTGTTCTTATTGGCGCTATTTTGCATTTGCTTGTTCAGATTCCTTTAATGAAAAAAATAAATTTTAACTTCTCTTTAACTTTAGATTTGAAAGATAAAGGATTAAAGGAAATATTTTCACTAATGCCGTCAAGAATATTTGGGACAAGTGTTATACAAATCTCCGACGTGATTAATAATAGTTTGGCTATTCTTATTTCTACTTCATCGGTAATATTTTTCAAATTCGCGAGCCAGCTTCAATCTTTCCCCGTAAACTTATTTGGTGCCTCTATTGCATTAGCAGCTCTTCCTACACTATCATTTGAATCTTTGGAAGCAGATAGAGAAAAATTTAAAAAGACTTTTTTGACATCTTTTCACCAAATGCTTTTTTTGGTAATTCCGGCAAGTGTGATTTTATTAGTATTAAGAGTTCCTGCTGTACGATTAGTTTATGGCGCATCTAAATTTCCATGGGATGCCACTATTTTAACTTCATATACTTTGGGCTTTTTTAGCCTTTCGATTTTTGCTCAAAGTGCCACATATTTACTTACCAGATCATTTTTTGCGCTTAAAGATACAATCACACCTGTTAAAGTAAACTTAGCAACTATAGCAGTAGGTGCCTCTCTCGCGTTATTTTTTATTAGAGTAATGCATTTTGGAGTTTGGTCAATAGCACTTGCGGGATCAATTTCAACAATTTTAGATATGTTTTTAATGCTAGCTCTTCTTTCAAAAAAAGTCGGAGGTTTTGGGAAAAGAGCTCTTATGTTGCCGTTTTTTAAAATTGGGGTCTCCGCAATATTTATGGGGCTTTCTTTATATATTCCTATGAAACTTTTGGATATTTATGTTCTTGATACAACAAAGACTATTAACTTAATTATTTTGACAATTGTAGTTAGCATCGCCGGCTTTTTTTCTTATGTCATTTTTACGAGTTTGTTTAAGGTCGATGAGGTTCAATTACTCTACAAGCTTTTAAAGAAAATGAACCTATCCATTCCTATTTTAACTAGGATTTCAGATAAAGTTATTGAGTAATCACTTGACTGATAGAGCCCTATAGTGTAAAATACCGATATTAACCAGAAAAGGAGACGACGAATGAAAACTTTGATTGGAGGAGTTCTTTCGGTTGGAACAAGGGGATTTTTGCTCAATGGAGGAGGATGTTTTATCGCAGGCGTTATTATGGCATTGAATGTTTGGTTTACAGGCGGGTCGCATATTGACCTGATTCCAAGTTTGTACGCCTTGTTCATTTCCCTCCTCTTTTTTGGAGTGGGGCTTGATCTTCTTTCGATTCAGCAAATATTGGAGGAAGTAAAAGCGGTTTGATCTTTCACGGGGGTGATGGCAAAGCAAACCAACACCCCTTATTTTGTTGATAGTGCTAAAATCCCTTAATGAAACTATCAAATATACGAAACTTTTGCATAATTGCCCATATAGATCATGGAAAATCCACACTGGCGGATAGATTTTTAGAAATCACGGGAACCATAGATAAACGATTTATGAAAGCCCAGACTCTTGATAGTATGGAGTTAGAAAGAGAAAAGGGGATAACCATAAAACTTAAGCCTGTAAGAATGGAGTATACATTTGAAAATCAAGATTATGAATTAAACCTAATTGACACCCCCGGACACGTTGACTTTTCTTACGAAGTTTCACGTTCTTTGGCTGCTTGTGAAGGTGCAATTTTAGTTGTTGACGCGTCTCAAGGTATTCAAGCACAAACCGTTTCAAATGTTTACAGGGCAAAAGAAGCGGGTTTAAAAATTATTCCAATTATAAATAAAATCGACCTTCCCGGATCTGAAATTGAAAAAACAAAAGAAGACATGCAAAAAACTTTTGGCTTTTCTTACGATGAAATACTTGAAGTTTCTGCTAAAACAGGTTTTGGAGTTGTGGAGCTATTAACTCGGATAATAAAAAAAATTCCAAGTCCTTTGGTTAGTAGTGATCAAACTCTGAAATGTTTAATTTTTGACACCGTTTACGATGAATATTTAGGAGTAGTTGCGATGGTAAGAATTGTGGATGGCGAAATTTCGGAGCAAGATATAAAAAAAAGAAGACAAGCCCGCCTGCGCAGGCAGGTAAGATTTATTTCAACAGGCGCTACATCATTTATTGAGGAAATAGGAATTTTTAAGCCCGCGCGTGAAAAGATTTTAAGTTTACATAGCGGAGAAGTTGGATATATTGCAACCGGACTTAAAGATATTCACGCGGTTAAGGTTGGAGATACAGTCACTTTTTCTGAGCTAACACAGGTAAAGGCCCTTCCGGGATACAAAGAAACAAAGCCGTTTGTTTTTGTTTCAATTTACCCAATTGATACCAGTAGATTTCCGTCTTTACGAACTGCTTTAGAAAAATTGTCTTTATCAGACGCGTCGCTATCATATGAGCCGGAGCAAAATAACGCACTAGGTTTTGGTTTTAGATGTGGATTTTTGGGACTTTTACATGCTGATGTTGTTCAGGAAAGGCTTGAAAGGGAATACGATCTTGAACTTATTTCAACAATACCAACAGTCGAATACAAAATTTTACTAACAGATGAGAAAGAAATTTATATTAAAAATCCCGCTAATTTTCCTGATCCAACTAAAATTTATAAAACCTTTGAGCCGTGGTTAAAGTTAACAATTGTTTCTCCATCTACTTACACAGGAGCGATAATTTCTTTGTGCGAAGATAGGAGAGGGGTAATGGGAAAAATGGAGTATTTAACCCCCGAACGAGTTATTTTTGAATACGACCTTCCGTTATCGGAGCTAATTCTTAATTTTTATGATGATTTAAAAAGTGCGTCTTCCGGATTTGCGAGTTTAGATTACGAACTTTCGGATTACAGGGAATCTGAAGTAGTTAGGCTTGATATTTTAGTTCACGGAGAAAATATAGGAGCGCTTTCAAGTATTGTTTTAAAATCAAAGGCCGAAAAATTTGGTAGGTTTATTCTTAAAAAACTAAAAGATGTAATACCAAAACAACAATTTCAAATTTCTTTACAGGCTACAATTTCGGGAAAAATTATAGCTCGAGAGGACATTTCGGCATTTAGAAAGAATGTATTGGCAAAAATGTCCGGTGGGCATAGAGAAAGAAAGGACAAGCT
>MEVN01000018.1:0-953 GCA_001772985.1 candidate division WWE3 bacterium RIFCSPLOWO2_12_FULL_36_10 | reverse complement strand
TGGAAAAGTTGAGATTCCTCAAGAAGCTTTTAGGCAAATACTAAGTTCATAAAAACAGGGTGTGTGAATTTGTGGTCTTCAAACACACTGCTACTAGGTTATTGACAACGTTAGCACTCGTGATATATTAGTGACAATAAACATATGAGCGACCTTTCAGATAGACAAATCAAGCTTTTAAGCGCAATCATCAACGAGTATTTATTTAGTCAAGAACCTGTTGGTTCAACAACTATTGTTAAAAAATATTCTCTTGATTGTTCAGCAGCAACCGTTAGAAACGAAATGTCTGACCTTTTAAAAATGGGTTTTTTGGAAATGCCTCATACTTCATCAGGGAGAGTGCCAACTCCGGTGGCCTACAGACTTTTTATTACAGAACTTATTCATGAAGAAGATTTGCCGGTTTTGCAAGAAGTAGCAATAAAACAGCGTTTGTGGTCAAGCAGATTTCAACTCGAAAAGCTTTTAAAACAGGCAGTCTCGGCTCTTTCGGAAATTACAAAAGAAATGGCTGTTGCAATTGATAACGAGGGGTTCGTTATTTCGGCAGGTGTAGTAAACGTTTTGGACGCTCCTGAATTTTGGGATATATCCGTAGCAAAATCAATTCTACATCTCTTAGACAGACATGAGTTGCTTCAAGAAATTTTTGACAAAGCTCAAGACAACAGAGACGTTAATGTAATAATAGGGAATGAGACTGGGCAGGAGAGTTTGTCTTCGTGTGCAGTTGTGTTTTCAGGATTTGAGATTAAAGGAAGAACCGGCGAAGTTGCTGTAATTGGTCCTTCGAGAATGAATTACGCAAGTGTAATTCCGGCCGTTAGATACACCAGAAATCTGGTTCAGGAATTAGGAGAAGCATGGTAGATGACGAAAAAATTTTGGAACTTGAGAATAATTGGAAACGCGCTTTAGCAGATTACAAAAATTTACAAAAAAGATTTGAT
>MEVN01000017.1 GCA_001772985.1 candidate division WWE3 bacterium RIFCSPLOWO2_12_FULL_36_10 | reverse complement strand
GGAGAATTCGTTATTTTAGTCGCGAAAGAGGATTTTAAATGGTAAACGATTCAATATTAAATGAAGAAAAGGGCAAATTATCAAAGACTATTGAATTACTAATTAAAGCTAGAGGAGTACTTAATAAGGTTGTACAACGGGTAGGCGTAGAAAACCTAGATTTACTTGAAAATTTAAGAAATAATCCGGAAACTAGCGGTACAGACTTTTTTGTTTTCATGGAAAAACTTAGCATACAGAATACGGCCCTAAATCTAAAGGATAAATTTCTAAGACTTGAAGAACTTAAGTATCAATTGGAAGAACCATATTTTGCACGACTTGATTTAAAGGATTCAAAAAAAGATCATGACGAAACATTTTATATAGGTAAGTTTGGTTTTACTGATAAGTATCCTGTTATAATTGATTGGCGAGCAAAAATAGCTTCCATTTATTATAGATATCGCTACCCTCAAAAAAAGGTTAAATACGAGTCTGAATACGGAACTGAAACTTTAGACTTATTGTTAAAGAGAACTTTTGACATAGAAAAAGGCAAATTGCTTAAGTTTTATAACAACGACATTAAGTTAGACGAGAACGAGATAATTATGGATAAGATACAAAAAAGAACCGGGGGAGTACTTGAGGATATTGTTGAAACTATCCAAAAATCACAATTGGATATTATTGAGGCCGATCCAAGACAGGTGTGTATTGTACAGGGATGTGTTGGAAGCGGGAAAAGCACAGTTGCAATACATAAATTAGCTCATATCTTTTTTAATTTTCCAAAACTTATTCATCCAGAAAGAACCATATTAATAGTTAAAAACCAGATTTTAGTTGGATATTTGTCTACGCTTTTTCCAAAACTTGGTATTTTTAATATAAATTATGGGACTATAAAGGATTTACTTGTAAACCTATATTTTCGCGAGGCTCTTTCTATTGAAATTAACTTAGATAAAGCCAATGATTCGTTTTTAGAGTACAACATTGAATCGATTAGAAAAATAGAACAGGAAATATACTCAATGAAGTCAAAGTTAGATGAAGAAATAAAAAAGATTTTTGAAAATCCGGAATATGAAAGTTATGGAGGCCAAAAATTTGATTACAATATCTCTGCGCTTGAAAATATTAATAATAATATAGAGGATTTAAATGATGAAATTGAAATTCAGGAAGGATTTATTTCCGACGAATCCATCTCAAGCTATAGAAAAGAAACTCACAGAATGAACATAAAAACCATTAAGAAACTGATGACGAGATTAAAAAAATTGTCTACAGATTTTAAGAGAACGAGCTTGACTACAGCTTTATTAAACATTAATATAGAAACTAAAAAGAAACTAAGCTACAACGAATTTCTGTGCTATATGTATATATTCATTGAACTCGTGGGATTATCAAATTTTAAGAAATATGAATACTGCGTAATTGACGAAGGTCAAGATTTTTCTGCACTTGAGTATTTGGTTCTTGGAAAACTAGTTCTAAATGGAAGATTTGCAATTTTTGGCGACTTAAACCAAGGTTTTGACAATAAGAATATATCAGATTGGTCCGAAATCCTTAAAGTTTTAGACTCGAGCGAGAGAAGCATATTTTTTGAATTAGACACAAATTACCGAAGTACTAAGCAAATTATTGAGCTTGCAAACAATATATTAAGTGGTTTTACAAAACTTTATTTACCAAAGTCAATTGATAGGAACGGTGAAGTACCGGAAGTAACTAGAAATAACGACGTTGAAAATGAGTTTTTAATGAAACTAGAAACAGACTCATTAAATTATAATAAAAGTATAGGTATAATTTTTTACGATTCTAATTTATTAAATAAATTTAAGTTAATTTTAGAAAAAACAAATGTAATAAAAGATAGATTAATTGTTTTAGACGAAACAAAGAGAATAAGCTACATTTCTTCAGGAATATATTTGATGAACTTTGAGAGTTGTAAAGGTTTAGAATTTAGCAAGGTGTACGTTTTTTCAAAAAAGATTAGTTCAAATATGACTTTTAATGAGGCAAAAAAGGAATTTGTGGCTGTTACTAGAGCTATGAATGACCTCGTGGTGTATTATATATAGGTATGAGTACTAAGCTAAAATATATAACTTTTTCAATACTAACCGCAGTCACAATTTGGTTAAGACTTGTTAATTTAGGTTATTCTGATTACCAAGGAGATGAAATTAAGGCGCTTTTCCTTCCAACCGTGGGTCAGGGATTAATGAAATTTATTTTTGCGCAAAGAAAAGGGCCAATTCAGTTTTTTATTACTTATTTAATTAAGTTTTTAGACCCACATTATTTGAATGAGTTTTTAGTAAGACTTCCTTTTGCTTTAGCCGGAATTTTAGCAGTTATAATTTTTTACAAACTAATAGATAAACATTTTGGTCATAAATTGGCGCTATACTCCGCGTTTTTTATGTCGGCTAACGGTTTATTTGTAGCCTTTTCACGTATTGCGCAATATCAATCATTTGTTATCCTATTTTGCATTTTAGCTTTATATTTTTTCACTTTAGCGATAAAAGAAAAAAAGTGGATGATACTTGGCCTGTATCTTGGCATGATTTCATGGGCTATTTCTATGCTTTCTCATTACGATGGTGTATTTATTGCCCCGTTCGCTTTTTATTTGTTATTTAGGTGGTTTAAGAGTTTTCCTGGAATATCAATCAAAACCAGACTTTTACATCTAACTCTTTCTTCTTTATTAGGCGCTGGAGTTGTTTTAAGTTTTTATGTTCCTTTTTTCATCTCGGTTTCTGATAAAACAAAGGATTATTGGCTAGACAGGCTTGAGGGAGGCGAAGGAAAAATTTCAAGTTCAATTGTTACCTTTAAAGTTTATAATCCGAAGTTGGTCTTTTATTTTTACTGTTTATTATCTGCTTTTTCTGTTTATAGAATCAAGAAGAGTTGGATTTTTATTGTTTGGTTATTGTTTCCGTGGATTGTTTTTGAGTTAATAGCAAATATCCCAGGAACCCATATTTATACATATTTAATTCCTCTTTTTATAATTATGGCGTTTGGAATTGATACGATTGAATCTATTTTAAAAAAGTTATTTAAACCTAAGTTTGGAAGTGCAATTAGCATTACTGGGCTTGTGATTTTATTTACGTTTACTTCATATCTTTCGCACATAGTATTTGTTGATCATTCAAAAGAATATCCATGGGAAAACAAAAAGTTTTTGGTATGGACGCTTTATAAACCTAATGTAATATTTCATTTGAGTATGTTTGGATTTCCATATTATAGACATTGGGAAGGGATAGGGAATTTTGTTACACAAGGTAAAAATAACGGTTTTTACTCAACTAATGAGCGAAAATCAATTGCTAGATACTTCATTCCGTTTTCAAAAGATACGGATAGTGCAGGGCATTTTGTATTTATTAAAAATCCACAGACTTTCACAAATGAAATATTACAGGAGAAAGCATTATATTGGTCTAAAAAATATAAACCGGATAGGATTTTTTATAATAATGGTAGGGAAGTCGTTAATATTTATTATATGCCTTCCGGAAACATTGATGTTACTAAGTCTATGGGTTATTAGGTTTCTCAAGTTTGATTTCGTAAACCTCTACATCAATAAGATTAGTATCTCCGATCTCAAAAGTTATGTCTTTACCGTTATTTAACAAGTGCCACTTAAACCCAATCGGAGCCTTGATGTTGTTTATATTGTCTATCTCAGTACCATAGATATAGGCAAATTTTTCATAAGTAAATCCTTTGTGATTGCGTAAGTATTCAAGCATATCGAGTATTGAGTCGTCGTTTTGTAAACTAACAGGATAGTCATAAATTATAAGATTGTCTTTAACAATATTTAATTTAACTTTTACAGGCTTTACTACAAATTCTTTCTTTTCTTTTCTTGTTCCTACGTCTACATTATCGGACTTTATTGCCGATCTAACAAAAAGTACAGTAATTAATATTAAAATCAGGAAAAATAGATAATAAGCTTTATTCTTTGTCATATGCAGTATAATTATACATGGTAAATGCCCCCATAGCTCAGCGGACCAGAGCACTCCGCTTCGGACGGAGGGGTCGGGAGTTCAAATCTCTCTGGGGGCGCCAGAAATTAATGATAGAATATAACAATGACTAAATTCATTGGTTCCGGAAGCACAGCTTTAAACGAATTATTTTGGGAAGATGATAAAGAAGAAATGATGGATAAAATAAGCATTAGATCCATTCTTTCCCGCAGTGAGAAATATACAAGTGAGGAACTAGGAAGGGCTGCAATTTGGCATTTACTTGCTGAAACCAAAGCTCTAACTGATGTATCAGAGTTTTTAGCAACAATTGATCCTGAAGGTGGTAAAGTCTTTAGAGGCGTATCTGAAGCGGATGAGATAAAATTTCGCTGGGAAAAAGAGGAAAAAGCAAATCTAAAAAGGGTTTTATTTTTTATACTAAACGAAGTGCCGGAAGTCGGAATTGAGGATTTTTTTATTACCGAAGGTTTCTTGGATAGGATTTTGCACGTTTCTGAGGGGAATGTTTCCTTATATTTAAGTGAAGGCGCAGAAGGAGATGCAGAAGGTTTAAATGAGAATTTGAATTTAGTGAAATTGGCTTTAATTGGTAAGGAATATGCTCTATCTGTAGCAGAAAAACTTTATCGTCATAATCTTAATACGTAAAATACTTTGGGGGTATAGCTCAGTGGTAGAGCAGCTGGCTCTTAACCAGTTTGTCGAGGGTTCAAATCCCTCTGCCCCCACCAATAAAATTCCAACAGAATAATTTATAATATGAGGTATAATGCGTTAAATATCAAATAGAGGGAGGCTAAAGAGGGGAGATGCTCTAATTCTATTTGTTGAAGAGCAACATCATTACTGGTAAGTAGCAGTAGCAAAGGAGATCAAAGTGAAACAATACGTATTAGCGGTAACCCTTTTTTATTGGGTTTGCTTGGTTTAATGAATTCTGTTTGGTGGATGCTGTGTTTGCTTACAGATATTCCTAACACGTATTCTTTCTATACTTCTTTCATTTTGCTTTTGATGACCGCATTACTTGCTGGAGTATTAGCAATGATATTTTTGGAAGTAAACGAGCATGGGATTATTCCTAAGTACTCCCAGTTTACCGCTTGGTTTTTGGTTTTTTCAATGGCAATATCGTTTCTCGGCATTGTATTGCTCCAAACATGGTCATTGATTCTTGCCCCAGTATTAAATCCTTTTGTATTTTTGGCACTTACCCGGCCATTCAAGCAAGCAAAAAGGATCCAATTGAGGCTTTAAGGTACGAGTAATCTGTTAGAATACTGTTACTAGCCGAGGTGGAGAAATTGGTATACTCGCAGTCTTCAGAAGGCTGTTTCCGCAAGGAAGTGTGGGTTCGACTCCCATCCTCGGCACCATTTAGGAATTTATATGAAACAAAAAGGATTTATAAAATTTACATTTCCGACAGTTTTAATATTAATTGAGGTAGCGATAGGATACCTTGTACTCATGAATAAAACTCAACCAACAATTCCAAAACTAAAATCAAAAAGTCCTATCTCGCAAAATCAAATATCTCCTAATTTTACTGTACTTTATCCTCCTACACCTTCTTCATTTGGATGTAATCCTTACTCAGGGGTTTATAAAACACATCAGGGTAAAGTAATTCAAGATTACGAACAATGGAGAGTTTTATACGATCAACTTCTTAAAGGCTGCTACACCAAAACAAAAGCGCCACAGATTATTGATTTTTCTAAAAAAACAATGCTTGCGGTATTTGCCGGAAATTCCTGTGAAGGAACGAAAATTAAGGTAAAGGAAGCATCTATTGTTGGAAATAAAATTATTGTTAGTAGTATTAAAACAATAGGAGGCTGTTCCTTACCGTCGTTTAGTTTCCCATTTACACTTATATCAATAGATAAATCTGATTTTCCTGTGGAATTCCTTTTCGAATCAACACAATGATATAATCGTTTGGTTAATATATTTTGGGCGAGTGGCGGAATGGTATACGCGCAACGTTGAGGTCGTTGTAGGGTAACACCTGTGCAGGTTCAACTCCTGTCTCGCCCACCAGAATAGAAATATCCTCACTTACTTAAGAAAAAATA
>MEVN01000016.1 GCA_001772985.1 candidate division WWE3 bacterium RIFCSPLOWO2_12_FULL_36_10 | reverse complement strand
GTTAAAAAGTTGTATACCTCGTGTATGTGTACAAAAACCCAAATAATTTCTTCGGATGGTAGTAAAACAGCCCTCAACGGAATGCTTGGCCATGGTCCGGATTCTGATCTACTCGTAGAAAAGAGCATAAAGGCCGGAGAAACAGTAAAAATTAGAGCTATATTTGATCCAAATGCTCATGGACCACAAGGGGTTGGTTTTATTAAAAGAAATATTACCTTGGAAACAAATTTAAAAACCAACCCAATAATTCAAGTCACATTTGACGCGGAAGTTACAAGGTAGGAGTTTTTGTGAAGAAAGCAATTCTAATCTTCCTCTCATTAATACTCATTGCTGTAACAGTTACTTTAATACTAAATGCTAGAAATGGTGGAATAACTAATATTCTTCTTAACAACGAGGTGAAACTAGGAAATGTAAACCTTAATTCAAAAATAGAATTTGAGGTTACATTAACAAATCCTACTAAAAAAAGTTTTGACATAGAAAAAGTCTATACATCGTGCGGTTGCACAAAAGTGACAGGAAAGCCATCTTTTAGTATAAAGCGGGGCGAAGTAATAAATATAAGGTTTGAATTTGATCCAAGCTTAATGCATCAAAAAGGTGATTCTATAAATCATGAGATATATTTTCTTGTAACAAATCCTATTGAAAAAGAATATAAAGTAAAAATCACAGGAAAGATTATATCGGTCCAAGAATCGGTTAATATCTACTATAATCAAGTGTGTTCGGATTGCGTAACTTACGTTCAGGAAATACAACCTATCCTAAACAAATACAAAATAACATCCGAACTTAAAGATTATATAAATCAACCAGAATTTAGAAAAGATTTAAGCAAAGAAAATAAAACTTATCAGATCCCAATTGAACTTCAGGATAGCTTAACAATATTTTTAAAACAAAATTTGATAATTGAAGGGCATGTTCCAATGAATTTGGTGAATAGTCTTTTAGAAAATTATGAGAAGCTTCCCAAACACAAACTTATTGTTTTATATCAACCTGAGATGCATTCCAAAGTTAGTGAAATAACCTTGTATATTTCCGGTTACAGGCCAGAAAAGGTTTTAATTCCTGCCTACGCAGACAGGAAAGAAAATATTGTAAATTTGATTCATGGAAGAACCGTTAGAGAAAACGCTTTGGTACCAAATAAAAATGTACTCACGACAATAATAATAGGCGCATTAAGTAATAGTTTGCATCCTTGTGCTATTGCTGTTCTTCTTTTATTACTTACCTTTCTTTATTCGGCGAAAAAGAAAAAGAAAGAAATTATTTGGATGGGCTTGGCTTATATTTTGGGTATATTCTTGGTCTATTTTCTAATTGGATTGGGAATTTTAAAAGCGGTTTCACTATCCAGCGAACCGTTCTTTGTGGCAAAACTGGCTTCAATAATACTAATAATTTTAGGCTTAATAAATGTAAAAGACTACTTCTTCCCCAATTTACCTATTCATTTAAAGATTCCGGATTTCACAAAAGGAGCCATTCAAAATTTTATGGAAAAGGCTAGCATTCCAACCGCATTTATAGTAGGGGCTCTAGTTGGGTTATGCGCATTTCCATGTACCGGAGGAATTTATACAGTAATAATTTCAACGCTAGCAGCAACAAAATCAACACAGTTTATAATGTACTTATTTATCTATAATTTACTGTTTGTACTGCCTTTAATATTAGTTGTCGTAGCCTCTTCAAACCAGAAACTTTTGGAAAAGGTAGAGCATTTGGAAATGAAAAATTCAAAAAAACTGCATTTAATAACAGGGGTTCTTATGATTTTAATTGGGCTAGGTGTATATTTATGGATAGTAGCAATAATTTATGGTTAGACAAATATTTCTAGTATTAATTTTACAGTTGGTGTTTTTCACTTTTTATTATAAATTCGGTTTTAAAGTTGCTTCAATTATTGGCAGGCGCGTTTGTCCTGTATGTTTTACAGTCGGATCTGCTTGGCTTACTCTTTTAATACTTAGATACACCGGTGTTTTTCCAATCAACAAATTCCTGATAGCTCTTTTACTCGCTGAATCAGTAGTGGGAGTGTAGTATTTAGTTGAAGAGTTTATGCTTGTTAGACAGACAAAACTATCGGAACCTGTACTTAAGCTTGGAATTATAATATATGGTACTCTTGCGGTGTCCATTTTTTCTTTTTTCAATGATCTATTTGGACTTATACTATTTGCGCCTGTTATAACATTTGGATTTTTATCATTAACTCCTATACAAAAACCCGAAAAGCCCAAGAAACAGGAGTCTTCAATACTTGAATCTAAGCTTAAAAATTGCTGTTAGTTAGATAAAATCTCCAACCAACCACCATCTGAATGACCAGAAACATCTGGTGTGTACATTTCATAGGCTCTGGCTGGAGCGTAATGATACTTTCCCGGGGTTGTGGCTCTTACTTTGTACATAATCTCGTAAACACCGGCGGGCAAGTAATCGGCAAAGAAAGCGGTGCTACTATCCCTAAATTCTTTGTGATAAAAATAATACTGGCTATAGGGGTTAACATCCTTCCTGCTAGATGCCGGCCTTTTACTGCTAAGAGTAATAACATTTTTCAAACTCTCATTTATTGATTCAAGGCCGGAAGCCAAGGGATCTTCAATAATCACACGGTTTCGGGATGCCGGTGTTACAACAATTAGCCTAACCCAAAGTTCAGAACCTTCATTTATTTTCCCACCCACAACAACTTTTCCTTTGTCATCTACAAATTCACGAATAACGGTAAATCCATCATTAATCGGTTTAACTTCTGTAAACGGTAAGTAGTATTTGAGATCAAGGTTATAGTACATATTTCCACTACCGCTTCTTGAAAACCTAACTTTGTTGTCAACACCAACTAGTAAGTCTTTCAAGTTCACATTAAAAGTAAACATCTTAAGAAGGTCAGACTTATCAAATGTACCGCTGGTTAAATTTTTCCCATTTATATCAATTTTAAAATCCTCGCTAAGTTTTTGACCGCCCTTTGAACTTATATAATCGGAAACCATTTCAAGTACATGAGCTGTTGAAATCGTAGATCCAAATGTTCCATTTCTTTTTGAACTACCGATATACCTAATTGCCTCATCTATTAAAGGATTTCTGGAATCAAAAGCTAGAAGCATTTTAGTGACAGTGGCAGTAGTTGATAAATCACTTCCCATAGTGTCATAGCTTACTGATTTCTCTTCCCAATGAGCGGAAGTTGAAGTCTTTCTAACTAAACTTAAAACCTCATTTTTCAAACGATTGGCTTCATTTCTTTTTGCAGGCACCTCTCTCATGGCCATTGCGAGTTTTGCTCTTCCATCAATAGAAAGTGCAAACCTCTTTTCCCAAAGATTCGACATGTAACCACCGAGAACGGACTTATTTTTAAGAACATAAATAATGTAAGCTTGCTGATCTAAAGAAGGATTATAGTATCGACCAACTATGTGACCGGATAATGTATTAATTAAATACGCCTCGGCCTTAGAAAAAGATGCTTGAGGAATTGTATATCCCATCTCAAAAGCTCTACGCAAAGAGTGATAAGTATAGGCGGAAATAAACGGATCGCTAATCTTGTATTCACTTACCCACCAAGACCATCCGCCATCGGGATTTTGAGTACTTGCTATCGCCTGCAATTCAGAATTTACAATAACCTCCAAAGTTTGTTTCTTAGTTCCTTCAATAATATCGAGATTATATTTTTTCATAACTTCAAGAACGGAAAGAGATGCCAACAGCCTACTTGATATCTGCTCTCCGCAGGCGTATGGATAATCTTTTATATAATCAATAGCGCCAAGATTACTTGCACCAAACTGCGGGCTTACAGAAACCTTAAGACCTCCTCTATCGGTTAAAATATCTTTCGGTACCCGAACCAACTCATCGCTTATATCTTTCACTTGCCCTGATGTTGCTATAGTTTCAGGAGTATAGTAAGCCAAAACCGGCAGTGTAAGCTCAACCGCATCTTTAATTACTTGGTTTGCATCTTTTATCATAAATCCAATTTTGGCTTCTTTGGAATCTTTTACTGTAACATCCCAAATTACCTTTACTTGACCGCCGGCCGGAACGCTAATTTTTTTAATAGAATCTCCTTGTATAGTTAGATTCTGCGATCTAAATTCTATAGAAGCGTCAACAGAAGTATCATTCCTATTTAGAACTATGGCTCCTAGTTTTACTTCATCTCCATTAGACAGAAATCTTGGAACGAACGGCCTTATCAAAAGATCTTTACTAACAATTACTTCTTTTAACGATGATCCAAAACTTCCTCCTTCCGTATTTGCCACAGCAATAAGTTTCCATGTAGTAAGACTATCCGGAAGTTTAACTTCTATATGCGCCTTTCCGGATGAATCAGTAACAATATTAGGATTCCAGTAGGCGGTCTTTGGAAAGTCTTTTCTACTTGTATCAAAGAGCCCATCACCACCTCCGCCCCCACTACCGCCTTTAGCCCCAAGGTCTGTATTTGCGTTAACTCTGTCCATTGAGATAGTCAAGAAGTTAGATGTAAAAACACTATTAGCCTTATGTTGGTAAAAATTGTCATAAATATCGGCAAAAGTTATATCAGAAAGATCCCAAATTGCCTTATCAACCACAATAAACACAAGATCCGCTTTTTTATTAGTACCTTCAAGATCCTTTGTACCTAAATCGACTTTTAATGTATCTCCCGGTCTATACTCTAATTTATCCGGAATAATATTAACAACCATTTTATTTTTTCTATCAGTTACATTAATTTTCACATAACCCATTTTAAATTCAGGAGGTTCCTTTACAAGAGAACCGCCTTTTGGAACAACTACGCCAACATAAACGTTTGGACTATAACTATCTTTTAATTTGAGTTTAAATTTCTGTGAATTACCACCAGTATCGGAAATAAAATAATCAATAACCTTGCCTCTTTCAACTGTAAAAAGAGATTTAGTTTTTACGTAAGGAGAAACAGCAAAAAAGTCAACATTATCGCCTGAAAAATAATCAGTTTTATCTACCAGAAATGGAATTCTGTCGTTATTTTCTCTTTGAGTTTCAAAACCATCCCCATAAACCCACACATAGCTACTAGACTTTATTCTATTCCCAAACTTATCTTTTGAGACCGCAACAACCTTGTAAGTACCGCCTTCTTTAGGAGTAAAAGTAGCTAAAGCTCTCGCGGTAGTCCCGCTAGTAACTACGGTTTGCTCATCTACTAAAGTATCTTTAGGTTTACTAACCCAATAAAAGTTGCCATCTTCAGGATCTTTTTCTTGTACCGAATCCCAAGTTCTTCTGTAAAAGGATACAGAAATATTTTTGTCCTCATCTTCTTTTCCGGATTTATTTACGGTTACTAATTCAATATTAACTTTTTCATTTGGAGAATTAATATAGTTTGCCGGCCTAACACCTATATAAAAATCGCCTTTATGTACAATAAACTGTGAAGAACCATAGGCAACTTGATTGCTTTTGTCTGTCACATTTGCCTCAACCTCTACTCTTTGTGAATTTTCATACTTGCTAAATTCAAGAGGAACTTTAATGGAAAGGTCTCCTTTGGAATCTGTAATTCCTTTACTTTGTGTAAACTCTTCACTCTCAGGTGAGTCGTAGCCGTAATATGACCATCTTCTATAAAGGTACGTGTCGTCATCGGAAAAATCAAAGTTAGAGTCCTTATTCCAAATAAAATTATAGTCTCCACGTTTTATTGACCAAACAACCTCAGTATTTGGCATAGGTGCGCCAAAATAATAAGAGCTGTTTATTGTAACATCGGCAGTTTCGTTATTTATATAATCGGGTTTTGAGGAATCTATCTTAATAAGGAATTCCGGTTTTCTATATTCTTCCACCTGAAAATCTTGTGCAAAACTTCCGGTGTTATAAGAGGCGCGAACAGAATAATTTCCTAATCCTGCTTTTTCTCCAATCTGAAAATTACCGTTAAAAGATCCAAAGGAATTTATTGGAATTTTTACAGTATAAATTTCCTGCCCCTCTTGATCCTTTACAGAAATAACAACTAATTCTCCCGGTTTAAGATTTTCAAACTTTCCATCCGTATCCTTCTTAACTACACCTCTAAAGTAGGCCACTTGGCCGGGTCTATAAATTGGTGTATCTAAAATAAGATGGAGTTTATACTGACCCGATGCTGTATTTGCGTAGTAACTCATTCCAAAATCACCATGGGATATACCGGAATCCCAATTCGTCGCTGAAATTACAAAGTCATTTCCCTTTTTTCCGCTTATTAAAAATCTAATATTATATGGATCTACTTTATCTTTATATAAATTAACATCCTTAAACCAAACTCCGTCCGCATTTGTCCTACCAGAAGTTATAACACTTCCATCCTGATTGAAAACTTCCATATCCATACCGGAAACAGGCATTCCGGTAGACTGGTCAATGGCCCAAACAAAAATCTGCCCGGTACTGTGCTTTACCGTTAGAGAAGTCTTTGAAACTATCATTACCATATTGTCGTGTACCCCGTTTGGCAATCTGGCATCAAGAAAATACGTTCCGGAAGAAATGTTTTGCCCGGCCTCATTTGATACTTTGGTAACTACATTAACAGGCACATTATCCCCAGAATCTATTTTCTCAAACCACTTTTTTATAATTTTCAACTTACTTGTATCGTATTTTTGCCAGTTCCCGCATTCTAAATCGTTTCCGCAAATTGAGTTCCTATAAGTGTAATCGTAATAAAGTTTATAAAGATGATTAAACTGATCTCTTGGAAGTTCGTAAAGTGTGTAATCAACCTTCGAAGTATTAGTTACTCGGGCCACTATTCTTGGTATTATTCCCTGATTAAAAGAAGCAAAATATGTTCCATTTGGCAATAAAGTCACTGAAGGATCAAACGGAGCGGTATTAAAGGTAAAAGTGTAATCTTTCCCAAGTGGATATCCGTATTGATCCAAAGCATTTCCTAAGATTGTTACAGAATATTTTAAAGAGCGAGGAATTAAGGTATTTATCTCCAAAGCATTATTATATTCACTAAAATACATTGAGAGTTTTCCGTCTGGCGCTGGGGTAATTCGTACATTCTTCTTTAAGGACTCCTCATCCATAGGAGTCCTAAATTCAACCTGAATGCTATTTTCCTCTTTAACATTTATATCGCCGTTTTTTGGAGTTGTACTGACAACTGAAGGGAAATTGGCTACAGAAAAATTCCAACTATAATCCGACTCTGTACCTACAACCCCTTCCATCCCCACAACCCCTTGATTTATAACTATGGTATAGTTCATATTTCTAGCTAACGGAGACGAAGGTTTAATAATTACTGTTGTTGGATCTTTAGAGTCATATCGAAAGCCTCCGGTAATGTTAACAACCCTTTTTTCCAATTCAGTTAGATTTACTTTTTGATTGAATTTAATCCTTAATTCAGTGTTCGGGTTTGCGTATAAGTATCCTGATTCGGGGTACACGCTTTCGATTCTTGGAATTCCGCCAACAAATTGCCACGAATATGCATCCTTAAGTTCTCCTCCATCTACCGATCTTATTCCAGAAGCTACAACAACTTTATAATAAGTCCCATTTTTATATGGCTCGTCCGGCCTAAACTCATACGCAGTTGTTCCAAGCCACCTTCCAACACCACCGATGAAGGGTTCTATAGTAAAAGGTGCCGTAATTGAGTCTCTTTGGACAAATGTAGTTAAAGGAATCATTGGTCGATCAAATATAACTGTAATTGCGGATATAGATTCTAAGCTCTCGGTTACAGGGCTTGCAACAATTACAGAGGGGTTTCCTAAAGTAGTAAAAAAGATATTAGGATTTTTAAATGAGGGAATTAAATAAGACGATAAAACCGAGCCTACAAATTTAACTTTATAACTTGTACTTCTTTCAAACTTTACTTCTGGTTTAAACGTGAACTCATTATTTGATTTCCATTCAAAATTACCTTTCACAACGGGATCTATCCTAAAAGCCGATTCCACTGACTTTTTATTCACTGGTCTATCAAATGAAAATTCGATTGTAGAATCCAATGGTACCTCTACAGAACTAGTATCCGGAAAGGATGAAACAACTTTTGGTGATTTAATGTACGGAGCTATGTTAACTGCAATCGCAATTAAAATTAGAACAAAAATCGGCAGGCGTAACATTTTCCATTTTTCTTTTGGCTCGCTTGATGAGAAAACTACTACCCAACTTCGTACTTTTTGAATCAAAGTTGTAAAAATATGCTTAAGCCTTGAAAAAAGTACTATTCTTTTCGTTATTTCAAAGGCTTTTGTTGGCCACTTCAAAATTATTAAACACATCGCCATGAGTACAAAAGAAACATAGGTTTTGATCAAAGCGTAAGTTGGAAAAACATAACTGGGTCTATAGAAAATAGCCTTAACTGAGGCTAAAAAAACAAAAATAAGAACGACTGTAAACAAGCATGTAAATACATACAAGCATTTCTTAAATATGCCTATTAATCTTGAATTGTTCAATAAAATCACTATAAATCCTTATACACATTCTACTGGTTATCGGGGGTCTCATCAATAATCTCAAAATTCACTTCATCTGAGAAAATTTCTGTTCCTCCAAAGGTAAGACCAACTG
>MEVN01000015.1 GCA_001772985.1 candidate division WWE3 bacterium RIFCSPLOWO2_12_FULL_36_10 | reverse complement strand
TTGGTAGCAAAATTTCTGTAAAAGTTTTAGGTGTTGATGAAAAATCCGGAAAACTAGCATTAAGTGTTAAAAAATTAACCGACAATCCATGGGAAAATGTGGAAACTAAATATCCGGTTGGCGCAACTGTGAAAGGTATTGTTAGTAAAGTTGTTCCTTTTGGCGCTTTTATTAATCTTGAAAAAGGTTTAGATGGATTGGTTCATGTTTCAGAAACAGAAGGCCCGCTTGAAGAAGGTCAAAAAGTTTCCGCTGTAGTAACTCTGGTTGATGGCGAAAATCAAAAACTTGCTCTTAGCATCAGACAGCTCAAAAAAAGTTAAATCATATGGTAATAAACAGGCTCACTGAAAGGGCGAAGATATTGCTTTTAAGTTTGGCAAAAGACCGGCAGGTTGAAGCGGGAACTGTAATGAAAGCAATTTATGTTTCAACCGGACTTGGCGCCACAATTTTAAATACCACAAAAAAATTAAGAATAGATAAGGCAAGACTTATTGATGTAAACCGCTTAGTTGAAGAAGCTTATTTTCAATCAGCCTCACTCCAACATCCTTATGTTGGTACTGAACATTTACTTTTAGCGCTTCTTCGCCTAATTTCCTCACCCGATGCGGAGATTATAAAAGATGAAATATCAAAATCAAATACTTTTCAAAAATCCATAAAGCCCTACGATAGCACTAAACACTAACCGATTTTAGAAGCTTTTGGAATTAACCTTAATAAAAAATTCATAGGGAATTACAAAGCTCCGGTTTACAGGAAAGAAGTTAATAATTTAATTTCAGTATTACTTCAAAAAGACAGTCCAAATCCAATTGTTGTTGGTGAGCCCGGTGTTGGTAAAGAAACCTTAATAGAAATATTGGTACATAAAATAAATTCTTTAGATGTTCCCCCATCCCTTCTTAATTATAATGTTGTCGAGTTTGATTTATTGGCTTTTATCGCCAGCCTTTCAAACAAAGATAGTCTTGAATTCGCCCTTGCTGCGTTTGTTGAAGAAGTAGCAAGAATGGGAAATACAATAATTTTTATAAAGAATTTTCAGAATCTTTTTATTGCAACTAACATGGGCTTAACAGTTCCGTTAGCTTTTTCAATGTTAAAGTCTGATTTTAGATCTATTGGGGTAAGACTAGTTGCAGTTATGAGCGCGTCGTTGTATGACCGTGTACTTTTAGAAAACGAGCATATACTTCAGAATTTTACAATCGTTAATTTAGAGGAGCCTTCAAAAGACAGCACACTAAAGTTTTTAGAGAATAGGATTTCCGATTTAAGTATTCATCATAATATAAAAATCCCACCAGAAATAATTGATTACGTTTATACAAAAGCTAAGAATGATTTAAAAGACAAAAAATTTCCACAAAAGGGTTTGGAGCTTTTAGATAGAGCTTGCTCAAAGTTGTTATTGAAAAAAAGTGTGGTATCTAAAAGTTACAAAAATCTTGTTGTGAAAAAATTAATGTACGAACAACAAATTGATTTAAATATGGAAAAAGGAAATTATTCTTCTGCGTACGATTTTAGAAAAAGGCTTTTAAAAATAGAACATAAAATTGGTAGCGCTGAAAAAGACATGTTTTCAGGTCAGCCTCTTGTACTAACTAACTTAGAAATTGATGAAGCAGTTAATGAATTTGGATATGATGGGGTAACCCACATTGGGGTTGATTTAGAATCTCTCGGCACATTAGCTGAAAGAATTAAGCAAAAAATAATTGGTCAAGATGAGGCTGTTGACATTGTTGCAAAAAGTTTAGTGAGGTCAAAACTTGGCTTAAGATCAAGGAAAAGACCACTTGGCAACTTTTTACTTTTAGGTCCCACCGGTGTTGGTAAAACTGAACTAGCAAAGGTTTTAGCAATGTCTGCTTTTGGTGACAACAGTCTAATTCGCTTGGATATGAGCGACTTTGGTGAAAAACATACAATTGCAAGATTGGTAGGCGCTCCTCCGGGATACGTTGGATATGGTGAGGGCGGCGAGTTAACATCAAAAATTGAAGAAAAACCCGACAGTGTAGTACTTTTTGACGAAATAGAAAAAGCTCATCCCGATGTACTAAATATTCTTTTACAAATTATGGAAGAAGGAGAGCTTTCTGATGCGCGAGGAAACACTTATGACTTTTCAAGTAGTGTAGTTATTTTAACGAGTAACCTTGGAACCGATTTACTTAGAAAAGAAGACATTGGTTTTGAAAAAAGTGAAAATAATGAAAATAAAGTTGAAGCAAAACTTAAAAATAACTTAAAAAAGATTCTAAAACCCGAGCTACTAAATAGATTTGATGAGATCATAATTTTTAAAAAGCTAAAACAAGTTGAGCAAATGAAAATATTAAACTTATTAATCTCAGAAGTTCACGAAGCTCTAAAAAAACAAAAAATTACATTAAAGATGAATATAAAGGTTAAGAAATTGTTATTAACTTCGGGATATTCAGATGAATATGGGGCAAGATCGTTAAGAAGAGTTGTTGAAAAAGAATTATTAGACAGAATTGCGGAAATTCTTTTGAAAAATACCCATAGACCTTTAAGTCTTTTGGCCACAGTTAAAGAAAATTCAATTCTAATCCACTCACAATAGCCACTATGGGGTTGTGAAAAAACTCCGACATGGTATTCTGTTTTTATGTCGATAAAACAAAAATCAGTTTACGTTTGCCAAAACTGCTCATTTGAAACGTCCAATTGGGTTGGGCAATGTCCTGAGTGCGGTACTTGGAATAGTTTTGTTGAAAGTGTGGTTAGCGCAAAAAGTATTATTGGAACAAAGGGTTTTGGAATTTCGAGGCGAGGACTTTTGAGTACCAACATTATGGCGCCAGTACAACTCTCAAAGGTTTCATCAGACACATACACCAGAATTTCCTCAAATATTTCCGAATTCGATCATGTATTGGGAGGAGGTTTTGTTCCCGGCCAAGTCGTTTTAATTGCAGGCGATCCGGGAATTGGAAAAAGCACGTTACTTACTCAAATTGCCAAGGAACTTAAAAATAAAAAAGTACTATACATTTGCGGAGAGGAAAGTCCGGGGCAAATAAAAATAAGAGCAGAACGAATGGGTTATAAAGCAGAAAACCTTTTCGTCCTTTCTGAAAATGACGCCGATGTTATTTCTGAAAGTTTAAATGAAAAAAAGGATTACGCGCTGGTAATTGTTGATTCAATTCAAACTTTAACTACTCAACAGCTAACAGGTGTTGCAGGATCGGTAGGGCAAGTAAAAGCCTGCGCGCAAATTTTAACTGATTGTGCCAAAAGAACCAATGTTCCATTAATTTTAATTGGACATGTTACAAAAGAAGGAACAGTTGCAGGACCAAAAGTTTTAGAGCATTTAGTTGACACAGTCTTATACCTAGAAGGCGACTCACAACATTTATATAGAATTTTAAAAACCACAAAAAATAGATTTGGTCCAATTTCCGAAGTTGGAGTATTTGAAATGAACGAAAAAGGTATGGAACAAGTAACAAACCCTTCAAAATTATTTTTAAACGAACGTTTGGAAAAGGCTTCGGGTTCGTGTGTTACTGTTGTTATGGAAGGATTTAGACCAATTTTATTTGAAATTCAAGCCCTTGTATCAAGAACCGCTTTTGGATATCCAAAAAGAACAGCGAGTGGTTTTAATGCAAATAGGCTTTCGGTTTTAATTGCTACACTAGAAAAAAGATGCAGCTTAAACCTTTCAACTTTTGACGTTTATGTAAATGTTGCAGGAGGCTTTAAAATCTCTGATTACGCTTGCGATTTAGCGGTTTGTCTTGCAATTGCCTCTTCTTTAAAAGATAAAACTGTAGGTGCAAAGACCGCGGTCTTTGGCGAGTGTGGGCTTCTTGGAGAAATTAGGAAAGTTTCGCATGCTGTACAAAGAGAAAAGGAGGCTAAGAAAATGGGTTTTACAAATATTATTAGTCCTGAAAATACAAGAACCTTAAAGGAGGCGGTGGCAAAGTTATGGTCGTGAAGTCAAAGATCGACAAGCCAAAAATAGCAAAATCGTTAATAAGATTTGCCATAAAATCGGCTTTAGGGGCAGTGTTTTTTATTGTAGGCTTTAACTTTTCAAACACGTTATTTTTTCACCAGAACCCTCTTTTTGGTGTGCCGTTTTTAGCAGAAGTACTAATTTCTATAACACTTGGAATGTTTGGATTTCACACAGTTCCCATACTAGCTATTTTAGTTAAAGACTGGATTGAAAAACTTGTAACAAAAACAATCTCAGAAATAGTTGGAAACTTTTGGGATCAGCAAAGTAAAAGAATGGAAGAAAGCAGACGAAATAAACAGAAAAGAAAAAAAGAAGATATTGAGCAAAAACTAAAAGAAGTTGTGAAAGGTGGAGTACTAATTGACACTTCGGTTTTAATTGACGGGAGAATTGTTGACATAATTAAAACAGGATTTTTTGATGAAAAGGTTTTAGTTACACAATCTGTAATGGACGAACTTCATTTAATTTCAGATAGTGAAAATAATTTAAAAAGACAAAGGGGAAGACGCGGACTCGTAGTACTTGATGATTTAAAAAAAGTGGTAAAAGTTGTTTTTGTTGATGATTATATTTTAAAAGGTGACGGGGTTGACAAGCAGTTAGTAAAACTTTCAAGAAAATACAATGCAAAACTTATGACATTAGACTTTAATCTTAATAAGCTAGCAACAGTTTCGGGTGTTTCAGTATTAAATTTAAATGAGTTGGTGAACGCGGTGAAGGCGGTTGTGCTTCCCGGAGAGAAGTTAAAAATAAAGATTGTACAAAAAGTAAAAGAGAAAGAACAAGGAGTTGGGTACTTGCCGGATGGAACTATGGTTGTTGTTGAGGGGGCAAAAGATAAAGAAAACGAAGAAGTTGAAGCAGAAATAACAAGGGTAATACAAACTCAAGCCGGAAAAATGGTATTTGGGATTATTAAAGGATAATCTAAGACAACCCTTAAATATTATTGATTTACCAACATTGTATATACTACTTAATTACTTAGAAATGAATCACAGCGTATTATCCTGAATTTATTTGAATACGAAAGTGTTTGATAAAAGTGTAAGTGCTATTTTACTTGATATATCCGTATATAATAAGGTGTAACCTAGGATAAACCTTGTTTTCTATCACCGTAGTAATATATGTAGCCACCCCTGAAAATTATACCGCGTTGTTTATTGAGATGGTGCGACGTCACTTCAGATTTAATAAGTAGGCATTAGTATAATGAGGTTTTGTGAGGTTTATCTTGGATTAACCTTAGATAAAAAACGCCCCATAAGAGGCGGCTAAAAGCGACAACCACAGAGCGTTTTTTACGTTATCTTCAGGCTCTTTCGAGCCTGTCAACTATTACCCTTGCGGGCAAATAAGGCCTTAGCGCTTCTGGACAGGAGAAGCAGGCTAACTCTTTTTAACTTATTCCTAAAATGACAAATAAACAAGCTATGAACATTGATTTGTTTGGTCGTTTTTGTCGTTTCTGCGGTCTTAAAACATCAAATGTACAACTAACGTTGTAGGGTGGAGCTGGGTGAAACCTTAATTAAAGCCCTTTTGATGAAGTGCTTTGCACGTTTAGTTTGTGCTATATCAAGCCAATCCGGGCTTGGAACCTTTTTATTCTTTGAAACCCTAATTTCTACTAGGTCTCCGTCTTTTAGCTGTGTCTCAAGCTTTGCGATTTTTTCGTTTATTAAGCATCCGGAGCAGGAATGGCCAAGATCCTCGTGAATAGAATAAGCAAAGTCCAAAACCGTAGCGCCTTTTGGAAGTTCTATAATATCTCCCTTTGGTGTGAATACGTAAACAAATTTATCAAACTGTGTAAATTCAAATTCCTTACTTGCGCTTTTGTTTTCAATGTTCCAGTAATTTATTTCTTTTAAAATACTAATATTATCCAAGAACTTTTCCTTAATATTATCCCCCATTTTATAGAATCTTTGTTTATAGAACATGTGACTCGCTTTTCCGAATTCACTTATTTCATGCATTTCGTGTGTGCGAATTTGAACCTCAATTACTAATTGCCTATCTACTTTAAAGGCGTTATGAAGTGACTGGTAACCGGAAGGTTTTGGACTTCTAATATAATCATCGCGTGAATCAGAAACTTCATTCCACAACTGTTTTAAAATATCTTCAACTATGTAACATTCCTCGACTGTATTCACAACAAATCTCATGGCGGCAACGTCTAAAATATTTTCAAAGTTTTTTCCCGGATTTATTCCTTTACTTATATATAAAAGACTTTTTCTGTAAATTCCGTAGGCATGTTTTATTCTATGATTGATTTTTGCGTTTATATTTCTTTCATCTAATATTTCGCGTAAAACTTCTTCAGACTCCGCGAATAATTTATTTATTTTTTCTTTCTTTTTGTCTATGAGTTTTTTAATTTGAAAATATTGTTGTGGATGTAAAATCTTAAAAGCTTCATCTTCCAAAGTTCTTGTAAAATTTAAACCGCCCATGAGTCTACAAATAGGGGAGTAAACATATAACGCTCTTTCGGCAGCACGTTCTCTTCGTTCAAGTGGAAAAATGAATGCGGATTCTATGTTATCTGCCCTGTCTGCCAAACGTATTAAAAGAACTCTAATGTCTTTTGCCAGATTTAGAAATGTTTGGATAATGTATTTTTCATTAAAGTTTTTTGGCGAGTTTCTTTTTATTGTTTTTTCTGTTAGTTTTTTATACTGCTCGATTATAAAAAGTACTTCTGGTCCAAATTGCTTTTGGATTTGGGATTTTGGACTATCGGAGTATTGAAGTGAGTTGTGAAGAAGTGCAGATATTAATACAGTTTCGTCACGAACGCCGGCGTTGTAGAGTTTGTTAAATACACGTTCAACATGATTGTAATAGCTTTCTCCGTTTAACCTAAATTGGCCTTTATGAATTTGTCTTGCAAGCTTTTTGGCTTGTTCTATTTTGTTCACAATGAAAGAATAATATCATACTTGAACTCCGGCATCGGTGACTATGGGTTGACAAAATCAAGTTTATGGTGTAGAATCCTCACGTAGCCAAAGAAACCTCTCTGCCCACGACGAGTGGGTTTTTGTTTGGCTAGTACTTTGAAAATATCAATAGTAAATAACAGAGATGAATAACAGAGATGAATGCAGAGAGCAAGGTGCTATGATTCGCCTTCGGCGAATGATGGCCTTTGCGTATGGAATTTAAATTAGAATTTAGAATGTCTTGTTTTGTATAGGTGGGAAACCCGTTTTGAGCATAATCGAACAAAAATAATTGTGTTTAGAACGGGCTTCCTGCCTGTAAGGCAAGTTGTACGGGAAACCCGCGCCGGGTTCTTAAACCATTTCAACCTCATGATTTTGCTATCGCCAAGGTAGCGAGAGAATGAGGATACCACTGAAATGGCAAGAAACCGGACTTGGTCTGTAGCCTGCTGCGCACATCGCAGACGCTTCAGACCATTGAACATTTTTCTCAGGAGCGCATACAGGGGCCTTGGCATCGGAAGATTGCCTTTGTATAAACCTGCGCAAACCTGTAAAGTCTCTCACGGCGTCATGCCGGAAGAAGAGGGACGCGGAAAGTGGGAGGGTTCCCCACAGACGTTGACATAAGTTAACGTAATTGTTCCGATGAAATTAATACATCGGGGCGACTTCATGCAAAGGTGTTTGCATGGCCTTACACAAGCCAAAGGCGAGAAATAGGCTTGAACATCAGGAAAGGAAGGAAGAAATGGCGAAAAAGTTAGCACCGCGAAAACTTCGTTCGAAAGAAAACGCGGCGGAGAACCCGATCGAAAAGATCGTTGGAACTCCGGATAAGATGGGAACAGTAACATTGAGATTTGGGGACGCCGTTCGTGGCAAAGGTCCCGAATCTGTAATAGAATTTGATTTTCCGAGTCCTTATGTTGAACGTGGGGGAGTCCCGAATGCAGAAGGGAACTTTCACAACCCCCCGCACTTTTTCGATTTGTACCACCTTGTAACTTTACGGTACCCAAACGGAGTTTCGTGGCGCACTTTGCGCGACGAACTTAAGGGTTGGGGACTTAAGCAGTACAAAAAGTCCCGCGCTCTTATTGAACGTAACGCACAAAAAGAACTTTTGAGTGAAGAATTGTACATTACGATTGATGATGAGCAGTCTCCCGACGGCAAGCGCTACATTCGGGTGATGGCTCTTGATGACTTCGTTGGCAAAGATGGGGGTGGTCAGATTCTTGAGACCAGTCTTATTCTCTTTTGCTGGCTTTTGAGTTTTAACGAAGAAGAGGAATCTGATGAGAATGACTTTGGGAGTCAGTTGATCGGCGTTCTTTATGATCGTAACGCACAGTTTGTTGATGTGTGGGGTGGTCTTACGGGAAGCGTCGGCTCCGGCGCCCTTTTGGTTATTCCGGATTTTCTGAGATCACACGGTTACCCTTCGGTCACTTCTTACGCGTGCCTTTCTCACCTTGAGTCGCTGCAAGTGAGGGGTGTTGTTCGACAGCATATTGTCGAGCGCGCCGCGGCGATGCAAAGAATCGTTTCTGACATGGTTATTCTGCTCGGACAACCGCGTCAGGACGAAGAGGACGTCACTATTTTTGACTCGGTAGCTCATACCTCCCCTTATGTTCGGGCTCGGCACGCCAACGCTCTTACTGTGGCCAGAGAGAAGAAGTCTTCTCCGACTATGGTAGTTTGGTATGCCGCGAACGATCCCACTTTGCCCGACCGTTGGGTGGGAGTTCAGATTACCCGAGCCCCTCAAATTTCCGGGGAATATGCTCGTGAAATTCTTGAGCGTGAGTTGCGGGCAGGTTCGATTAGGTACGGGCGGCCGGATGGGTTGGGACGATTCCCGATTGTTCCGGTTAACAGGAAATTGATGCGCCCGGACAGGCTCAAGGATTTAATTCCGGTTTTGCTCTACCTTCGTGAAAATGATGTCGTTTTGCATTCCACGAAGAAGAGTTGGGGTAAAACGAAAGACGTGGAGATTCGTTTGTTTGGCGAAGGGTTGATCGACGAAATTCTTGAAAAGTTGGGTACTGATCTTATTCAGCTCACGACCAATGGCTCGCGCGTAGTTGCGTTGAGTACGCTTGAGCGTTGGATTATGACTCAGTATCACGACTTGACTTTTGAGGAAATCGAGGCGACCCTTTCTGACCCCGAGCACTGGACTCAGCTTTGCTGGTTGTTCGGCAGTGCTTTTATTGGGGAAAATACGACAATCAACACCAAGCTTTTCACGATTGGGGATGGAGTTTGTGTGCTTGTGGGTCACCCAATTATGTTTGAGGAAGAGCTTGCCGTGTTGGCTTGCAGGACAATTTCGGATGAAGTTGAGGACCCATTCGCTCCCATTCGCGCAAAGCGGAAGGCCGAGAAGGAAGCTACCGAAGCGGAGCGAATTGCGCGTGAAAAAGCCAAGGCTAAGGCTGAGGCTGTTCGCAGACGCAAAAAGGGTTCCGGCAAGTAGTTTTTTAGGTTCACAGGTTGTCAAACGGGAGTCGTAGCAACTGATCGTTTTGATTCTACGACTCCCGTCAATACATCAAAGAATGGAGGGAATAGGAAATGAATGCCGTAGCACCTGGGCCAGCACCCGTAAGTAATGTTGCGCTTCCGCTTCCAGAAGCCCCTCGGCCTCAGCGACTGTTGCCGGCCGATGATCAGCCAGAAGCAAATGATACCAACGTTCGAATTGTTTCGCGACGTCAAGGCGGTGGAAGTTTTTGGAAAGTTCTTTTTCAGATTTTGATTTTCGTGGGAGTTCCTATGGTTCTTATCGCAGGCGCTGTCCACAGCCTTCCCGTTTTTGCCATGAATATTGTCGGCGGACTGCTCGTTTACGTCGGCAATGGGGCATTGGCACTTATGGGAGGAGAGCATTACTTTCAGAGCCAGCTTGGCTCGGTATTGCTTCTCGTTTTGATCGCCGGCATTGTCTTGGGATTTATGTTTTCCCGAGGTCGTCGGCAGTAAGTTAGTTTGATTCTCGCGCCAGTGAGGGAAAGAAAGTTCTTAAAAACTTTCCCTCGCTGGTGTAATTCTATACGTTAATTTACCTTGTTCTCTGTATTCATAGCCAATCATCTACCAAGAAGGAGGAGGAAATGAAAGCAATCAAAGAATTTTTCATGAGTATTTGGTACACAATTACTGAACCATTTCGTTCCGGACCGATTCGCGTTGAGCGCGCCGGTAAGTTTACGGACGAATCAGGCTTTGGCGTGTTTTTAAGAAAATATTTGAGGTATATCCTTTACGCCATTTTGGCACTTGCTGTATTGACTTTGCTTTATTTCATTCTCTCGGGTAAGATTCAACTTCCGAGCTTTGTTAGCTCGCGAGAGAGTATTCAAGCTCCTGCTGAGCAACTTGAAAGCGAAGGCAAATGCTTTATTCGGGAAACTCAAACGAAACGCCTGTATGTGGCATTTGATTGCATGAAGGAATCGTACGGAAGTCTCATTGGAACAATTCTTGTTTTCCTAGCAGGTTTCATTGCAGGAACCCAAGCGGGAATCTTCTATGAAAGGAGAAAAACAGAATGAATCTGTTCTGGATTGGCCTAGGTGCCGTCATTGCATGGTACTTCTTAGTAAGACACGAAGGTAATTTCAAGTACGCTTTTGAAGAAATCCGCGAAATTTCGGCCCAAGCCTTTGGCGATTATGTTCTTCCCTACATTACGGCCTTTGTTGCCCTTGTGCGGAAAAACTGGATCGCAAGCCTACTGGTAGTTCTTGTTGCCGGCTTGGTATTTGGTTTTTTGATTGTGCCGGCCTTACAACCCCAAGAAGTTTTGCTTCAATGGGGAGAGAACATAATGGTCGACAACTGCGGAAACCCGGTAACTTTTTGGATTGTTTCCGAATACACGGCTTTGGAGGAGCAACGGATCGAAGTTGTTCCAGACAGAGCAGGTACGGATCTCGAGCTGGCGGGGGTACTGAAGCCCGGTCAGACTTTTGAGAAGTGCAAGCTCACTATTCCACTTCAGTAACTCATAAAAGGAGACTCGAATGAAGACGAAGATGAAGACGAATAAGTTCTTTGGTTTGATCGTTTTGCTCGTTTTTGCGCTTTTTGTTTCGGCTTGTGGTGGCACCGACCAGCAGGTTGGGGTGTTGCCTCAGGGAACGCCTCCGCCGGACACTGGTGCCGTCGCTGCGACGGAAACTCCGACGGTTCCGATGGACGTGCAGGGAGCTGTGGAAGCCACGCTCACCGCGATGGCTCCGGTCGCCACCCCCACCCCGACCGTTTCGGTGGGAGAGGCAATCAGTGCCACGCTTGCCGCGCTGGCGCCGACAGCCACTCTTACCGTCACCGTCGTCGTTACCTTGATGGCGACGGAAGTGCTCACTACGACTGTTCCTGAGCCTCCGGCGGATCGCTGGGGATGGTCGGATGCGCAGGTTTTTGACCTTTCGGCCAATGGTTGCGATCCCCACACTTATCTCTGGTGGACACCGCGCGGAAAC
>MEVN01000014.1 GCA_001772985.1 candidate division WWE3 bacterium RIFCSPLOWO2_12_FULL_36_10 | reverse complement strand
TTGAGGAAATTAATGGAGGTTTTGTTATTTTCAAGTACGATGTGAGTGAAGAACAAAGGACTTATGTAAAACTTGATGAAAACGAAGGAATTGATTACAGTTACACCCGAAATGCTACTGAAGCCAAATGGTTTGCCAGCCTTGATGGTAATTACGGTCTTTACACTTGGGCAATGGCGAACCGTATTGCGGTTAGAAGTCTTCAATCGAAATAGGATTTACAGCTAGTTAACTAGTTCAGAGGCAGGTTGCAAAGAAACAAAAGCAACTTGCCTCAAATTTTTTCTAGGACCAAAGACCACATATTTACTTGAACCCGATAACTTTAACTCCCCTACTTTTGGATCCAGATATAGTTCATCAATATTAACCCCCGGTAAACGCGGTTAAACAGTGTCTCTAAAAATCCTATCTGATTTGAAGGAATGCCTACCGATTTAGTTTTTACAAAAAATCTAGCATATGAATCAAGCAAAAGATTTAAGCCCTCAACAGTACTTCTATACCTTTCTACTTTTTCGCAGGCTAACTCCACGAAATCCGAATTGTTAACTGCTTCCCGTTTTTTGTCTCTAATTGTGTAGTTAGTTTCGGAGAGGTCGTTGATTAATTTTAATGTTGTTTTACCGAAAACGCTATAGAATATCCTAACTTAAAACTTTTGATATAATCTACAAATGTTAAAAGAAGAAAAAGAAGACTTAAAGAATATTAAGAAAATACACAAAATGCTCAAATCCGTGAGAGAATCTCTATTCAAAGATAATTTTAAATAAAAAAACCGGCCTAACTCGTGTTGTTACACGTGTCAAGCCGGCTGAAATTGTTGGAATTAACTTTGCGACCCAGAATATGCCTGCCAAAACGCATCTTCACTAACTTTTCTAACTTCATTACACGCTTTAAGTAAAGCGTAAGCTTCCTGTGAATTCAATTCCCCATTCCAAGCATTAAGCCCAAGCCATTCTGAATCCAACCCAAACCTATTTGCCCATTCATCAATCATCCATTGACCCGGAATTGGACGTATGTTCGCTTTTTTCAGGGATCCTTTCTTGACTTTTTTTCTTCCATCGCGACGAGGCCCTCTGTTGCGAAAGTTGCCATTGCCGCTGTTATCGGGAACAGGATTACCATACACACCCACTGTCATTCCTGCCTCCTTTTCTTTGTAGTCAACGACGCAGAGTTAAAAGCTGCCCAAAAGTCTGTTTCGTCAACTAACTTTCCCGTTTGACTACATTCATAAATAAAAATCACAGCTTGTTCCTTGGAAAGCTTACACTCTTTTGCCTACACGCTGGTGGCATCTCACTTCTCCTTTTCAGGGGTTCGGGATAAACGATATTGTATCATATTTATAAAGTCTAGTATTCCATCAGAATTTCATATAAGTAGCTCCGCGTTTCGAAGTAAAACTTGACGCCAAAAGTTTTACCAACTATAATTAGAGTGTGAAGACTACATCTATATCAAAAAAAGGACAAGTCGTAGTACCTAAAACGATAAGAGATGCTTTAAATATAATGCCGTCAGATAGAATTGAGGTTACAATGGAGGACAACAAAATAATCATGCGCCCATTCCCCCAGACTAAAGATGTGTACGGCTCGTTTAAAACTGGTGGTGAAATAAGCAAAGAACAAATAAAAAAAGCTATTTCTACTCAAAGATCAAAAAAGTTTATAAATAAAAGCCTCCAAAAGTAAAAATGGTCGTTCTAGATACCAACACCTTAATCAGATTTTTTACAAAAGATGATTTAATTAAGGCAGAAAAAGTAAAGAAACTTATCGAAAGTGATGAAGAGTTGTATGTTCCTGATGTTGTTTTCCCAGAAATCGAATATGTACTTCTAAGTTTTTCATATAACTCATCAAGACAAAAAGTTTTAATCGCTTTTAAGTTTTTAGCTTCAAAAAATAATATTTATGTTTCTAAACATGTGAAAAATGCCATAGAAATTTATGAAAATTCATCGCTTGATATGGCCGATTGTATTATTGCATCAAGTTCTAAAGGTAATTTATTGGCAAGTTTTGATAGGGATTTATTGTTGTTAAAAGGCGTTAAGGTTTATTGGTAAAAAAACGGACTGGAGAGTTCACATGTTGCTGATTGTGAAATTTTCTCTCCAGTCTGTTGCTCCTCATTCAATCATTCGACGAATAATTCATTACAGCACTCGTCTGTGCCGTCGGATTGCTTTTCTTGAGCCGCAATACCGATCCCCTAACCTTTTGAGCCACCAGCTCCTCTTCATTAAAAGAGTCTGGATTCCGCATTTGACGGAATGGGGTTGGCGCCAAAAACCCGAAGAACTTCCCCTTACTTGCTGGCGGGTTTGCCGGCAGGCTTGGGGGCGGGAGCGGGCTTGGGCGACTTTTCCACCCGAGCAATCGCTCGATCTTCGGTGGGGCGAAAGTACTGCCCCGTGTGGTTCTTTGCCATTGTTCTTTTTCACCTCCTTCTTGGATATATTAGCCATTTAGGCTGGTGGAAGAATATGGATAAATAACTATCTCAAAAACGTAATTAGTATTCGGAGATTATCATTTATCTACATTTTTCCATGGATTGTGTTACGCGGAAGAGCAGTTAGTTAAGAATTGCTTCTTTTCTAATTGTCTGCTCTTCCGCGTTTGTTACTACTACTGTTCCTCTATAATTTTTACACTGTGAAGAAGAGGCGTGAACCTCACAGCAACTCCCATAAAGGGCGAGGGGCGGGAAAGATTAGGCGTTGGCGCGAGCCCGATCTCTGAGTTCGCGAATCGCGGACAGCCTTTCCATCTTGCTGACGCGGTTTTGGCGCTTTTTTTCCGGAGCGAAACCGAGGTCGTCCTGCCAGGATTGCCCTTGCGAATGATTTCCCTGGCCGTCTCCGTTTTCCCGAGACACCAACCGCGCAGGCTTCAACTCAATGTTGAGAATGCCTGTACCCCGCAAAAGCGTCGCCGCGGCCTGTCCATACTTCTCTTCGTTCAGAAATTCTCCGTACCGATGCAAGCACTCGCGTGCGTCAGCGGGAATTTCCACGTTGAGACGAAATGACTCCGCCCACAACTTCTCCCACCGAGCGGCCAGTGCCTCGACGATCATGGCGCCCACGATGTCGCTTGCACCGTTCGCGAGTTCTCGCGCAAAGTCCTGAGAATCGGGATCGGCGTAAGCCGCCTCTTCTTCAGCCTTGGCCAGCAATTCGTTGGCCTGCATCAAGGCCTCGGTGTGGACTTTGTTCTCCCCGTCGAGCCACTTCGCAAACTTCAAGATCCGCGCTTTCGTGGCCTCAACAACCTTCTCAGCCGGGATCGGCGGTTTGCCGTTCGTCCGGTGGTTCTGGCCTTCTCCATCCTGCGCGCGATCGTAACAGCGCTTGCAGTTCGGGAAGGTCTCCGAACGCCATCCCGTCGTGCAGGTGGGGCAAGGGAGCCACGGTCCGCCGGTTGCGGGCATCGGGATCCGCCCGTTCGTGCCGAGAGCCGTGGCTTTCTGCGCCGAAAAGCAATTGGCGCAAAATTCGTTCCCTTTCTTCGCCCATCCGAAGCACTTCGCATCCTCACCCTCGGGGGTGAAGAAGCGATCGCACTCGTGCGCACCTTCGCCCAGGAAATCGGGCATCGGTGGCCGAACGCGAGCCGGGGAGACGGAAACCGCCTCAGGAACAACTTTCGTGACATCCAAGACCAAAGGCGTCTCGGTCGCAAGAGCGCCCACGACGCTCTCCCCAACTGGGACCGACTTTTTTCTTGCCATCTCAAAATCCTCCATTCGCTAAACGAAAAGAAAGGTTCGACAAGGCCTAAAAGCCCTTGCCGATCAGCAATCATGCTGACGCCACTAAATACAAGGAAAAAACCTTCTATAAGGAGTTACCTTGTAATTAGAAAGCGTTAGCACGAAAAACCGATTGGAAGAGTTACTTCGTAATAAGATGAAACAATGAAATTGGTCTAATGTGGACCAGAATACCTATATTATACTATGGGGCTCAACCCTTGTCAAGCCCTTAGTTCGCTAGAACTTCAACCCGTCAGATATAAACTTCTTTATGAGAGACTGATATGGAATATCCATAGCATTAGCCTTTTCCTTTACCCTATTGATCAAATAATCTGGCACTCTTATTGAGATGGGGGTAGAAGTAGGCTTCAAATTCGGAAAACTTACTGGCACAAGATCAGAAGGTTCATAATATTCCGAGAGGTCAATCTTTGACCAAAAATCTCTTTCTTCATCTTCATTTTTAAATTTTGGTAGTATTAACTTTTTTTTCATATGTGAAATCATAAACACATCACTTGCTACATTGTCAAGCTTTTTAGTTTCAAAGGTTAATCCAAGATCAAACCGATAAACACCTTCTACTACAATGGTGAATTCACCAAGTCAGTTTGATACCACGTCGTTACAGCAACTAACCCAATTGATATTTTTATACATAATTATTTATATGATTACAATGGTAAGAAACAAGGATAATCCTAGGATACACCTTAATATATATCTAGATAATAAGTAATACTGGACTCATACTTATATCCCTTACTTCGAAAGATCAAATAAATACTAAGTGCTACAACAAAGTTTATTTTTTAAACATATGGCTATAAAAGACGTCATTGCTAAATCAGTATAATTTAGGGTTTATCTTAGATGATCCTTAACTCAAATGCTCCCTTACAGAATACGTCTTTTTATTTTGACCTTCAAAGTACACCCTTACAATAAGTTCCCCTAAAATTCCAAGAACTACAAACAACACACCCAATATAATCATCATCACTGACAATAATAACAAAGGTCTTGAACCAATTTCGTACCCATAAATTAATTTTTGGATAGTTAAATACGATCCGACCCCAAACCCAAAAATAAACGAAATAATCCCTGCAATTCCAAAAACTCTCATCGGGGTCATAGAAAAAGGTGGTGTAGAAATAGAAATTAAAAACTTTAAAACCAACAAATCAAACGCGGTTTTTACAAACCTTACTTTATTAGGTACAAAGCTTTTATTTTTTGGCTTTCCATGAGAAATTTCAATTTCGCCAAATTTTGCACCGTATAATGTAGCAATTGCCGGTAAAAATAAATGATGGTCGCCGTAAATTTTCATGTGAGTTAAGACTTCCCTTCTCACAAGTCTAAACGGCGTTGTCATATCTCTTAATACTTGACCCACTAATAAACTAATAACAGAATTTGCCAAACTTGATAACATTCCTCTATAAAATCTACCCTTCAATTTTGATTTTCTAAAGCCAATTAACATATCGTAGTCTTCTTTTTCCATTTTTGTTATAAATTTGGCTAAATCTTCGGGCTTGTTTTCTAAAGTAGGGCTTATTGTGAAAACATACTTCCCTTTTGCAATATCAAACGCAGCTTGCAAACCGGCGGACTGTCCGTAGTGTCTTCTAAAATTTATTGCTTTAACATGAGGATCTTTTTTGTTCAATGCCTTAATTTCCTTCCACGAATTGTCTTTTGAGGCATCGTTTACAAAGATTATTTCGTACGATAAACCAACGCCTTCAAGCGTTTCTGTTAACCTTTCGTATAGCTCGTTTATTGTGTCTTCGCAGTTGTATATCCAACTGACTGCTGATATATCCATATTTTTAGCCTTTAAACCACTATAGGACGGGATTATAGCACAAAATCAAGTTTCACCCAATCGTGTGTGTCGCTCTTGACATAATCAAAATATCATAATACACATTAGTATATGGATAAATACCGCCGATCAATTAGATTGAAAAATCATGATTATTCCCGTGTCGGAAAATATTTTATTACCATCTGCACGAAAAATCGTGAATGTTTGTTTGGGGATGTTGTGAATGGTGAAGTGGTTTTGAACGATATTGGAAACACGATTAATACACAATGGAACAAATTGTTGAATCGATTTAACAACATTCAATTGGATGAATATGTTGTAATGCCAAATCATTTTCATGGAATAATAATCATTAAATCCAATCCCATTGTAGGGGTTTCATTTATGAAACCCGATATAAAAATGGAAATTATAAAATCCAATCGTCATATGGGTTTGATGAATCAAACCCCTACATTAGGACAAATAATTCGTTATTTTAAATCAAAATGTACGTATGAAATACATAAAAATAAATTAAACGTGAAATTATGGCAACGAAACTATTACGAACACATCATTCGTACCGAAAACGACCTAAACAAAATCAGAAAATATATCAAAACCAACTCAAAAATGTGGGAGATGGATATGCACTATTAAACGTTGGGAAGAGTCTTGTACCATTCAGGCATAAGATTAAATACTTCAACTTGGCGCTTCACACCTTCGTACATATCTGTGCCGGGATTATATCCCAAAATCTTTTTTGCTTTTGAAATATCGGCGCTTGAAGCAACATCTGCAACGTCAGTTTCAACCACTTCAATTTTTGTAGGCTTCCCCATTGCCTTTTCAATAGTATCAAGCCAAGTTCTTATAGACAAAGGGTTTGAGGTTCCAATGTTAAAAATCTCAAACTTAAAGTCATGATCTAAGCAAAGTAATAATCCTTCAACCGTATCATCAATATAAGTACTGTCTTTTGCCGTATCCAAACCCTTTCGTCCAAAAATTTTAAGAGTTTTGCCGTTGTAATTGTAATTTATCGCTCTTGGATGAAACATTCCCGCCGGTCTTTGCAAAGGACCATAAATTGGACCAAAAATTCTGGCTACAACTGT
>MEVN01000013.1 GCA_001772985.1 candidate division WWE3 bacterium RIFCSPLOWO2_12_FULL_36_10 | reverse complement strand
TTACGGTAAGAAAAATAATTATCATGTAGACCAAAGTAATTAGTACAATCTGCAAATAGTTATCTTTCTTTTTTGAATCATTTTGCAAAGTTTTATTTTTCGACAATTGACTTGAAAGAAGTATTAATCCAAACGAGCTTAAGGGAAACTGTAAAACGTAAAATATATCCGAAGCTGAGGGAAACGGCAGAACAATGTTATTAAAGACTTCGAAATGGTACCAAAGTATTGTACCTAAACCAAAAAACGCTATCCCCGCGGAACTTATGGCAGTAGATCCTCTAAACGGTAAATGATTATTATATCTGTAGGCTGAAATTGAAATAGAAATACCAAAAACGAGCGCGTATAGACCCATGCAAAGGCCAAAAAGTGAATTTCCATACCCCTGTTTGCTGTGTATTAAGGTGAGCAAGACCCACCACAAAACTAATGTAGCAAATTGAGCAATAATTAGGGTTTTACCTTTTGACATCAATGCTTTTTTTAGACAGTAGTGTTTTTATACAGACTTGCGTAAAGGTTGTCAATACCAACAACAAGCCCGCCCATATCAAAACATCCGAAATATTAAAACGCAAAAATAAAGTATAAATCGGTCCAAACTTAAAGTAATCATATACACAGTTGCCGGCTACTCTATGTATTAAATTCCATACTCCCCCGCTAACTAAGAAACCAAATCCAATTGACTCAGCAGAATCTTTTGAAATCAAACCAAAATAAATTACAACACCGAGAAAAACTAAAGATAAAATTAGGAATGAATTTCCTGTAATCAAACCACCAAAGTAATTACAATTGAGTACAAAATTTTTACTGTTTCTATATAGGAAGGTAAAAATTGGATTTATAGCCAGTGAAACTAAAAAGGCAACTAAAAAATATTTTTTAGCTCGAACTCTTTGTAGCATGCTCAATGCAGGTTGTTGCTTCCGGATAAGCTTTAAGTCTTGCATTATCAATTGGTTTCTTACAAACCTCGCAAATCCCGTAAGTTCCAATTTTAAATTTAGCTAACGCTTTTTTTACCTGCGCCTTCATCTTAAAAATGGTGAGCTTTTTAGTATCAACTAAGTTTTTTTCTACATCTTCAACAGACATGTCTCCTTCTTCTGCATTTCCCATATCCCGCCTTGAAGCTGTGAACGGATCTTCTTTCGATAACAATGTTTGCTCACTATCCAAGCGTTTTTCTTTATTTTTTAATCTGTCTATCAGAGTCTTAATGAAATCTGTCGGTAAAATTTGCTTCATGCCTGATTTCCTTATCTTTAAACTAAGTACTACTAAGCTTAGTGTAACCAACAAAACGTAAAATTTCAAATCGAAATATTTATTAAAAAATACAATTCCGGCTCCAGCAGTTAAAGCCAAAAAAATAGAAAAAACCATTCCTGATTTTAAGATCATATTTCGTATCTTTGAGAAAATTGCGTACATAAAAATCCAACCGGCAAAAGCAAATAAAAATCTATAGTCTCGTGTAATTCCTACAAAACCAAGAGCGATAATTGAAAAGCATAAAGTTGAGGCAAGCGTAAAAATATCGAGAACACGAAATACCGACCATTTCCAAAGTTTAGTTAATAAATATATAGAAGACAAAAAAGCAAGTACAGCGAAGTATGGATCCATTCCCCCCTTCCAAAAATATAAGACATATTTAAAGTTATGGTGTAAAAGCGAAAAAGTTAATCTTGATATTAAAATAGAAAAAAATAAAGAAAGAAAAAGAAGATCAAAACTTTTTTCCTCATCAAATCCATCTTTTTTGCCTTCTTGCCATATCACAAATGCGGAAAGCAAAACTCCAATGGCTATAAAAATTCCCATTGAATAAATATTTACTCCATATAGGTTAAAGTGTTCGGGGATTTGCATATTTTAGCTTTTCGATGAATACTCTCCTGTTCTTGTATCAACTTTTATCCTATCGCCTATTTTTACGAACGCAGGAACTTTAACTATAGCGTTATTACTTAAAGTAGCGTCTTTATATACATTAGAAACCGTATTTCCTTTATATCCCGGTTCCGTGTATGTAACTTCAAAATCCATCATAATTGGTAAATCAATAGAGATGGGACGGTCTTCAAAGTAAAGTACTTGGACGGTTATGCCTTCTACCAAAAAACTTGCGCTATCGCCTAATAAACTTTCAGGAGAATCGAATTGTTCAAAAGTATAAGGATCCATGAAAACATATTTATCACCATTTTGATATAAATATTGCGCGTTTTTCCTTAATATATCGGCATCTTCAACCGACGCGCTTGCATTATAACCCTTTTCCATTACTGATCCGTTGAGCAAGTTTTTGGCACGAACCTTAACTACAGCCCCACCTCTTGCACTTTTTACGTGCTTATATTTCATAACCTGAAATGGTGTTATGTTGTCTTTAAAGATAACTCCGGTTTTTAGATCTACTGCTAACATGTGGGTATTTTAACATAAGAGAGAAAATGTCTAGTCTGTTAGCTGTGCGTCAGTTACAGACCATCCGTTAGGATGGTGGCAAACTTCTGGGAAAGTTAAAGTTATAGTGCTTTTTGGATTCTTTTTACAGTTTTCCCAAGTATGCGCATCTTTCACAAATCCACCAAAAAGCCAACTTAAATAAGGAGTGCATGACCCGCCGGCAAGCGGGGCGTCGTTTTTAATTGTTTTGCAGTAACTCCCACGTTCACAAACTTTTGCGTAAGACCAATCTCCTGCACAACTTTCACCGTTTCCGAGTGCGATGAATTTTTTATAAAGAGTGTATTGCCAAGAAAGTACACCACCAACTAACAAAAAGAGTATAAAGAGTACTGCTAAAATTAAAACGCTTCCTTTATTTTTTATTCTTTCTTTCATCTAAATAATTATGCAAGACTAAATATATTTTGTCAAAAAAAGCCTCTTGGCGGAAGTTGTTCCTATCAAGAGGCTAGCTTAGATTCAAACTTTTTCAATTCAAGATATTGTAGAAAATGGACACGATCGTATGATGGGCGCCAGATCCAGAACTTGAGGACTACTTTATTCCTACAACATGAATTAAACCCTGCATTTGTTCTAGCCAATCATTTATTTGCGCTTCAAGTGCTTTAATATCACTCGCCGTATCAAAAATCTTCACTTTATCGGGTCTCATTTCATCCTCCTAGGTGAGTTTATTCAATATACTGCAGATCAAGAGTTGCGAGCAAACTATTGGCCAATCCCTGCAACACCAGCCCAAGATGGTGGTGAGGAAGTTTATTTCCATAAACCCAGCAACTCATTCTAAGACCATCTGCATGAAGTTGAGGCGGATCAATACAGCATAAACGCGTTCTCTTCGTGTAAGGAATAAGTCTCAAAAATAATACTCTTCTATCCTCACGAATGAAGAAATGATTGACAACCTTAACTGTACCAAGCATTAAGTAATCGGTTTCAATTATAAGATCGCCGGTAAAAAACACACCGGCATTCCTAAGTACTAGTCTTAGGCCTTTAAGAATGGCCTGTTCTAGTTCTTCCCGACTCAATTGCCTTGCTTTTGGCATGTTTCTCTCCTTTTTTCCACTATGATTATGATACTAAGCTATAGGATTATAGCATAAAAAGCTTCTACTTCTTATAAACCTGTTCATGCGTACCAATGTCGAAAAAATACGCGTATGATCCGTCAAAAACATAAAGCATACGCACACTTTTGTCTATGGAGATGCTCCAAACATTGTCATACGCCGAAAGCTTATGTGTTCGTAAGGAATGATGCAAATGATTTGAATAGAAAAGGAGCAGTTGTTTTTCGATTTTTTGGGACAGTAATTGATTTTTTTTCTTAATCTTCTTTAAATCCTTTTTTAAATCGGAAGATACTTCAAAATTCATATACAGCCTTAAAGGTTTTTAAAAAATTCAGAAACGTTCGTCACCTTCACGGCCTTGTTTTTTTCTTTGAGTGCTTTTTTTAGTTTTTTCTCCGATTTGTCAGACATCTGAAAGACTGGAAAGTCCAGATCAGAAACATCATTTAGAATCAGATGTTTTATGTAGCCTGCCAAAGGCATGTCGAACTTCCGAGCCTTGCTTTCGATATAGTCTTTAAGCGCAAGGGGAAGATTAACTTTTATTTGTGCTTGTTGCGTAATCATGAATACGTATTAGCACCAAAATCAGGACTTGTAAAGGACTTTCCCATTCCATCATTTAGTTGGTGCCGTGGGTGGGAATCGAACCCACACAGGATTGCTCCCATCGGTTTTTGAGACCGACGCGTATACCTATTCCGCCACCACGGCATCTTTGTTCGTATTATACATTATTAACTAGTTTATCTGTGATACAATGTGATACAATGCGAGAAACTAGGAAGATAGGAAATCTAAAAAGGAGAAAGAATGCGAATCTTAATAGTTGATGAAATCGGATCATATACCGATGAACTAGTGAAATTTTTCAGGGATAAGGGTCATTTTGTGACGCCTATTGAATCAGCAGACGAAGACAGCCCATTACAGATTTTGCGAACCAGAAGAAACGAAAAGGTTGATATTTTAATTTTTCACACCGGCAGAATGCCCCAAGCTCAATCACTAACATTCTGCAGTTTTGCAAGACAGCTTTGGCCGGAAATTTTTATCAGAGTCGACGAATCGGAAGTATTTACAAATCGGTTGCCGATATCGTTGGCCCACATCCAGAATCTAGTGAATTGGAAGAAATACTTGAAAGTGTTGCTAGTAAAAGCGCTGGGAGATAAAATCAAACAGAGTTTGTTTTGAAAAAATCAAACAGCGCTTTAACTTTTTGTGTCAGTTTCAAAAAATCTGGTTCTATTAGCCTTAAAAAATAAAGGAATTTCACCTGTTGGACCATTTCTATGCTTTGAAAGAAGTAATTGGTAATTTTCGCGGTCTTCATCGTCAGGTCTATACAAAAACATAACAATATCCGCATCCTGTTCAATAGAACCGGAATCCCTTAAATCCGATAATTGAGGGCGCTTTTCGCCACCTCTTTGCTCAACAGCACGAGACAGTTGGGAAATCGCTAAAACCGGAAGCTTTAACTCTCTCGCAAGATTCTTTAAGGCTTGAGATATTTCGGACACTTCTTGTACTCTACTTTCTAAGTTTCTGCCATGCATCAACTGTAGGTAGTCAACCACAATTAACCCAATGTTTTGATCAATTTGTAAACGTCTAGCTTTTGTTCTCATTTCCATAATTCCAAGGCCCGGCGTGTCATCAATAAAAATCGGCGCCTCAGCAAGTTCCCCCGCAGCAATACCATATTTTTCAAAGTCTTCAGCTTCTAAATTCCCTGTCGCAATCCTCCAGTTATCAATATCTCCTTGTGAAGAAATAATTCTATCAACAATTGATTCCATACCCATTTCAAGCGAAAAAAACCCAACTCCTACTTTATGCACAGTCGCAGCATATTGAACAATATTAATCGCCAATGAAGATTTCCCAACCGAAGGCCTTGCAGCTAAAATTATTAAATTATCATTTTGAAGTCCGGATAACATTTTATCCAGTGACTTTAATCCTGTTGGCACGCCCCTTAACGAACCTTTGTGCTTACTTAATTCATCCAACCTTTCAAAAGTTATTTCAAGTGTTTCCTTAATTGGAACAAAATCTCTATGACTTCTGTCTTGAGATACCGAAAAAAGTGCCTGTTCCGCTTTGTCTAAAATCTCATCAACCTCCTCGTTGCCTCTGCTTAACTCCCCTATCTCAGACGAAACCGACATTAAAGCTCGCCTCATTGCGTGATCTTTAATTATTTTTGCGTAAAATTCAACGTTTGCTGCAGTTGGAACAGAGTTTACTAATTCAGTTAAATAAGAAACACCGCCGGAATCTTGCAGTAAATCAAGTTTTTTTAATTCTCCCGGTACTGTAATTAAATCCGCCGGTTCCCTTTTTTCATAAAGTGTGCAAATAGCTTGAAATATATTTTTGTGAGAGTCTTTATAAAAGTGTGCCGGTTTTAAAAACTCAATAATTTTAACGATCGCGTCCTTATCAATTAGAACACCGCCAAGAACCGACTTTTCAGCCTCTATATCTTGAGGGGGAATTTTTAAATCCCTTGTTGGTTTTCTTGACATTTTCGCCATATAAATTTTTAATGCTGGGGCGTGATTACAATAACTTCTGTTTCTTCTGTTATATCAGCTTTTGTAATTTTAAGCTCTTTTACCTTTTTAACTTCATCCTCAACACCCATTTCATCTAAGAATTTATCAAGTCTGTCCAAATCCTTTGATAAACCGGTTAAGTCTGAAGTTTGGTAATGCATTGGGATAACAATTCCCGGTTCAATTTGTGAAATTACTTCCGCTGCCTCTTCAGCGTCTATTGTATATTTTCCACCAACAGGAACAAAGAGGATATCAACCGATGGAATTTGTTCTAATGTCTCTTTTGAAAGTTCATGACCTAAGTCGCCTAGGTGTAAAAGACTTAATCCATCGGCTTCAATATGAAATAAATTATTTTTCCCTCTTTCTTTCCCCTGTTTATTATCATGAAAACTTTCAAGTCCGTATATAAAAACGCCTTTAGTTTCATATTCACCGGGCTTGTCTATTAACAACTTGTAATCTGAAACGCCAGAAACAAAATTATGGTCAAAGTGATCGTGAGAAACTAAAACTATATCGGCTGAAAGTTTCGGCAGGGCGTAACCCGTTTTTTTGGGATCATATGGGTCAAAAACTAATGTTAGATTTTTTGTTTTTACCTTAAAACAGGAGTGCCCAATGTAAGTAATTTCCATGAAAGTATATTACCATACAAGTTCTCCACTTCCCCACATTTGTGGATTGTTTTTTATGTATTCTCTGATTTTGTTTAAATCGGTTTTGGTACGGATGATATGTTTATAATAATTTCGTTGCCAAACACGGATTCTGGGCGACCCACGTGTCGCACCTATAATATTTATTTGTTTGGTACATTCGGATTTAAACGATCGGATTAC
>MEVN01000012.1 GCA_001772985.1 candidate division WWE3 bacterium RIFCSPLOWO2_12_FULL_36_10 | reverse complement strand
AAGAGATGCAGTTATAACTGTTCCTGCTTATTTTAATGACGCTCAAAGATCGGCTACAAAAGAAGCTGGTCAAATTGCGGGCTTTGATGTAAAAAGAATTATTAATGAACCAACTGCAGCAGCTTTGGCTTATGGTCTTGATAAAAAAACAAATGAGAAAATTGCGGTTTACGATTTGGGTGGAGGAACTTTTGACGTTTCGATTTTAGAAATTGGAGATGGAGTTTTTGAAGTTAAATCTACAAACGGAGATACACATTTGGGTGGAGATGATTTTGATCAAAAAGTAATTCAATGGCTTTTGGATGAATTCAAAAAACAGGAGGGAGTTGATTTATCAACCGACAGGCAAGCTCTACAAAGACTTAAGGACGCTGCAGAAAAAGCAAAAATTGAACTTTCAAGTACGCTGGAAACCGAAATTAACATTCCATTTATTACAGCAGGCGCATCAGGACCAAAGCATATGAACATTAAGCTTACAAGATCAAAGCTCGAACAGTTGGTCGACGATTTAATTCAAAAGACAATTGCACCAATGAAAAATGCTTTGAAAGATGCAAAATTAACTAAAAACGATATTGCCGAAGTTCTGATGGTTGGTGGAATGACAAGAATGCCAAAAGTAAACGAAATTGTGAAAGAATTTTTTGGAAAAGACCCTCATAAAGGTATAAATCCTGACGAAGTTGTGGCGGTTGGGGCAGCGATTCAAGGAGGAGTTCTTGGCGGAGACGTAAAAGATGTACTACTTCTTGACGTTACGCCTTTAACTTTTGGTATAGAAACTCTTGGAGGAGTTAGTACCCCATTAATTAAAAGAAACACTACGATTCCAACTTCGGCCTCCCAAGTTTTTAGTACGGCTGCCGATAGTCAAACTAGCGTTGAAATTAATGTTTTGCAAGGCGAGCGTGAAATGGCAGGTGATAATAAGTCTTTAGGTAGATTTATTTTAGACGGAATTCCTCCGGCTCCAAGAGGCGTGCCTCAAGTTGAAGTTACTTTTGATATTGACGCAAATGGGATACTAAATGTTTCTGCAAAAGACAAAGCTACAAATAAAGTACAAAAAATAACGATTCAGGGTGGAAGTGGTTTAAGTAAAGAAGAGATTGAAAAGATGATTAAAGATTCTGAGACGCACTCCGCCGAAGATAAAGTGAAACGTGAGCAGATTGAAGCAAGAAATGCAGGTGATACATTATGCTACACCGCGGAGAAATCTTTAAGAGACGCTGGTGATAAAGTCCCTGTTGATCTTAAAAAAGAAATTGAGGATAAAGTTATTGCGCTAAGAGCCGTTTTAGCTTCCGCTTCAACTGAAGAATTAAGAACAAAAACTCAAGACTTATCAGTGTCGTTGCAAAAAATTGGCCAACATATGTATGGGCAAGAGGGAAATGCTCAAGGTGGAGATACTTCGGGCGGGGGAAATAGTGGAAGTGACGGAGACAATAGTGGTGATGATAATCCAAAAAATGATGAACCTGTTGAAGGTGAGGTTGTTGGATAGACCTGTGTTAAAATCCCCTTATGTCAAAAGATTTATATGAAGCACTTGGACTTAGTAAAAGTGCAACAGACGACGAAATAAAAAAAGCCTATCGGAAGTTAGCCAGAGAACACCATCCGGATATGGTGAAAGATGGCGATAAAGTTGTGGCCGAAAAAAGATTTAAAGAAATAAACGAAGCGTATAAAGTTCTTTCAGACTCACAAAAAAGAAAGCAATACGATCAATTCGGAAGCGTTGGAAACGATTTTGGAGGCTTTTCCGGTGGACAGGCGGGTGGTCAAAGAGGACCATTCTCTTATACATATACATCAAACGGCGGGAACATGGGGTTTGAAGGCATCGATCCTTTTGATATTTTTGAGGAAGTTTTTGGTTTTAGAGGTTTTGGAGGAGCAAGAGGGCCAAAAAAAGGAAAGAGTTTACACTACGAACTTCACGTTGAGTTTTCTGACGCGGTAAAAGGAACTGAAAAAAGTATAAATGTAGAAAGCGGTAAAGTTAATATAAAAATTCCGGCCGGTATTAGAGATGGGATTGAAATGAAATTTGCCCAAAAAGGTATGCCTTCTCAAGGCGGTGGTGTAAACGGAGATTTATTTTTGACTATAAGAGTTCAAACGCCACACGGATTTAAAATATTTGGTGACGACATAGGAACTTTAGTTGAAATTGACTTCACACAAGCATTACTTGGCGATGTAATAGAGGTTTTAGTTGTTGACTCGGATTCTTCAAATGGGCAAGGCATGGCAAAATTAAAAATTCCCGCAGGCACACAGCCAAATACTCAATTTAGATTAAAAGGTAAGGGTATGCCAAGGCTAAGGGGTTCCGGAAGAGGTGACGTAATAGCTGAAATTTCAATAAAAATCCCCTCAAAAATAAGTAGAAAGCAAAGGGAACTGATGGAAGAGTACAAACGCACGTCTTGACCAATTTTTGGCGTTGTGGTAACGTGTCAATGAAAATAGTATTTAGTTAGATAGGCCTGCCTGCGCAGGCAAGATAGGTGGGTTTAAGTCCCGCCTTTTTTTCTAGATATGGCAATGACAGAATTTAGTGCGGCTTTAAAACAAGTCGCGACCGAACGGGGTATTCCGGTAGAAAGCGTTTTAGAGTCTATCCAAGCGGCTCTTGTTGCTGCGTACCGAAGAGATTACGGTGGTGACATAGAAAATATTACAGTAGAACTAGACCGTGAAACCGGTTCTGCAAAAATATTAATGGATGGAAAAGACATCACGCCTGATGGATTTGGAAGAATTGCAGCCCAAACAGCAAAACAAGTAATTTTACAAAAGATAAGAGAAACCGAAAAAGAAGTAATACTCGATGAGTACAAAGGAAAAATTGGAACTATCTCAAGCGGGCATATTTTTAGAAACGAAAACAACATTATAATAATGGATCTGGGTAAAGCTCAGGCTATTCTTCCTCAATCCGAACAAATAGGAACCGAAGAGTACAGATTAAATCAACGTTTAAAGGTTTTAGTTAAAGATGTTAGAGAAGGTTTACGAGGAGCTGAAATAATAGTAAGCAGATCGGATCCTGAATTTGTTAAAAAACTTTTTGAACAAGAAGTTCCTGAAATCGCTTCTAAAGTAGTAGTCATTGAAGCAATGGCGAGAGAAGCCGGCTCAAGAACAAAAATGGCAGTTTCATCAAAGGAAGAAAAAGTTGATCCTGTAGGAAGTTGTGTTGGCCAAAAAGGAGTAAGAGTTCAATCTATTATTGCAGAACTTGGTGGTGAAAAGATTGATATTGTGCCTTATTCTCCAAACATTGAAAAGTTTATCGCTTCAAGTCTTTCTCCGGCTAAGGTTATGGAAGTAAACGTTGATATTGATAATAAAGAGGCGAAAGTTTCAGTTCCCGAAGATCAATTAAGTTTGGCGATTGGAAAAGATGGCCAAAATGTGCGTTTGGCAGCTAAACTTACAAAGTGGAGAATAGACATTAAAGGAGCTGCAGGATTATTTGGAGTTTTGGGTGATGAGAAAAAAGAAGATGAGAATGAGGTAAGGGGTGTATGGGATTCACAGATACAAAAGCCTGTGGAAAAAGTTGCAGAGGAAAGTTTACAAAGTGATACCCCACAGGACGATTCAACTGGCGATGATGACAAAAAGAGTTAGTGTATTTCAAGGATTATGACGCGGATAAACCTAAACAAATTTAAAAGTTTTCATGTCCGCAAAGTTGTGTTATGGCTGAAAAAAATATTACAAAACCAAATGAAAAAAATCGACCGCCTATTGTTACAATCATGGGCCACGTTGACCATGGAAAAACCAGCATTCTTGATGCAATAAGAAAAACTAATGTGGTTTCAAGAGAGTATGGTGGAATTACTCAACACATTGGCGCTTATCAAATTACCTACAAAGATCACAAAATTACTTTTATAGATACTCCCGGGCATTCTGCGTTTGAAAGAATGCGAGCTCGCGGAGGCAAAGCTTCGGATGTTGTTGTTTTGGTTGTGGCAGCCGATGAGGGAGTAATGCCCCAAACAAAAGAAGCAATTTTACATATTAGAGCTGCTGGAGTTCCTGTTATTGTAGCTTTTAATAAAACCGATCTTGCCGGTTCAGATGTTCAGAAGGCAAAACAACAATTAGCACAAGAAAATATTTTAGTTGAAGATTGGGGTGGGGATGTAGTATGTGTTGAAGTTTCTGCAAAGACCGGGAATAATTTAGATAAACTTTTAGACTCAATTTTGGCTGTATCAGAACTTTTGTAGCTTAAAGCGGATGTAAATGGTGAATTAGAAGCAGTTATAATTGAGTCAAAAGTTGATAGAAAACGTGGAGTAGTTGTTTCTTGTATTGTTCGAAACGGAAGTATTAAAGTTGGCAATGACGTTAGTGCTAGCGGTCAGGTTGCTAGAATAAAATCAATTGTTAATGATCTTGGCGAAGTTATTTTTTCTGCAGATCCCGGCGATCCGGTTGAAGTTTTAGGATTTAAAAAAGTTGCTAATGTCGGAGATTTAATTGTACGTAAGGGGAGCGTTTTAACGGAGCTGTCGGAAGATCTTGATAAAGTAGAAATTATAGGTGTAAATACAAAAAAGGTTGTTGGAATTATTGTTAGAGCGGATACTCAAGGAACTTTGGAGGCTGTAAAAGCAAGTTTAGCTACACTTGTAACAGAAAACGCTTCAGCCACTTTTTCACTAAAATTTCATTCTTTAGCAACCGGCGATATAACCGATTCTGATGTTTTTTTGGCATCAAGCACAAAGTCCGTAATTGTTGGGTTTAATGTTAATGCTTCATCCGGAGTTTTTGATTTGGCTGAGGCTAGAAAAGTTATCGTTAAGACGTACAAAACAATTTATGAACTTGTGGATGATGTAAAAGATGTCTTGGAATTTACTGCTGTTGAAGATGAGGCCAAAATTAAAGGCAGAGCCAAAGTTCTAAAAGTTTTCAAGCTTCCATCGGGCGATCTAATAGCCGGTTGTATTGTACTCGCAGGATCGTTTAAAAATGGCAAAAAAGTATCTATTTACGATAAGGATCCTGACGATTTAACTAAAGATGATGCTCCGCTTTACACCGGTGTTATAAAGAAATTGAAAAGAGGAAAAGATGATATTGAAGTTGCTGGTAAAGACACAGAATGTGGAATTTTGCTAAAACCGGTTTTTGAAGAAATAAAAGAAGGTTTTTATATTGAACGTTTGACACTATAGGCCAAATATTATATACTTTAGTATTGCCCAACTAATCCGCCCGAAAAAACACATATGCATATAGAAGGATATGACGCAAGTCATGTATTAAATTTAATAAAAGAGTCAAAAAAAATTGCGGTAGTTCCTTCAAGAATTGCCGGCGTAAACTCATTTTGCGCGGGTTTAGGACTTTATAGAATGCTTCAGAACAGCGGAAAAGAAGCATATCTTATTCACACCGGTAAAATTCCGGACATTTGCAAAGACCTAATAAAAAAAGATGAGATACTTTCGGATATTTCTCAAAGAAAACTAAACGTTTCTATAGATTATTCAGGAACACGCGCTCAAAAAGTCCATTACACAACGGAAGATGATGTTCTCCATTTAGTTGTACAACCTGTTGAAAGGGATTTTAATAAAGATCGTATAAACGTTAGCATATCAGGCTTTGATTTCGATTTAATCTTTATTATTGGGGCTTTGGATTTTGAAGATTTAGGCGGAATGCAAAGAGACCTTGAAAATGAGTTTAGAAACGCAAACATTATTAATATCGACAATAACGAAAAGAACAAAAGATTTGGAACTGTAAATGTGGTAGATACTCATGCGGAAAACTTAAGCGAAATTATATTTAAAAGAGGTTACGAGTGGGAATTAATTCCTGAAAAAAATGCTGCTAAAGCTTTATTAACCGGCATGACCTACAGGGACGTTTGGGCAGTTGAGGGTTGATTATTAAGCCCGGAGCTGGTACTATGACCATAAATATGATCATTAAGGATAAAAAAGTCAAAATAATAAAGGAAAATAGACTTCACGAAAGCGATACCGGATCTCCGGAAGTTCAGGTTGCACTGCTTTCCGAAAGAATAGCTTCTTTAACTACACATTTAAAAGGCCATAAGAAAGACGTTCACTCAAGAAGAGGCCTTTTGCAAATGGTGAATAAAAGGAGAAGGCTATTGTCGTACTTGAAGAAAAAGAGCGAAGACAGGTATAATGTAGTTCTTGAGAGACTTGATCTAAATAAATAATTATTGGGGGTTGTTATCTTAATCTCATAAATACATCCCGGGAAAGAAAAAAATGAATAAAAAAGTAAATGTAAAAAAAGAAACGCAATTTGCAGGGAAAAAACTTGTTTTTGAAACGGGTCAATTAGCCTCAATGGCAAACATGTCCATTAAGGTTTCGTTTGGAGACACAGTCTTGTTAGCAACTGCGGTTTCATCTGTACCGTCAACTGAGATGGATTTTTTTCCGTTAACTGTAGTTTATGAAGAAAAATTATACGCAAGTGGAACTATAAAAAGTTCTAGATTTATAAAAAGAGACGGAAGGCCAACCGATGACGCGATTGTTACAAGAAGGCTTATTGATCATGCAATTAGACCCTTATTTCCAAGCGATTACGGCGAAGAAGTTCAGGTAGTTGTTACAGTTTTATCACTTGAACCGGAATCAGATCCTAAATTTTTAAGTTTGCTCGCTGCGTCCGCGGTTTTACATTCAAGTGATATTCCTTTTAATGGTCCGGCCGTTACAATTGGAGTTGGGTATAAAAACGGAGAATATATTTTGTGCCCGTCAACTGTTGAGGAAGAGGAACTTGACCTTCATATGATAGTCTCTTTTGTTTCCGAAGATAAAAAGCTTTTAGCTGTTGAGGCATCCGCAAACATTCTTCCGGAAGAAAAAGTTCTAGGGGCTTTGGAATTTGCGAGAGATAAAGTTGATCCTCTACTTAAGTTTGTTTCTGAATTTGCCGGCGAGGTTAACAAAGAAGGAAATAAACACGTTTATTTATCAAAATCTATTTCCTCAGACTTATTAAAAGATGCCCAACATTTTGTAAAAGCCAAAATTGTTGAAATGATGGGACAAGGCTTTGATAAAGCAAAATTAAAAGAAACTCAAGATAATTTACTCGAGGAACTTTTCGCAAAGTTTGAAGGAAAATATAAAAAATCAGATATGGCAAGAGCTTTTCAAGAAGTCGAAAAACACGCGCTACAACACCAGATTCTTGACGAACATAAAAGACCTGATGGCAGGGGAATAAGAGATGTAAGAGAGATAAAGTCAGAGGTTGGGATTTTGCCAAGAGTACACGGTAGCGGATTATTTTCAAGAGGTGTAACACAGGTTTTGACTGTTGCAACTTTAGGCTCACCGTCTCTTGAACAATTAGTACAAGATATGTATGGTGAGAAATCAAAAAGATTTATGCACTACTATAACTTCCCGCCTTTTTCTGTTGGAGAAGTGGGAAAGTTTGGAAATCCGGGAGGAAGAGAAGTGGGTCACGGAATGTTAGCTGAAAACGCCTTAAAACCGGTTATTCCTGATCAAAAAGACTTTCCGTACACGATACTTTTAATGTCCGAAACTTTGGCGTCAAGTGGTTCAAGTTCAATGGCTGCTGCTAGCTGTTCATCTTTGGCGTTAATGGATGCGGGAGTTCCTATTAAAGAAATGGTTGCGGGAGTTGGAGTTGGACTTATTGTAAACGACGATATGTCAAAAGTTTTAATAATGACCGATTTAGCTTATTTGGAAGATGCTTTTGGATTTATGGATTTTAAGATGGCGGGTACTAGAACCGGTATTACAGCAATTCAATGTGATATGAAGCTTCCGGGAATTCCTTTTGATTTATTGCCAAAGATATTCGAACAATCGAAAGAAGGGAGGTCTCACGTTCTTGATGAAATGGAAAAAACAATATCAAAGCCAAGAGAAGCTGTAAGTAAATACGCGCCAAAAACTATATCAATTAATATCGCTCCTGAAAAAATAGGAGTTGTAATTGGTACAGGTGGGAAAACAATAAAAGACATTGAAGCAAAAACCGGAGCTTCTCTGGCAATTGAGGAAGATGGAACAATTGTAATCTCTTCTGTAAGTGAAGATGGGGCTAATAAGGCTAAGGAAATGGTAATTGGTTTAACAAAGGGTGTTGAAGCCGGGGAAATATACGATGGTAAGGTAACTAAGATTGCGGATTTTGGAGCTTTTGTTGAAATTCTACCGGGAAGAGAAGGATTATTGCATGTTAGCGAATTATCGTATGATTACATAAAGAATGTTGAAGACGCTATTCATGTTGGTGATATAGTAAGAGTGAAGGTATTAGAGGCCGGCATGGATGGGAAAATTTCTCTTTCGAAAAAGGCTATGGAACAAGCTCCTGAAGGCTATGTTGCGCCTGTTAGACGGGGTAGGGAAGGTGGCCATAGCAAAGGTGGATACGGGAATGGAAGACCTCCTTTTAGGAAAGAAAGAGGGCGCTTTAATCAAAAAAGGTATTAAGTGATAGAATTAATTTATGAGTCGAATCTGCCCTACCTGTAATACCATACTTGGTAGTTATGATAATTATTTTTGTTCAAATTGTGGAAGCACATTACCGCAGGAAATTGCGGTCTCAAGTCCAAATTTAAGAGCACGAGTATACGCTCCTTCATATTTGACAGGTAAGAATAAATTCTCTTTTGATTTTATTCATTTTCCTTCATTCAAAAAAAGCATAGCCTTCGTATTTGTTGTTTGCGCTTTCTTGGCCGTAAGTTTTGGTTTTATTAAATTTTATCCGGCGCTTATGAAGATTGTTTCAAGTAAAGATCATTTAAAAAAGCCTAGTCTTGATTCTGATTTAGGAAAACAAAAGGCTTTAGATTTGGATATTCAGCTAAAATCAAGCACATTTGGATCTGATAAGATAGCCGAATACATTCCTGAGAACGTTGTTCTTTATTTGGAAACAGATGATTTAAAGAAATTAATAGAAATATATGCGGGCGGTTCGGGTTTGAATAAAGAGCTTATCAATAACGTAGCGCCGTTATTAGGAGATCATTTCGCATTTTTTGTTACGAAAGATAAAGGCGAATTCGATTGGAATTTTATCTTTGCTCCAAGAGATGCTCAGGAATCAAATAAGAGGCTTAAAGACATAAACGAAAGATATTGGAATTTTGGTATCGTAGAAGGAAAATTAGTTATGACATCAAATAAAAAAGTAATAGAAGATGTACGTTTAGCAAAAAATAAAATATCATTAAACATGTCTCTTAATTCCTCTTATGTTAAAGAAAAACAAAAATTGTTGCCAAAGGGTCAAGTTTTAATTATCTTATTTTCAAATGATGGAGTTAATGCTCTCGAAAAAATAAAAGGTTTTAAAGTTAACGCCGGTTTAATTAATACAATAGATAGAATTTTAAAAACAGGCTTGAAAAGTTTAGTTATAGATGCAAAGTAGATTATAGATACAAAATAATATGGAAGATAAATATTTATTTAATGAGCTAACAGATCTGTCTAAGAAGACTAAGCAGACAAAAGGACTTCCGGAAGACCTTGAATTTAAAATTGTTCAAATGCTTGAACGATTAAATAGGATAGCCCAAATTGGCGGATATGCAGCTGAATTTGATACCATGTCGCGCTATATCGAAACAGTTATTTCTATCCCTTGGGATGCGCGAACTACAGATGAGCTTGATTTGTCAAAAGCAAAAGAAATTCTCGATAAGAATCATTACGGAATGGAAGACGTAAAAGAAAGAATTTTAGAATATTTAGCGACAATACTTTTGATTAAGCAAAGAGGCGGAAACGGAATTGTTAAGTCTCCCGTGCTTTTATTTGTAGGCTTACAAGGAGTTGGAAAAACGACCTTAGCTATTTCTATTGCGGAATCGTTGGGAAGAGAGTTTGTAAGAATTGCAATGGGTGCTTTAGGAACAGTACTTGAATTAAGAGGCCGAAGTAAAGCTTTTCCCGAATCTGAGCCCGGCCAAATTATAAAAGCCTTAATTCGTTCTAAAGTAAGAAATCCTGTAATTCTTCTTGATGAAATAGAAAAGGCGAGCGGAGAGCAAGGCTTACGATCTGATATTATGGCAGCACTTCTTGAAATTCTTGATCCAAATCAAAACCCGCAGTTTAGAGATCACTACATTGATTATCCGGTTGATTTATCGGAAGTTTTGTTTATTTGCAGCGCTAATAACACAGGGACTATATCAACAGCCCTTATGGATAGAATGGAAGTTATTAAAATGCCTTCTTATACAGACGCCGAAAAAATTGTAATTGCTAGAGATTATTTGATGCCAAAAGTTATGGAAAAGACTTCGTTAAGGGCTGAAGAATTAAAAATAGACCCGAACTTGTGGCCATCGGTAGTACGTCCGTTCGGATATGATACAGGAATTAGAAGTTTAGGAAGAACGTTGGAATCTATGGCAAGAAAAGTAGCAAAAGAAATAGTTGAAGGAAAGAGCAAAGGTGTACTTATTAATGCGGAGAACCTTAAACACTATTTACCAAAATGATGAATAAGAAAGAAATCCTACTTCAAATTGAAAATAGCGTAAAGGTTTGCAAAAAGTGCAGACTTTGCGACCTTGCAAATAACGCAGTACCGGGGGAAGGGAATATAGATTCCGAGATAGCTTTTATAGGAGAAGCCCCAGGAGCTGAGGAAGATAGGCAGGGAAGGCCGTTTGTTGGAAGGGCGGGCAAACTTCTTGAAGTGTTGCTTAAAGAGATTGGTTACAAAAGAGAAAATGTATGGATTGGAAACATAATAAAGCACAGACCGCCGGAGAATCGTGACCCGCTCCCTGATGAGGTTATGGCATGTGCGCCCTACCTTACCTTACAGCTAAGAGCTATAAAACCAAAGATGATAGTAACCTTAGGAAGATATGCGATGTATTATTTTGATAAAGATGGTAAAATCTCAAGAGACAGAGGTATTGGAAAAATGATAGGCGAAAACTTTATTTTTCCTGTATATCACCCGGCGGCGGCATTGAGGAATCCTTCAATGATGCAAGATTTTAGAAGTGATTTTTTGAAAATTCCTTCGGTTTTAACTTCCTTGAAAACACCAACCAATTCTTCGCAAAATTTAGCCGGTAGTGTAGATGGGCAGATTGGACTTGAAATTTAATGATAAGATTATTTGATAACATAAAGACTAATAGTAATAAACCAAAGTTGAGGATAATAACTCTTGGAGGAACTGAAACTGTCACAAAAAACATGACAATTTACGAGTGTGGGGACGATATTATTATTGTAGACTGTGGAGTTGGATTTCCGGATAGCGAAATGTACGGCGTTGACGTTGTAATTCCGGATTTTAGCTATCTTCTTGAGCATAAAGAAAAAGTTCGTGGTTTGTTTATTACTCACGGGCATGAAGATCATATTGGCGCGGTACCTTATTTACTACAAGAACTCAATATTCCTGTATATACAAGTAAGTTAGTTCAGGGCTTTATAAACGTAAAACTTAAGGAGAAAAAATTTAAAGATATTTCGAATGTCCGATTTAACTTATTAAATCCCGAAACCACCGAAGTTATTGTTGGTAATTTTAAAGTTTCCGCAATTAGGATAAACCATTCAGTCCCCGCCTCAATGGCCTTTGCTATAAAAACTCCGCAGGGTACAGTACTTCATATGGCTGATTATAAAATTGATTGGACGCCCGTTCTTGATAAACCAATTGATCTTGGAAAAATTGCGATGTATGGAAAAGAGGGAGTGTTGTGTTTAATGTCTGATTGTTTGGGTTCTACTGCTGAGGGATATACAAAATCAGAAAGCGCTTTAGGTGAAACATTTAATGAATTATTTGAAAACGCCCATGGAAGACAAATTTTTGTTACAACTATTTCTTCAAACATCTCAAGAATGTATCAAATAATAACCTCTGCAATAAGGCATGGTAGAAAAGTAGTATTTTCCGGCAGGTCTTTGGAGCAGAATTCAACTGTGGCAAGGGATTTGGGCTACTTACAGAAGGAGGATAGTATATACGTTTCTGAGGATGATATTTCAAAATATAAACAAGAAAACCTATTATATATTGTAGCCGGATGTTATGGCCAACAAGGATCGTCATTAGATAGATTAAGTAGGGGAGAACATAAAGATATTCGTTTAGAAAAGGATGCTTTGGTTATTTTCTCTGCCGATCCAAATCCTCCGGGGGTTATGGAAGATGTGGAAAGAGTAATGTCTAATTTAACTTTAAGAGGAGCAGAGGTTGTTTATAGTGCTATTCAGGAAAATCTTCACGTTTCGGGTCACGGTACTCGTGGAGACTTAATTACAGTAGCCTCGGTAGTTAGACCTTCGTATTTTATTCCGCTTGGTGGAACCATAAATAAAATGAGAGCTTATAGAAATATGGTAAAAAGTTTGGGTTTTGATGAGGAAAATGTTTTTGAATTGCTTGAAGGAGAAAGCATTGTATTTGAAGATGGGTTTGCACAAAAAGGCGATAAAATATCTACAAAACCGGTTTATCTTGATGGAAATATGTCGGATAGTTTAAGTCCCGTTGTTATTAAAGACCGCGAAGTGTTGTCTACGGATGGAGTTTTTGTTGTGATACTGCCAATTTCTAAAGAGAACAAAACTTTAGCTGCTCGTGTTGAAATTGTTACAAGAGGGTTTATTTACGTAAAAGAGTCAAGAGCTTTAATTGGTAAATCAACTGATGTTGTAAATAAAGTTTTGGACAAATATCAAGGGAAAATTGGGGATTGGAATGATGTAAAGTTTAATATAGAAAGAAGTGTTGAAAAGTTTTTAGCAAAGGAAACCGGTCGCAAACCTTTAGTTATAGTAACGAGCGTTAACGTTTAACTTCTGATATCATAGCATCAATGGCCAAAAGAGGAAGAAAGCGAAAGATAAAGCTTAATATAAGATCAGACATCTTAAAGTCAATACTTTCTGTTGTTTTGTTAGCAGGTGCCGGTATTTCACTTGTGTCGTTTTTTGTTCCAAATTATGTATTAAACGCAAAAATTCAGCATTATTTAAAATTATATTTCGGATATGCGTCCCTTGTTATTCCGGCTATATTATTAGTATGGGGGCTTTTATATATTAGAACCATAAATTGGAAATTTGTCCAATTGAGGGTACTATTTGGTTTATTTGGCTTACTTTTTTCGTTTTCCGCACTTCTTGGTTCCAGAGGTGGTTTAATTGGAAATAAAATTCTTTCATTCCTATCTAGTTTGGTAAGTGTGTACGGAGCTGGCCTTTTACTTCTTTCAGTTTGTGGAGTAAGTCTAATCCTTATGCTTAATTTATCCCTTGACGATGTGTTTGGGTTTTTAACTGCTACGGCGCAAAAACTTTTTTCACTAAAGTCCGGCAAGCTTAAATCAAAACTCGATAAAGCTGACAAAAAAGATGAGATTAGAATTACTTCAGGAACTCAAACACTTGATATCAACAATGACGAAGATGAGGAAATAGAAACAAGGCCTTCGTTTGAAATAATACCATCAATGTCGGAACCCCAAGGAAAAAAGGGAATGATAAACGAAAAAGACAGTCAGGTTGTATCTTTAGCTCCTTCCGCCCTTCCGTATGCTGACAAAGTTTGGGAAACTCCTCCTCTTGATCTTCTTGCAGATGTTTCTAGTATTCCTGTTGACAGAGGAGATGTAAAAGTTCGAATTAAAATAATAGAAGATACACTCGGCTCCTTTGGCGTAATTGTAAAAGTTGCTGATGTAAACTTTGGTCCTTCAGTAACTCAGTACGCCCTTGAAACTTCGTCCGGAACTAAAATTACAAAAATCGCAAGTTTGCAGTATGATTTGGCATTAGCACTAGCTTCCCCAACAGGCTCAGTAAGAATTGAAGCACCAATTCCAGGCAAGTCGCAGATTGGAATTGAAGTGCCGAATACTACTCCTACAGTTGTTAGTTTTAAATCCCTTTTGGTTTCAGACGCAATGAAATCAGCAAAGTCAAAGTTATCGATAGTTTTGGGAAGTGATGTTTCGGGTACAGCAAGGGTGTACGATATTTCTAAAATGCCACATCTTCTTGTTGCTGGTTCAACAGGTTCTGGAAAATCTGTATTTTTGCATTCATTAATATTCTCACTTCTTTTTAGGTGTAGTCCTCAAGAATGCAAGTTTATTCTAATTGATCCAAAAAGAGTTGAATTAGTGCATTATAGAGATATTCCCCACTTATTAACGCCCGTAGTAACTGATATTGACCGCGCTACTTCTGTTTTTAATTGGGCGGTAAATGAAATGGAAAGAAGATATAAGCTTTTTGAGAGCGCAAGAGCCAGAAACATTGATATGTACAACGAAAAGTCGGGTTTTCAAGCACTTCCTTACGTTATTATAGTAGTTGATGAACTTTCTGATATTATGGTCAACGATCCAACAGGAGTTGAAAAAAGCATAATAAGACTTGCCCAGCTAGCTCGTGCTACAGGAATTCATTTAATTCTTACAGTTCAAAGACCGTCAACTAATGTTATTACCGGTTTAATTAAAGCAAACATTCCGTGTCGAATTGCATTTAACGTAACAAGCCAAATTGATTCAAGAGTAATAATAGATCAGCCCGGAGCCGAGAAACTTTTGGGCAAAGGTGACATGCTTTTTGTTCCTCCCGATGCTTCAAAACCGATAAGAATTCAAGGATCGTTGGTTACCGACAAAGAAATAAATCAGGTCGCAGCATATTTAAAGAGTGTTGGCGGAGGTGTTCCGGAATATAATGAAGATGTTCTAAAACAACAAGAGAAATCAAGGAGCATTTCGTCCGGCGGATCTTCTACGGATGAATTATTTGATGAGGCTCTTGATATAGTTGTATCAACCGGAAAAGCCTCGGCCTCTTATTTACAGCGAAGACTATCCATTGGTTATTCAAGGGCTGCAAAAATTTTGGATGAGCTTGAGGCAAAGGGAGTAGTAACAGCAAGCAAAGGAAGTAAACCCCGAGACGTTTTAATTAGCGATAATCAAGATAAAGGCTTAGATTTAGGTTACGACAAAGATAGCGAAATGCCAAACGATGAAAACATACTATGAAAACAGTAGCGGATATTTTAAAGACACAAAGAGAAAAGAAAAAACTCACGCTAGAAGATATTCATAAGTTTATTAAAATTCACCCAAGATATTTATCCGCGCTTGAGAGCGGGGACTACTCTGCATTTTCCGGTAAAGTTCATGCGAAGGGATTTTTAAAGATTTATGCACAGTTTTTAAATTTGAATGTTGAAGAAGTTTTAGCATTTTTTCGGAGAGAGTACGAATCTGATTACGAAAAAACAAGTTCAATAATTGAAAACAAAAAGTTCAAAACTTTCGATGCGCCAAAACTTATAATTACACCGGCAGTTGTTTTATCAGGCGTTTTTATAGTTTTACTTGTAGGCTTTTTTGGATACTTGTTTTATCAATATAGAACGTATTCCGGAGCGCCAAAACTTGATATTTATTCGCCAAAAAATAGCCAGATCATTACAAGCGAAAACCTTGATATAACAGGGAAAACTGAAATGGAATCAGTACTTTTCATAAATAATCAAAAGGTTAATTTAAATACAGACGGAAGTTTTGCCACAACTATAAAGCTAAAAGAAGGTCTTAACACAATTAGTTTTTTGTCCGTAAACAAACTTGGGAAAGAGTCTGAGGATGCAAGAACCGTGATTTTTAGATCTGCGAAGGAAGTGAAGGAAGCTTCCGAATCTTCAAAAATAACATATTGAATTTATCTCAAACTTTTGTATAATTAACACATCAATTACTGCCTATGGATATACAAATAGTTTTGGTTTTTATATTGGCTCTTTTAACTATAAACCTCATTGTGGTGGGCGTTTATCTTATATTGGTTTTGAAAGAATTTAGAGAAACAATTAAAAAAACAAATTCTGTTTTAGATAATGTTCAAAGTTTGAGTAATGTAGTTTCAAACCCTCTAACTTTATTAACCGGTTTTATGTCCGCAGTGGTACAAGGGTATAATGCCGTTAAATCAATAAATACCATAAGAGGGGATCGTAAAAAGGAATAATATGTGTGAAAAAAATAACTCAAGCTCATTTGTAAACGGCGCTGTTTTGGGCGCGTTAGTTGGGGCCGTTTTTGGAATCCTTGTTGCTCCGGCTTCTGGTAGTGAAACAAGAAGAAAGCTAAGGGATGCTTCAGATGAAGTCGCAGATACTTTTGAAGATGTGAAAATAGCTGCCAGGCCATTTATCGATGATTTGGAGGAAAAACTAGCTCCGATTCTTGAGGAAGCAAGAAAAGCAGGTACTCCGATAAAGAATGAGGTTGTTGATAAAATAGAGCAATTGGTTGATATGGTAGATGACAAAAATAATTTGAAAAAGAAGTTTTTTAGGGGTCTGAAAAGATAGATAAAGATGGGTTTGTGTATTAGAATGTAACCATGACCGACAACCTGCCTGGTATTCCCGTTCAAACTCCAGTGGAGTCAATAATTCCTGAAGCTGAAGTTATAAGAGCACCGGAAGTGCAACCTGCGATTTCTCCTTCGGATAGTACGAGCAGTATTGCCCCGTCAGGACAACCTTTACAACAAGGCCAGAATGCAGGAGATGGTATTGCTGGGATAGTTGATCTAAGGACCGGACACGAAGAATTGGATTCAGTATCCACAATAGCGGATGATTTAACACAGGCAGCTGATAAAGAGGAAGCTGAATTTATTCAAGGAGTTGAGGATGAGCACAATCCGGCAAAACCAAAGATTTAGCAAATTAAGGATAATATGGGCGGGATTCTAAACTATTCTTATACTATATTTTGGATAATAGTTTATTTATTAATACTTTCTATTTTTATTGGGAGTATTGTGTATTTTGTTGCAGCATCTCTTAGAAAAAAAAGTGAGAAAGCACATGAATATGATGTAACTTTTTTGCAAATTAGATTACCATCAGATAATGAAATAGAAATAAAATCCGCGGAACAACTGTTTTCAGGTCTTATGGGATTTAGGAAGTCCTTTTGGCAAGCTGTTTTTACAGGTCAGCATAGAATTTCGTTTGAAATAGTATCAAAAAGTGAGGGAATTGGTTTTTATGTAGTTGTTCCGGATGATATAGCCTCATTAGTTGAGAAATACATAAACGGAGCTTATCCATCTGCAGAAATTGACATAATTGATCCAAATGAGATATGGGACAGGGGAGTTTATACATCAGTAGCTGAATTAAAACTTGCGGGTCCTCCGTATTACCCAATTAAAAGATATGAAGATTTGGGTGCGGATGCCTTAAATATAATAACCTCGTCTATGAGTAAACTACAGGATGACGAAGTATTGGCAGTTCAGTATTTATTAAGGCCAGCAATTGATAGCTGGAGACTGGCCGGCAGAGGATTTGTAAACAGAGTAAATAAGAAAAATTCTGATCCTGAAAAAAAGAGTACATCAATAGATTCCTCGTTTTTAGAAGGTATAGAGAAAAAAATAGCTAAGCCCGGTTTTGACTCTGCTATAAGGTTAATTTCAATATCAAAAGACAAAATTTCATCGGAAGCGCACTTAAAAAACCTTGAAGCTTCGTTTGAGCAATTTACAGACGTTACTTATAACCGGTTTCAAAAACGTAAATTTGTGAGTCAAAAAAAACTTATAGACAATTTTATTTACAGAAAACTTCATGTAATTGATTGGCACATTCCTGTTTTGGGAATCTCAATTTATAAAAATACCTCAGTGCTAAATTCCGAAGAGCTTGCCACAATTTTTCATTTACCAAACAAAAATGTGCAAACTCCAAACATTTTGTGGCTTAGGGCAAGAAGAGCTGCTGCGCCTGTTAACCTTCCAAGCGAAGGCATGTATCTTGGAAAAAGTATATTTAGAGGCGATAAGAAAAAAATCTTTTTGAAAGAAGAAGACAGAAGAAGGCACACTTATATAATCGGACAAACCGGAACAGGGAAGTCGGTACTTTTAATGTCAATGGCACTACAGGATATAAGAAACGGTAAGGGAGTGGCAATTATAGATCCTCACGGAACCGATATTGATGACATTCTTGAGAAAATGCCTCCTGAAAGAATTGAAGATGTAATTTTATTTGATGTTTCGGATACAACAAGACCAATAGGTTTAAATCTTTTAGAAGCAGATACAGAAGAACAGCAAAACATGCTTATTAATGCTTTTATCGCCCTTTTATATAAACTATACGATCCAAACAAACAGGGAATTATGGGCCCGCAATTAGAAAGAGCAATTAGAAACGTAATGCTTACCGCTATGGTTGATAAGGAAAGTACAATGGTTGATGTTTTGAGATTATTTATTGACCAGAAATATTCAGAAAAGTTTTTACCAAATGTAACTGACCCCTTAGTTAGAAGATACTGGACAGACGAGGTTGCAAAAACTTCGGAGAACAGGAAAGGGGAGACAATGGGCTATTTTGTTTCTAAGTTTGACCGATTAGTTACAGAAAAAATTATGAGAAATATAATAGGCCAGCCTCATTCCGCAATTAATTTTGGAAAAATTATGGCCGAGAAAAAGATTCTTTTAGTTGATTTATCAAAAGGGAAGATAGGAGAAGAAAACGCAAACTTTATTGGCCTTCTTTTAGTTCCAAGAATTTTGGCTGCTGCTATGGGAAGGCACACTCTTATTGGTAAAGAAGATTTTCCTGATTTTTATCTTTACGTTGATGAGTTTCAAAATTTTGCAACACCCGATTTTGCAACTATTTTATCTGAAGCAAGAAAATATAAGTTAAATTTAATTGTTGCAAATCAGTTTATAGCTCAGTTAACCGATGATATTAAAAACGCAGTTTTTGGAAACGTTGGTACAACAGTTGCTTTTAGGGTTGGTGCCGAAGATGGAAAATACTTAGAAACACAATTTGATCCGGTTTTTAAAGCGCCTGATTTAATAAATAATCCAATTGGAAATGCTTACGTCAAACTTTTAGTTGACGGGCATCCAACTCCACCTTTTTCAATGGTTGTTGATTGGGAGAGTATATCTGCAACTAAAAAAGATCCGAATATAGCAAAAACAATACGAGAAATGTCAAGACTCAAGTACGGAACTCCGGCAAGTGAAGTAGAGGAGTATATAAACAAACGGGCTGGATTTACAGATAGCGTTCAGGAATTAAAGCCGAATTTAAGTAATTTAGGAAAAGTGAGTAAGCTTTTTTAATCCGTAACTTGATCTTCTTCAAGGGTTGAAACCATTGGATCGGGAGGCAATTTTCCGTCATTTAAATCTTTGAATTGTCTTATTATTGAATCAAGCTCATCCTGAGTCTTTTCTGATTCTTCTTCAATTAAATTGTATCCGTGTTCCACAATTCTTAGATCTTTAAGTTCAACCAAAAGTCCCGAAACAGCTACAAGCATTGAGTAGAATTCGTTTGTGTTATTTCCGTCATAAGTGTCCATAAAGTCAACAATTGCTTTTTTGTATACTTCGTCAACATCAAGCCCGTCTATTAAGTTTTTAAATGAATCAATTATTTGTTTATCTATCATATTTTTCCTGTTAACTAATTAAGTCCTAATCCTTGATTTCGGCGTTTCTTTTTTTCTTTTTCCTCTTCTTTTCTTGCTCTTCTAATTTCAGCGTTTAATGCTTTTTCAACACTTGCGGAGATTTTCGCTTCTAAATCTGTATCTACTTGTACGCCAGAATCTTTGAGCATGGTGAGTGTGCTCTTTACCCTTTTATCTGCTTCTCTACCTATTGCAGCTCTTTCAGCCTCTACTTGTTCTCGAATTTCATCCTGCCTTTTTCTTGATTCTTGTAACAAAGTCTCATACCTTATTTGTAATTTGTCCAAAAGCCTTGGGGATACTTCATTAGAAACCCAATTCGCGTATTCTTTGCCTAAGTTTCTATCACGTTCTTTATGATATCCTTTGAAACTTGTTCCGAAACTTTTTCCTACCTCTTCTTTGTATTTTTTAGAGCTGAGCTCGCCCGTAAGAACTTTGCTAGTATAATCAGACTTCGTCAGACGCATTAAATAATCGGCTTCCGACATAACTTCAAATAGTCCGGACATGGTGCCGTTTTTAACGTCGATGGCTCCGTTTTTGTGCCCAAGAACTGCAACAATTACTGTATTCTCTGCAGGATTTGTTGAATTATTTAATCTAACAGTTACTACCGCCTCATTAGTTCGTACTCTTTCGGCTTTTGCGCCCCAAATAGTTCTTTTTTCATCCCAAACTTCCGTTACATAAAATTGTGGCTTTCCGTCCGACCTTGTGTCTCCATTAAAAGCGACGAACGAGCCACTTTCATTTGGGGATGGGATATGAGTAAACTTCCCGCCCAAACCTTTTATTTCGGCCTCGCCAAAAACTTTACTTAATAAGCCCTCGGCTATTCTTGCCCTTCTTTCAAAAGTTCCGCCCTCATAAGCTTTTGAAATCTCATCATGATTGGGTATTCCCACACGTTCTTTAATTTCTCTGGTTAGCTTCCTAAGCGCCGATTCGTCCGGAGCCCTACTTACAGCTCTTTCCATATCGCCATATGACATATTTTCTGGTTTTTGTTCTGATGGGGAAGAGTTACTTTCTGGTTTAGGCATACAATAATCGTACATTAAAAAAAATGTCAAATCAACACCTTTCTTAATTAGGTGAAACCTAGTTCCACCTAATTCCTAACTTCTTTGATAAATCTGGTTTCACCTTGTAAAATATCAGCATGAATTCAATGGAGATTAGGCAAAAATATGTGGACTTTTTTAAACAAAGAGGCCACGTTCAGGTACCTTCATCACAGCTTGTATTAAACAACGATCCTACAACTTTGTTTGTGAGCTCAGGAATGCAGCCTTTAGTACCGTATCTTTTGGGCGATTCTCATCCAAGTGGTAATAAACTTGTTAATTCTCAAATTTGTCTTCGTGCCCAAGGATTTTTAGATGATTTTATGGAGGTAGGGGATAACCGTCATACTACTTTTTTTGAAATGCTGGGAAATTGGTCTCTTGGTTCGTATTTTAAACAAGAACAATTAGCTTGGTTTTTTGAATTTTTAACCGCCGAACTTAATTTAAATCCGCAGAAACTTTACATTAGCGTTTTTTCTGGCGATACTGATTCGAAAATTCCAAAAGATATTGAGTCGGCAGAAATATGGAAAAAACTTTTTGAGGACAAAGGTATTACAGACGTAAGAGTCTTTTATTACGGAGTCAAAAAGAATTGGTGGAGTAAATCGGGTTTGCCAAAGGACATGCCAAGTGGGGAGCCGGGAGGACCTGATTCAGAAGTATTTTACGATTTTGAAACACCACATGACAAAAGATTTGGAGAAGAATGTCATCCAAATTGTGATTGCGGTAGATTTTTGGAAATTGGTAATTCTGTATTCATGCAGTATGTAAAAAACGCGGATGGGACTTTTTCCAACTTGCCTCAGAAAAACGTGGATTTTGGAGGAGGTTTAGAAAGGCTTACGGCTGCGGTTTTAAACAACTCTGATATTTTTAATACTGATTTATATAAACCTTTAATATCAAAAATATCCAAAGTTTCCGGTAAAGAATATATTAAAGAAAACAAACCTTATATGAGAGTTATTGCCGATCATTTAAAGGGCGCGGTATTTTTGATTTCAAACGGAGTTATTCCGTCAAACAAAATGCAGGGTTATGTGTTAAGAAAGTATTTAAGAAGATCGGCTGTTAAAATGCAGCTTCTTTGCAGTAAGACCTTACCTTCTAGCGATTATACAGAAATAGCAGAACAGGTTTTTGAAATTTATAAAGATATTCCCGACAACTTTGGATTTAATTTACATAGTGAAGCAAAACAAAAAGTCTCAGAAGTTATATCCGAAGAACTTACAAAATTTGGTAAAACAATTAAAAAAGGCTTAAAAGAGTTTAATAAAGTTTCACCAAAAGATATAGACGGGAAATTTGCATTTAATCTTTTTCAAACCTACGGTTTCCCTTTTGAGATAACAAACGATTTGTTAAATAATAAAGGATTTTCATTAAATAAAGAGGAATTTACCAAAGAATTCCAGAAACATCAGGAAAAATCCTGATATAATTTGACTAATGATGAAACTGCCGTTTGACCTGAAATTCCTTAAAAATAAGCAGAGACCTTCTAATAAAAGATTTTTAACAATTGATATAGGATCAGAGGTTGTAAAATGCATGGCCTTTGAAGTAGCAGAAAATCAACATGGATATTATGCGAACATCATAGGCGTTGGTAAAGAAACTCTTTCATACGGATCTGCAAGAAGTGGAATTGTAGTTGATATTGATGAAGTTGAAAAATCCATAGAGTCGGCTGTAGAACGTGCTACTTTAGAACTTGGCGGTAAAATAAAAGAAGTCATCTTTGGCGTTTCAGGAGATTTATCGTTGGGTTTAATGACAACTGTAAGATTAGTAAGAGCAAAGGGTGACAAAATAACTGATAAAGAACTTGACGATATTTATTCAAAAATACATGAGGCTTCTTACAATCAAGCACTAAATGAGCTTATGGAAATTACAGGAGATACTGAAGAAGATATAGAACTTATAACCTCGTCTCTTGTTTATACAAAATTGGATGGAAATGAGGTAAAAGATGTAATTGGACAAGAAGGAAAGGTTCTGGAAATTGCCATGTTTACGGCCTTTACGCCGTCTTTTCATACTAAGATGTTACAGACCATTTCAAAGAACCTTGGGCTAAAGATTTTAGCTATAGGGTCAAATATGTATTCTCTTACCAAATCGTTATCTTTTGCAAAAGGACGTTATTTTGACAGTGTAATAATGGATGTTGGCGGAGAAGTCACTGACGTTGGCGTCGTTTTTGGAGGTGGAATAGTCTCGACGCGCAGTCTTTCTATAGGTGGCGCACACTTTACTAGAGCTTTGGGGAAGAAACTTGGTATAACTTATCTTGATGCAGAGCAAAAGAAAAAATCCTATTCGTTTGGGAGACTTAGTCCTGATGAAAATGCGAGAGTAGAAGATAATATGTATGAGATTATGGAAATTTGGTTAAGCGGAATTGAACTCTTATTTATGGATTTTACAGGAGTAAAAACCTTTTCGTCACAAATTTGCTTGGTAGGTGGCGGTGCTTCATTGCCCGAGTTGGTTAATTTTGTTAATAAAGAACCTTGGTCAAAGTCTATTCCCTTTAGATCACCTCCGGAATTTATTAAACTGACGCTTTCAGATTTACATAAGGTTGCAGATTCCACAGGTAAGGTTTATGGCTTGGAGGATATTATGCCCGCTTCTTTATCGATCGTTTATTTAGAAATGGGCGGGTACTTAAATGGTATTCTTTAGAAAAATATGGAAGAAATAAAACTTGAAATGTACGAAGATGCAGTGTCCGCGATAGAGAGGATCGTAAGATCTTCTGATGCCAATGTCTTACTCATATTACCAGATGGATCGGTGGTTTTTGAAAATAGTTTAAATTTGAAATTAATAAAAAAAGAGTCTGAGCGTGTGGGTAAGGAAGTTACGTTTGAAACTACAGATGAAATAGGTAAGAATTTAATTGAAATGATGGATACCCCAAGGTCCTCAAGCAGGGAATTTTCGACAAAAGATTTATCTTCTTTGGATTACGATGGAGATCGGGATACAACTGAAAAAAAGAAATTTTTAGTCTCATTGCCCAAAGTATCGTTAAAATGGATAAAACCTAAGTTAATATTTTTATTAGTTATCCCGATTTTAGTTTTAATTAGCGGTATTTATTTTGTTTTCTGGAAGGTTCCAAAAGCTAATGTGAAATTGGTAGTTTCATCTCAGCCTTTAATTAAAAGTGTAACAGTTAAAATTAAAAAGGGAGGTGTAAACGATTCTTCGACGAAAATACTTGCAGGTACAGCAGTTATTGCACAGGTTTCTGATTCTAACACCGCAAGTACAACGGGCGAAAAGATAATTGGAAAGAAAGCTAAGGGTAAGGTAAAAATTTACAATAAAACAGACGCTGAAAAAGAATTTAAAAAAGGAACGACTCTGGTTTACAGTAAGGATAGTAAAAAATATAAGTTCGCTCTTGCTAGCGCCGTAACAGTTCCGGCAAGGGTTGATGCGCTTCCGCCGGCTACCACAAGTACGTGGGGAGAGGTAGATGCAAACGTTGAGGCGGTTGAAATTGGAGAATCATATAACATTGGTAATGGAAAAACCTTGGATTTAGAGGATTTTAAATCGTCTGAGTACACCGCAACGGTACAAGAAGATCTCACGGGAGGTGAAAGTAAGACAATTAAAGTTGTTTCAGCTACCGACCAAAAAGCCCTTTCTGACGCCTTATACAAGTTATTATTAGAAAAAGTTGATAGCACTTTAGAAAGTAATTTAGCATCCGGACAAAAACTTATAAAAGGTTCAGGCACGGCGAAAATTTTCTCACAGGAGTATAGCGCTTTAGTTGACGCTGAAGCAGATTCATTAAAACTAACTCAAACTTTAAGTTTAGAAGGACTTGCATATTCAACTGACGATGTGAATAAGTTGCTGGGCAGTTTGTTAAAAGACTTTGTCCCGGATGGGTATGAATTATCTGGAGAAGAAAAACAATTAAGTGTTGAAATTCTTGGAAATTCTGATAGTACAATTTTATCTTCTGATGAGGCTGATGTTCAAGTAACGGTAAAAACTTTTGTTCGCGTTAAAATTAATGAAGATGCCATAAAAAAATCTCTTGTAAGTAAGAAATTAAATGAGGCAGAAAAAATAATTGGGGGAATAAAAAACATTAAAAATTACGAGATTACAATTTCGCCAAACATTCCCTTTTTAACCAGAATGCCGAGTAACATTTCAAATATCCAGATAGAAGTGAAGAAGGAATAATATGTTATCCGTTGAGGCTGATTTGACAGTGTTAGGGATAGATTACGGTGAAAAAAATATTGGCTTAGCTTTTGGAAGAGCCGGGTTAGCTTCTCCTATTAAGACTATATCCGGAATAAATGTTTTGGTCGCTATAAATGAAATTACACTCACAGCATTACATAATAAAGTAAATAAAATAGTCATAGGTCTTCCGATTGATGTGGACGGCAAGGAAACATATAAGTCATTAAAAGTCCGTAGATTTGCGAATTTATTAAAAAGTCATGTTAAAAAACCGATCGAATTTGTGAATGAATACAATACAACTTACGAATCTTTGAGGGAATCCATAAATCTTGATTACTCAAAAAAATCAAGAAAAAATTTGGATCATATTTCCGCAGCAGTTATTGTTCGAAAGTATTTTGAATCACTCAGCACTAATTAATGAAATTTTATTCTAACTTCTTTAGATCCGCAGAGCATACATTCAAAATTTTCTCCGGGAAAAAAGCAGGTTGGGCACATGTATATTCCGCCTTTAAGAACAAGGTCTGCTTGTTTACATTTATTACAAAGGAAAACCACATCGTTTTGTGAGATTTTGCCGTCTTTTGGGCATATAAAATCGGCGTTTTCGCTATCAGGAATTTGAATTTGGGGCGTAACATCTTCCATATAATCATATTATCATGATTATTGACTTTGACTCAATAACCAAGCTCTGCTAACCTTAACTTGTGAATATACTTTTAATTTTAACAATTATCTATTTGGCAATTGGAGTTGTATACGGTCTTTACATTTTTCTTTTTGGCGCCGACAAATGGTACATTTTACCTGTAAATATACTTGGCGGACCAATACTTCTTTTATATTTCATTTTTCATCTCACTTTTATGAAAGACAAATAATGTTAAAGAAATATTTTGAGCATAAACAAGCTATATTTTTTGATCTTGACGGTACTATATATAATTCTGACGTATATTGGTCTTACGCTTACGAAAAAGTTTTAAAGACCATAGACGCTTCTTGGGTAGTTTTTGAAAGAAATGGTAGATCGGTGCTTGAGATATGGAAAGATTTAATAGCTGAGAATAGGCTCAAAATTCACCTAGATATAAAGGATCTTGTAAAGTTTACGAATATAGAGTTTTTGAAAATTCTAGACGGCTCCGATGCGGAGCCATTAGATGGTTTTTGGGAATTCTTTAATAAAGTTAAAAATGAAAAAAAGATGAAAACAGCTTTAGTTACAAATACTTCAAGAGAAGTAACAAACTCAATTATCAAAAAACTTGAGGTTGAGGGGATTTTTGATTTAACTAAATGTGGGGATGAGGTTTCAAAAGTAAAACCTGATCCTCAAATTTATTTAACAACCGCAAAAGAGCTGAAGGTAAATTCAAAAAACG
>MEVN01000011.1 GCA_001772985.1 candidate division WWE3 bacterium RIFCSPLOWO2_12_FULL_36_10 | reverse complement strand
TTATAATGCTTACTTAAATTTACTTATTCCGGCAATCAATAATGGTGTTAAGAGAATAGTCCTTTGTTCATCAATGGCTGTTTATGGAAATCAAAAACCGCCATTTGCTGAAAACATGCGTCGGGAACCCCACGATATTTACGGTATTGCAAAAACAGCAATGGAACAAACGACCGAAGTGCTCGCAGATGTTAATATGTTCGAATATGTAATTCTAAGACCTCATAATGTATACGGACCCAGACAAAATCTAGCTGATCCCTATCGAAATGTAGTCGCCATTTTTATTAATTGTTTACTCAAAAATAAACCTTTCTATATCTATGGAGATGGAGAACAAAAACGCGCATTTTCTTATATTGACGATATTACTCCTTCTATAGCAAAAGCAGGCTTTAATAAAAATGTAATTAACGAAATTGTTAATATAGGACCCGAAAAAGAATATACGATTAATCAATTATCCCAAATTATTTTAAAATCATTTAAATCCAAACTAAAACCAATCTATCAAAAAGAGCGGCCCAGAGAAGTAAAAGAAGCTTTTTGCTCATCCCAAAAAGCTCGTGAACTTTTGGGTTTTAAGGATAAAACGTCACTTGAACAAGGTGTTTTAAAAATGATGGACTGGGCAAAATCAATAGGTTACACAAAGCCAAAATATCTCAAAGAACTCGAGCTCGAAAACAGTCAAACTCCAGAAACGTGGAGTAGTAAGCTGATTTAACTGCCTAAAGACAAATATGGCCCTAAAAACTCTGGCGATTCTAAGCGATGAAGACTTAATCCGCTCCGATAGAACATCTAGCATGGCTATTAGGCAAAGATTTCTTGCAAATCTTCTCTCAAAAATATTCAATGTATCTCTTGTAACATCATTCGGAAAACACCAAGAAAAAAAACTATCGAATATTAAAATCATGGGTGGCGTAGGAAACCTGCACAGCTTGTCAAAAGAAAAATTCGACGCTGTCATTATCGGTCTTGCTACAAATAAAGACTCTATTTACTATAAATATTCGAAATTGAAACCAAAGTCACCGATTATAGTTGATATGTACTACGCTATAATTTTCGAAAAATTAATTACACTGGAAAACTCATGGTCTGGCAATAGAATTTTTAACGAGAAGCTAAAAGTGTTAGATAAAATATTGGGCTCTGGTGATCATTTTATCTGTGCTACTTCACAACAAAAAGATTATCTACTTGGTATGCTTTCATCAATTGGTTGTATTAATACTTCTAATTTTAGTGAAGAGTTGGTATCTATCGCACCGACTATTATCGATACAACTTTTAAAAAAAATAAAGTAAAGAAATTACGAAGTGGTTCACAATTTGGCGGGAATGACAAAATTGTCTTATGGCTTGGCGGAATTTACCCCTGGTTCGATCCTTGTCCTCTTATCGAGGCAATGCCGCAAGTTATTAGAAACACAAAAAATACTAAATTGCTCATTTTAGGCGGGAAGCACCCTAACATCGAATACAAATCATTTTATGATAAAGCTCTGGTGCTTGTACAAAAGTCTGGACTTTTAGGGAAAAGCATCATTTTTATGGATTGGGTCGATGAAAAGCAAAGCTACGCTTACATAAAAGAAGTCGATTTAAATGTGATATTGTCGCAACAAACGTTAGAAGACAAATATGCCTTTAGAACTAGAATCCTTGCACCTACACTTTTGGGGATTCCAAGTATTACCAACGGCAGCGATTATATCTCTAGCCTTATAAAAAAACACGGTGCAGGAGTAGTGCTAAATAGTACTGATCCAACAAATATAGCTGCAGCAATCAATGGTTTCTTTAGATTACAGGATGAGAAGCGCAAGATTATAAGTGTCAAAAAAGTAATATCAGAAATAAAAAGTTCTACAGACCTTAAAAACCTTATAAACTTTGTTGAGAGGCGGCAAAACATAAAAGAAACACACTGAGGATAAATAACCTGTCGGATTTCCTAAATAAGCGAATAACAAAATTATTTTCAATTTCAAATTAATAATGTCAGAATCTATTAAGATAAACCTCATGCACTTCAAAGAAAACTTTGATACGAGAAAAAAGAATTTGATTGCAATAATTTCAATTATTGTTGTTACAGTCCTGTTAATTAGCCTGATGTTTCCATTAAAAAATCAAACAGCAGGTGATGATTATGCGTACGCTTATTCAGTTAAAAAGTCAATAGAAACTGGTCGACTGTACCTTTCTGAAGCAACTACAGCGGCTTTGGTTTTTCCGGTTCTTTGGGCAATTTTATTTTCTTCGTTTTTAGGCTTTTCATTTAAGACTTTACATATTTCTGTAGTATTTTTTTTACCCATCATTGCAATAACAACTTATTTTCTACTAAAACAATTCAAATTAAAGCCACATTTAGCTTTTTTTGCATCACTATTTTTTATCTCAGTACCTTTTATTTTTCAATATGCGTTCACTTTTCTGACTGATATCCCTTTTTTAACATTAGAACTGTTAGTTTTGCTTTTTTTTGTCAGAGGATTAAAGGCAGATAAAAAAGGAGATCTATTTTTAGGTTCTATCTTTTCTGCTCTTGCTTTCTTAACAAGACAATTAGGACTCTTATTACCCTTGAGTGTTCTAGCTGCATATATAGTTACCTCCAGAATTAATATAATTTCCAGAAAATATTTAAGTATTCTGGCAATCTCCGTACTGCCTGCGTTAACAGTTATCTTGTACATTTTAGTTTTTAGGGAAGGAACGGTGAATCAATACATTTATGGCAAAAGAGTTTCCGAAACTATACATTCACTGCTTTTCGCACGATCTGCTTCCGTAGGACTTGAAGCATGGTCACGAATTATATACGTGGCTTTAGAATATTTTTGGCAAGCCTTAGGCCTTTTCTCACTGTTTGCCATAACAGTTATTGCCTCGAATTTCAAAAGATATTTAAGTAAAAAGGCTATAAAATCTTTAATGTTAGCACTAATCGTCTTTATCGGCCTTGTACTTCTAGAAAAAATAGTCTATATGGAAAAAACCTATTTGGGTTTTCCGTTAGTGTTGTACAGGTATGAGAGTCTATTTCCGGTGCCTTGGCCTCATATATGGAAATACTTGGTCATGATAAGTTTTTTATTCGTAACAACAGAAAGTTTGTTAAACTTGAAGAACTTAAAATTTACAAGAACTGCTATCTTTCTTTTAACATCTTTTTTGCTTTTTCTCGGAATGAGTGCAATTGCTATCCCGTCTCATAAAAAATACGTCATGTCCTTGTTGCCTTTCTTCCTAATTTACATCTGCTTATTATCCAAAAAGCTGAAAATTTCCGGACTTGTCGCCATACCAGTATTACTTTTTGTCCTAATCGACTCATTGCAAATGACAAAACTTAGATACGATACAAACGCACTTGCCCAGCAAAAAGGTCTTGAAATAGTTGGTAGAGGAATTGACATAGATAGAGTTCTGCCTAATCTGGAATATACATGGTCACTTTGGTATACAGTTGAAGATAAATATGCACAAGAGTTGAAAAAAGCCGGAGGTGATAAATTAACAGTAACATATCCCGTGACACCAGCCAACCAAGATTACCTAATTATTTCCAAGGAAAATATAAAATATGGAAATTTACCACAAAAATATTTATTTATCGAAAACAGTCCATTTACTAGCTTATTTGTTTCTTCTTACCTTTTAACTATTAAAAAACTATGACACATGCTGTTCCAAAGAATCACCTTGACAACAATATCTTTAAACATCATACGATTAGAATGATTACTTTTTCGTCCCAAAACCGATAATCCATGCCCCGATTATGCTAGCTAGTGGTGTTGCAGCCAAAATATGATCAAAAATATTATATATCGAAAGGAGTACCTCAGCCTTTTTATTTTCGAGGTATTTCATATTAATGCCGGAAATAATTTCGGTTTCAACATTAAAATCGAAACCTCCAAACACCTTCTCAATTTCACTAGTTGTCAGGAGCCTTTCATTTTCAGTTATGCCGACTCTTGTAGAAAAAGGTGAGCTTGGGCTTCTATATAACCAAAAAGCAGGATTATATTTATTTGGGTCGTAAGAGAAAAAATGACCTCCTGGCTTAAGTATCCTGGATGCTTCTTTGGCGACTTTTGAAAAGTCTGGAAAATGATGTAATATCCCGGAGTAACAAATTAAGTCAACTGAAGCTGAAGGAAACCTTGTCTTTTCGATATCCCCAACTTCAAATTTTAAATTAGAATAATCTTGTTTAGCCCTCTTAATGCAGCCTTTGGAAATATCTAAACCGATAATCTCACTTTTTGGTAGTTCCTTTGCAAGTCTTGCCGTAAAAGCTCCGCTGCCGCAACCCATGTCAATCACGTTTTTTATATCTGAAGACTTAAACTTTTTTTTCAAACGCGACAGAATTTTATAGTAGCCGCTATCATCAAATGCGTCATACCCGCCCTCGATATCAAATTTATCAAAAAACGTAACCTCTGCCTTTTTATTCTGGGCTGTCATTGTGTCTTAAAATTTGCTTGGAAAAACCGCGTGTTATGTTGATTATATGAAATTAACTGATATTATTACAACAGTTTACGGCCGCTAGTATTTATGAGATACTCAATTATCCAAAAATTCCTGCTTCTTGTACTTGCCTACAAAAAGAAAACACTCCAAATGCTTAAGTCTGACAAAAATATTTACTTATTCCTATTGGCCGTTTTTTTTGTAGTCTTAACTATCATGTTGCCTTTTAAAGACCAGTTATTTTCTGAGGATTTTGCCTATGCTCAAAGCGTAAGACATTTTATTAATACTGGAGATTTAAAAATATCAGAAAGAGTAGTACCAACTAGTATTACTCATATAATTTGGGGAACGGTTGTTACAAAATTTCTTGGGCTTTCTTTAGCAAATCTCCATTTTTCTGTTGTGCTGCTTTTACCGTTTTTGCTTTTTGCGTTGTACAAATTATTTAGCTTAATTGGCTGCAATAAAGAAAAAAGTTTTATCTTCACAATATTTTTTTTCTCAATACCCTGGATATTACAGCTAAGCTATACATTTACGACGGATATACCATTTTTGATCTTAGAAGTTTTTGCAATACTGTTTTATATACAGGGATTTAAAGAGAATAAAACGACGAGTTTGTTGATTGGATCAATATTTGCCTCTTTAGCATTTTTAACAAGGCAGTTAGGGATACTTTTGGCATTTGCCGCTTTTGTTACTGTCATTCTTAGCAGTAACAGCAAAAATCAAAAAATTAAAAATGCACTATTATCCTTAGGCATTCCTCTACTAACTCTTTTTTTGTATTTATGGTGGTTAAGTTTTCCTGAAAATAAAACCATCGCCCAACTTAGCACGTATCGAGAGCTCAAAGAAACTTATTTTTATTCGTTTGCGCTTAATATTTTGATAGAGAATCTTGCAAGGATTATTCACACAACCTTAAATCTGACCAGCCAAGCGTTAGGCTTATTATTTCCTATTATTTTATTGTTACTTTTAACTAACTTGAAAAGAGTATTTAATCTTGCGAATAAAAATAAACGCAGATTCACAGTTGCCACAATTGTTGCTGTAATTATCTATGCTATCGACATTATTAATTTCAGAAAAGAATACACTGTTGGTTTCCCGTTTAATATCTACCAATATGAAAATCTTTTGCCAGTTCCTTGGGCACATATTTGGAAATATATAGTGTTAATTAGTCTCCCAATACTTAGCTGTACAATTTATCTACAATACAAAAATGTAATTAAACTTAACAATTATCAACGATTTATATCTTTATCCTTTGTTTTTTTAGCAATTCCAACAGTGATCCATGTTGCAAAATGGGATATATATATAATTCCGTTTTTACCGCTCTCAATGTTATGGATTGCTAGTTCGACAAAAAAATTCACGCTAAATTTAAAACTTTCCTTGGTTGTTGTTTTAATATTGTTATTAGATTCAGTGCAAATGACAAAATTAAGATATAACGAGTCAGCTCTCATATGGGAAAAAGCTATGAAATTAGTAGACAGCGGAATAAGTCCTGCCGAAATTGACCCAAGTAACAATTTTGGCTGGTACTACTGGTTTTATTACGAAAAGTTGGCAAGCGATTCTATTAAATCTAACGACGGTAATAAGGATAAATCAGACTACGGATTTGTTATAGCAAAACCCGACCTTCCCAAATATAGAATCTATACTGAAAGAATGATTCGTTATAGTAGCCTAAACACTACAAATTATAAAGTTCAAACGATTCCGCTTAGAAGTTTCTTGGTTAACTCGAAAATATATTTTATGCAACTTGATGAAAGATACTAGAAGCATTGCACTAATACTTTTAATAAGTGCCCTTTTTATTATACTCATGCTGCCATTGCAAAACAGCGTCTACAGTGATGATGTAGCTTTTTCTCAAAGTGTAAGACATTTGTTGCAAACTGGAGAACTAAAAGTTTCGGAGTATACTGCTGCAAGTTCTATAAGCCATATTTTATGGGGGTCTCTATTCGCAAAGTTATTAGGATTTTCATTTACGTCACTGAATATTTCCGTAATAGTACTTTTGCCGATCCTGCTTATTAGCTTTTATAAATTACTAAGGATAATTGGTGTCTCTACAGATAGAGGTTTCATCTTTACACTTTTTTTCTTTTCAATTCCCTGGATACCGTTTTTAACATACACATTCATGAGCGATATACCATTTTTAACCCTGGAAGTGTTAACAATCTTGTTCTATTTAAAATACTCAAAAGATAAAAATGTCAAATACCTAACAGTCAGCCTGGTTTTTGCAAGCATTGCGTTTTTGGCAAGACAACTTAGCTTGGCACTCATCGCAGGTATTGTAACTAGCATTTTATTAAACACAAAATTTTCTCTGAAAAGTGTAAAAAAAATGATCTTACCCCTTCTGATTCCACTGGTCACTATAATTTTTTATCATATCTGGTTATCGGCGCCCGGCAATAAAACTATGCCTCAATACTTTTATGAAGATCAAATCAACGAAGTTTTAAAAAACTTCGTTCCGCTTACTAACATTTCTTTAAACATGCGCGTTTTGAACCTTTCTCTTTTTATGCATCGTACCCTTAATTACGCAAGCCAGGCGATGGGCTTACTGTTTCCGCTAATCTTTGTTTTAATTATTTCAAATATACCAAAAGTAAAGAGATTTATAAAAAGAAATTTTAGAATTATTATTTTTTCAACAACAGTAGCCGGATTGCTATACTTGCTGGACGTTATTAATTTTAGAAAGGAATATTATGCCGGATTCCCACTTAACGAATACGAATACGAATCTTTATTCCCGATTCCATGGGCTCACATATGGA
>MEVN01000010.1:5970-14118 GCA_001772985.1 candidate division WWE3 bacterium RIFCSPLOWO2_12_FULL_36_10 | reverse complement strand
TATTTTCATATGCAATTCTGTGTCATAAACCCATTTCCTACTACTTTTGTCGTCATAATACTGCAAAAACTTCATTCTATAAAAAACGCCTAAAGTATCTCGGAGTATATTTCTTATTAAAGGATCTAAAAACAATGACTTCTGAAAACTTGAGTCAATAAAATCTAAGTGCATTTCAACTGGCGCTTCGTAAATTCTGGTGAAACCAAGCCTATGTGCAACAGCCAAAAGCTCTATATCAAACGCAAACTGTTTCACCACAAGTCTTGGAAGTATTTTTTTCAAAACTTCTCTTCTAAATACCTTAAGTCCAACCTGGGTGTCAGTAAGTTTTAGTCGAAACAGTAGTTTGACGCCAAAATGATAACCCCAACTATAAATCTTTCTCATAATAGTATAATTAACTTTCGAGGCTTGGTGTCTTTTGCTGCCTACAATAATGTCCGCTTTATACCAAATCATATGCTCCAAAATCATGGAAATACCGTTAGCGTCAATTTCCATCCCCGCATCAATAAAAGCGATAAAATCGCCCTTAGCTCTATACATTCCAAACCTTATTGCAAAGCCTTTTCCTCTATTTGTTCTATAACCAATTACTTTTACATTTTTTCTTCTAAATTTCGAGGCGTTCTCAAAAGTTTTGTCTAAAAATCCATCGACCACCACAATAATCTCAAACCTATATCTGGTTTTCACCATGGTTTCATAAATACTCTTAATATTTTTATAAATTAGTTTTTCTTTTTTGTATGCAGGTACGATTATTGTTACAAACACTTAATTAAACCTTAGGCAGTGAAATTTATATACATTTCTATTTACGATAATAGGCAGGCCTGCCTGCGCAGGCGGGGCGTATGTATATAAAATGATATAACAAAATTAAAAGAAATAATACAAGAGAAACAATTATGTTTACATTTATTATCTGAAATATATTCCTGTGGAACAAAACAATAAGAAAGGATTGAATAAAAGTAGCGCAAATTAGGAGTATGTATACCTTTAACTTATTTATAGCAAGTAAGAACAGTATCATAAATTCAACTAAAACATATAATCCCATAAATATAGAAAATCTTGGGAGGTATATTATGGATGCAGTAAAGTTTTTAAACAATAAATTTGTAATAAAGGAAGGAAAAAAATAAAAAAAGGCTGTACCAAATACCACAAGTACAATTTGAATAATAAAAAGAGTATTAAATTTCTTTGAATAATCTTCTCCTTTTGTATAAAGCCCGGAAATAATTGGAAACATAACAATACCAACTGTAGCAGTCCCAAATAACAAAACTTTACCAACAGTCACTAAAGCGGAATAAATTCCCGTATCAACTTCACTAAAGTAATGTTTTACTAAAACTACATCCAGATTATTTAATAATATTAAACCGGCGGAAATAAGTAACGATGCAAATCCAATTGAATAAAATTTACTATAATAGGATCTTAAATCTTGCTTTTTATACGCCACAAAATTCTTTTTAAGTAAGAATAACGAAGCTATAAATGAAACAACAGCTGAAATTCCCATGCCTAAATATGCCCCACCTATACCAAAACCAAGAAAAACTAATATTACTGGAAAAAGTAATCGTAATGCTGCTGATAGTATAGTAAAAAACGAAAATGCCTTAAATCTTAAAAGTCCTTGTAAATAGGCGGCTGGAAGCAGTCCAGCTAACGAAAGGGCTATAAAAGAAGCGAAATAAATTATCATATTACTATTTGAAATGTTTAGGAATACAGAAATATACGATCTTAAAAACACTAATAATATAAAAACCAGAATACCAATAAAAAATAGAATTAAATTAAATTTCCAAAATAAATTAGTTAGAATATCAAATTTTTCTTCAGCTTTTAGTTCGGAGGTTAACATTACAATGGATTTACCAAACGCTATATACGGTATTGTTAGGATATTTGAAAGAGATAAAAGTGCCGTAAACAACCCGTATTCAGAAAGCGTAATTAACTTTCCATTACCCATTACATACTGAAGGGCATAGCTTAATATTGCACCAATTAAAAGACCTGCAGTTACAACTATTGTTCCTGAAATCTCTACATTCGATAAAAGTTTTTTTACTTTATCCATAAAGCCTCTTTTCTTGATTAATCATTATATTCTTTCATAAACGTTATATAACTTCACACCTCTTAAAAATATAGAATCAATATATTTAAGCTTAAATCTAGTCTCATGAATAGTGGAATCATCCCAAACCGGATAAATAAATAAGTTTGTCTCTCTGGCCTGAGGAGTTAGATCTTCAATTACCGCCCAGCCTCCTATTTTCCTTACAAACGGCCAAATCTGAGTGTAATATTTTTCCTGAAACGCAACTGTTAGCTTTTTTGACTTGTCTTTTGTGTTCTCAAGAGATTCTCCAGACTTAAAAGTTACATATGTCCCGGATTTCAATTTACCCCCTAAGTAAGTAATAGTTTGCTTTTGCCCTATCATCCATTTTGGTTCAATTATATTTATTCCAGATTTTAACCCTCCTCCAAGCGGACTGTAATACGAAAAGTAATCCGGATGAATCCAAAAAAGTAATAAAACTCCCGGCAAAATAATTAAAGGAAATAGCAGATGCTTAAATTTATAATTTCCAAGTCTCAAACTATTTAATAAATACTCGTAGAAAAACGCTGAAGGGATCCAGAGCACCATTTGAATAGGTAAAAAGTATCTATCTAATTTTGCAGAAGGAATTGTGAGCTCAAGAAAGCTCAAAAAGGCAAAGATAAAAGCTAGGAACGAAAATTTTCTTTTCTCACTGCTTAGCTTCCTTGAAATAAATAAAAATCCAATCAAGCCAATTACTAAATAAACAGATGATCTGAGCCAAAAAACAACAGGATAGAATAAGAGGCCTGGGTCTAAGGTATTTTTACCAAAGAAAAGCTGAATATGACCACGATCTATGCCAATTGTAAAAATGCCTCTATACATAGTTTGAATTGCCGATACAGCATTTGTCCACATCGCGGGCCAAATAAGAAAGAAAAATAGGTTAAAAAGAAAAATATATTTGAGATTTAATTTTAATATATCTTTAATTTTCAATGATTTAAGTGAAATAAAAAGTCTATCTGCTTGGTTTATAGATACAACGTCGTTATATATGGAGGAGAATAAGACAAAAGGAAGTATAAATAATGACGAGGTCTTTGTTAATACAGCAAGAGATGCAAAAAAAGCTGAGATAATAAATCTATCATTCCTACTTTTATCTTGCAAATACAAGTAAAACCAAACAAAAGAAACAATCATAAACGTAGACATTAATCCCTCCAAATGAAGTTCACGTGTTAGTGCTACATAAAAAGGTTCTATTACCAAAAAACTTAATAAAATTACGGAATATTTAAGATTAAATATTTTTCTAATACCGTAAAAAATTAATGAAAGCGAAAATCCTATTACTAAAACAATAAAAAGTTTCTGAAGAAAATGAAGTTGAAATATAACTGAAATATCGTTATCCGGTGGTGGGGTTTTGTATATAACATCGTAATAAAGATTAAAAAACTTAACTACAACAGTCCCAATCCACATAAGAGTCACACCGGGATGATATTTTTGAATAGTCTGTACGAAATTTAAGTTAAAAACACCTGATCCAAAGTCAAAAATTCTGGCTTTCCACTTCCAAACGTCAGTATTAAATGTATCATAACCTAAACTTGGCAAATGTGAGGCAACAAAAACAATAAATACCATAATCTCATATTTTAAACTTTTAATTCTGTTAATTAACTTCATATAAATATATTTCCGGACCCCTCCTTAGACGATTATCTATTTTTGACGAAAGCTTTAAACCCTCCTGGGGTTTTGTAGTTAAAAATATGCCTTTATCAAGTATCTTTTTAGGCATGCTGTTAATTTTTTTCCTTTTCAAGTCTGAAAACTTATCCAAAACTACAGATAAAGAATTTGAGTTATAAAAAACAATGTTATGTTTTCCTAAATCACTTGAAAGTAAGTTGTACAACACTACCCTAGTATCTTTTCGAATAAATAAAAAGTCATCTTTTAATATTAAGAAAAACGGCGGGATAAACACTAAAGAAAAGATTAAATATAGGGCTATCTTTTTATTCTCACGAAGCAAATTAAAGCATAAAAAGAGCAAGTACCCAACTATTAACGCAACATAAGGATATGTAATTGCATAATAATGTGATCTGTTCTTTTCAAATCCAGATATATAATAGAAAAGTACAATGGCAGGAATAAACAAAAAAGCTACTTTAAATTTATCTTCTTTTTTTAAAGCCTTTGAGAAAAATACAATCGGGGAAGCAATAAAAAGTAATAAAAAGCTATAACCGAAATCATTTGCAAATCCATACGTCAACGAAGAAACAAACTGCTGGATATGTGAAATAAAATTTACCTTACCAACGTTTGTAAACTGCCAAAGAGCGCCAATTGGGCTATCTGACCTAATAAACTTATCAAAGTCCAGTACTGAATAAGGGGTTCCAAACACAAAACCTAATATTGAAAAAAGCCCCGAAATAGCAAGTTTTCCAAATCCATTTAAACTAAATGGCTTTTCATTTTCATTAAGAAATGTTCTTAAAAAGTGGGCCACAACTATAGTAAACACTCCCAAACCCCCGTTATATTTAGTAGAAGCGGAAAAACCAAAAAAGAGGCCGGCATAAATGTAATTTTTTAGATTATTTTCTTTCAGGATTCCCGAAGTAAAATAAATCCCCCAAGTCAACCAAAAAACCATAGGAACATCAACTAAAGCAAAATGTGAACTATAAGAATGAAACGGAAAAAGTCCAAGTACTAAAGCTGATAATAGACCAACCTTAGAGTTAAAAAGTCTTTTACCTATTAAATAAATTGGAACTACGGTAAATGCCCCAAGAAAGGTGTTAAAAAGTCGTGAAATAAGATAAAAAACAAGCGGATCTCTCCATAAGAGCGGGTATACCGATATAATAATTCTTTTTAAATTTAAAATCTGCAATAAAGATCTAAATGAAATGAGGAAGCTAAATACAAAATAATTTAAATAAAAATGCAAACTGGGCCAGTCAAAATGCTTTGGATTTAAGTTAAATCTAAAACCCATAGCAGAACGCACAACCGCGGGCTCGTCGGGATGAAAAATAAATGGAAAGCCGTGTGAAATACCCAAAGTTCTTACTAATAAAGCGAGAATAAATATCGCTATTATCCATTTGTATTTTAAAATATCAATTCTCTTTAACATATATTCTCCAGTATTCTAAACCGTTGATAAAAATGGATTTATCATATTTAAATTTTCTTTCTCCTTTTAATACTTTGCCAGGTATTATTTCATTAATTCCCAAGACTAAAAGGTCATAATTACTAGTCCCGTCTACCCTAATATCAAATACTTTTGAATTTGGATAAATAGCTTCCATTGGCTTAATATCAATAAAACCAAGTTTTGGATAATAACCATAATTCTTCAAAATAAAATCCCTTAGTTCAAATATCCCTATCCCAAACGACTTCTGACCAATTATTGTATTTGCAAAAGCAGGAGAGCCGAAAAGCGGGTTTGTGTAAGTAAAATAATATGGAAACAAGGTAATAAATGAATAAACTGTAACCAATATCGCAGGCACAAATAATATTAGTTTGTATAAAATCTTTTTAACCTCAAAAAAACCTAACACTGCTAGAAGTGTCAAGTAAGGATAAAGAACCAACATATATCTATCAATTTTCTTTGAAAACATCGACATTAAGAAAAAATAACCTAGATAGAACATAGAAAAGTAAAATACAGGACTTTCTAACAAATCTATTACTTTAGTCTTATGAATAAAAATGATTTTTTTAAATTTCGTGAAAATAAAAACAAAAAGGCCAAAAAGAGTAATTAGAGATAACTTTAAAATAATTACGGTTGGATAAAATAAAAACCCGGCACTATCAACCACGCTACCAAATATTATCTGCTCATGCCCACGTCTGGCACCTATTCTTTCACTTTCTGAAAAAACGCGTGACAAAACTTGAATAGGATGCATCCAAAGTGCAGGAAACATTATAAATGTTACGACTATAAAGACTAATATCAACGTCAAACTATATTTAAATAAAGCTAAATAATCTCTTTTTACTAAGAAGTAGAAAATAGAAAACAAAATTCCAAATAACAACGCTCCAATTCCTATACTTTTTGTTAAAAAAGCCAAAGATAAAAATAGTCCGGATAAAAAAACTGTGCTTAATTTAAACTTTTTAAGACTCAAAAAGGTTAGAACAAGACCTAGAAAAACAAAAAATGTTAACAAAACGTCAAGGTGCAAAAATCTTGAATTACCAACAAAAAAAGGTTCAAGTGAGAATAGTAAAACAGTAAAAATAGACTTAACAAAACCAAATAATTTAGATAAAAAGTAGATTAATATTAACGATAGTGTTAGTTGTATAAAAATCATAAAAAGTTTATTAAAGAAATGAAAATCTTCAAAATTTATATGATTTAACACCTTGTCGGTAGGAGAAATTTGTTTTAAAGTCTCAGTTGCAACGCCCATAATCCACATTAAAGTTACTCCGGGGTGGTAGTGTTGATAGGTATTACTAAATTGCCCACTTTTTAATGCCGAAACAAACTGACCTGATCTAAAATACCAGTTTGTGGTATCAGGATTAATTTCATCATTACCAAGCCTAGGAAGTCTTGTTAAAAAAAAGGAAGCAACAAACACCAAAATTAGAAAGTATTCAATCCGTCTTTCCAAATGCATAAACGGCACCCCCAACTAAGCTAACAAAAAGTCTAAATAGGTGATAAACGATTGAGGCGCTCAAAGCAATGGGAGAAGACACGCCAACAATACTAAAAAACTGGATATAAAGAGCATCTTGAACACCAATACCGTTTAAAGAAGGGATAAAGAAACTGGCGAGTATAATAACCGGAAAAATAAAGAATGCATAGCTAAACTCTAAATTTACACCCAAAGCTTTAAATACGAAATATTGTGACAATATAGCCATAAGCTGAACTATAAATGATGAAACAAATGCAATAACAAGCTCTTTCTTTCTATTTCTATAAAGCGAGAGAGATTCTTGCACTTCACGAATCTTTTTAACTTTTTTACCAAGAATTTTAAGAAGGGAAAAAAACAGTATTGCACAAATCCAGAATCCAAAATACAACAAAACTTTGAGCTCAATTTCAAGATACTTGCTTGTCGGTACATATTTTGAAGCTATGTTTAACCAAAAATCAAACGTTTTTACAAGTCCCAGATATGAAATAATTACTAAAGCAATCATACCGGTAAATCTTTCCATAAAAGTTGCTGTAAACGCGTTGGTATTGCTATTAATCTTTTTTCCTAATCGATAAATCTTATAAACGTCGCCTCCAATACTTGTTGGCATAAAGTTATTAAAAAAAGCTCCGATAAAGTAAAGGGCGGTAAGATATTTTACTGTTATTTTTTCAGCATTCTCAAAAATTAAAAGGGATTTCCACCTAATTGAGCTAATTAAATAATTCAAAAAGAATAGGAGAAGTATTAAAGGAATATACCAATAATTAAGCATTTTTAAAGTGTCAATAAGGCTTCCTATGTTAATTTTTCTAAAAATTAATACAAATAAAACCGTACTGACAATGATTTTTATTATTGTTTTCTTATTCATATTTAAATATTTTATCAGCTAATCCAACTAAGCGCTTAACATGAGATTGAGTTACAAATTTCGCAAAATATAGAAACGTGGCATAAATCAAAAAATAAGAAACATAGATCAATAATTTAACCGGGATAGTTCCCCAATAATTTAAAAGGCTAAATAAAACTCCAATCAAAATAAGTGCTAAATGACTAATATTGAAAAAGCTATATTTCAGTTTTTTTGAAGTTGTAACAATTAATATTACAAAAGACAAAAATGAACCTAATGTCATTCCATAAACCATAGACCCAACGGCCCCAAAAAACCTCGAAAAATAAAAATAAAATACTACAGTTGTTATTAGCAATACAACATAAGAAACAATCATTTCTTTAACCATTTTTGCAGGAATTATTATTCCGGATTTTATAATATTTATTAACGAATAAAATACAAAAGCAAATATTAAAGGTGTTACATATATTAAA
>MEVN01000010.1:0-5922 GCA_001772985.1 candidate division WWE3 bacterium RIFCSPLOWO2_12_FULL_36_10 | reverse complement strand
AGCTAAAATTTTGTCAAAGTTGCTTGAAAAAAGACTTTTAAAATTCTTAAAATCCACTGAATACTCTTTAGATAAAAAGGGCAAACTAACATCTGTTACGGCATCCGATATTCCCATTAATTTTCCGGCATATAATAAGGCGAAGCTAAAAGTTCCTACTTGCTCAGCAGAAACTGATAAGCCCAATAAAACCGGACCTGACCTTTGCCATATTGTGAACAGAATCTTCACAAAATATATTCCCAAACTTATGCTTAAAATGTCCTTAAGTAACCTCTTTAAATCACTTTTATTAGGCAAGGCAAAACTCCCTTGAAGCGGATAAAGGGCTAGAATACCCAAAATAAAGCTGCATACAAGATTAAATATCAATAAAGAGGAGAAATAACCGTTTATTTTGTAAATAAACGTAAGGGGAACATAAATTGCGACGCTCACTAAAGCTATTGCAGCTTGGTATACAAAAAGGTGCTTGAATCTTTGAGTACCGGAAATCAAAGAATTAAATAGGCTCTGAAAACCCTGCGCCAAAAGCACCAACGCGTAAAGCTTTAATGGAGTTGTAAGTGCGGGATTTGAATACTTCTCAACAGCAAGATATTTTGCCATAAAAAATAACCCTGCCGCTAAAGGAAAGGTGATTGCATATCTTATTAAAACTGAGGTAATAAAAATTTTATATATTTCTTTCTTGTCTTTAGCTGCAGAAATTTCACGTGTACTTCCTGAAGCAAGCCCTAAGTGTTGATAAACACCAAATATACTTCCAATTCCGGCAACAATTCCGACAAGTCCAAACTCTGAAACAGTTAGAATTCTTGCAATTATCACACTTTGAACAATCCCAAGAGCCATAGCAATTCCTCGAGATACAAAACTAACAAGCTGCCACTTTAATAATTTATTCATAGAACATTAACCTCGCCCAAATATAAACTTCTCGTCTTCACATTATTGGACATTCCTACAAACGTTTTGTACTTCCCTTTCACAAGATATTCAGGCAAAACTATTTGCAAATCTTCAAGGTAATAATGGTCTTCTTTCCAGTCTCTCATCTGCGCAAGCCCAAACGATGGAAGATTTGCAACTTGATATATTTCTCCCGTATCTTCATTTACAAACGACATAAAGAGAAAATAATCACCCAAATCGTCTCCGGCTCGCCTAATATATGAAAACTTAACATCTTGAGATACATTTCTTGTAAAAATTTCCGGTAACGAGTAGTCCACTACATAAATAGACTGCATTATTAGATAAGAAGATTTCTCAGGATATACAAATTTCTCTTGAAACGGTAATAATTTTGTTTTTCCATGAATTCCAACTTTTTTAAATACAAACAAATTCCCACACGCGTTAGATAATTCATAATTTTCATTTTTTATAACATCTCCCACGACATCGCGAACAATAGAAATATCAAGATCTAAAATCCTAAAAATCTTTTGAGAAAAAATATCCACAATAACGTAATCCGCACTTGTGTAAAGTGCTGGAAAAATGGCGTAAGTTTCTCTTTTTGCCAAGTGTGCGCCTAAATAATCAGGACCCGAAACTGAAGCTTTTTCCGGAATTAAATCAATTATTTTGTTTGCGCACTCTCTATCTTTTGTTTCAAGTTTAGTAAGTCTAACTACTTCCCCAACCTTTAAATCTTTTTTAGAACTAATATCGTTATCGATCTTTGCAAAAGCTACACGTTTTTTTACTGATTGTATCAGCCACAAATAAACAGGATTTTCATACTTTAATGACGTATAGATATTAGAAGATAAAACTAACGCGCACAAAATCAGAGAGACTGCTGTCTCTCTCTTTTTAAAGAAGCTTGAAAAAATGGAAATTCCAAAAATACTTGATAAAAATAAAATTGGAATAATTATTGAAATCCTATGATTGTAAATTTCTGATGTTCCTATTCCTCCCTCAGTAGTTGAGTAATTAATAATAAACTCCGGAAGAGACAAAGCCAGTATGTACGGATTTAGAACAGAAGTAAAAGCCATAGGAGCAAATGTCATCCTAAAATTATCCCTTCGATCGCCAGAAAATATAACCCTTATAACTTTCTTTGGATTTAGGACCATATTTAAGATTACTTCACTATAAGAATTTCCAAATCCTGAATACCTGCTTAAGAAATAGTTTGGTTTAATGACATCGCGAGAAAGTGAGGTATCAAGTTGAAGTTCTTGAGTAAATTTTTTGTAACCTTCTATTCTATAACTTGAATAATGTGGAATAATTACAAAAAAAGTTATAATAAACCATAATATTCCAACCGCAGAAACCGTAATTCCTAATTTTTTTTGCCCCCTCATAAAGAAAATAAATATACCATACATAAAAACAATAGAAGAAAGTTCCTCTTTGCCCATCATTGTTAAGACCAAGAAGATCCAGAATAAAACTAAATCTTTTGTGCTAAAAATACCTTTTCTATACATTTTCTCAAGTTGATAAAAAGCCAACAAAAAGAAAGGAATTACTACAGTTACACCATGAAATCCTGTCCACGCAATGAGAAATCCAATAGACGGATAAAACAAATAAGCGAGTCCAATTAAAAATGCGCCGAGTCCTGTTTTTAATTCAAGCCTGCCTATTTTATAAATAATTAACGAAGAAAATATAACTAAGAAAAGCTGTGAGAACACAAGCGTTAAAGGATGAGGAAATATGGCAAATATAGGAACAAAAAATAAAAGGATCGGATCAACATGGCTCATTGCCCATCTTGGCAAGTTAGTTCCGAAATAATCGGTAAGATACAAAAACCTGCCATTTAATGTATTCCAAACCATCTGAGTCATATTTCCTAAATCAAATTTTCCATAGTCAAAATTTGTGTAACGAAAATAGTTCATCCTTACGGTAAGAGCAAATAATCCCAACGAAAAAACAGTTAATAAAATTACATAAATCTTGTCTGTTGAAAGTTTTTTAAGCATTAATTCATTAACCTAAATTTAATGAGAGTCATAAGCGCCGAAATCCCATCTTTCCATGTTATATGCTTCCCCTCTATTTTAGATCTTCCTTTATATGTAATTGGGATTTCTCGAATTTTTAGTCCGGCTCTTAATATTTTAGCAGTTATTTCAGGTTCAAAATTAAATCTTTTAGACTTAATTTTTACCTTTCTTGCGAAATTGCCGGGAATTAATTTATAACATGTCTCCATATCTGTTAATAAAACTCCAAACAAAATATTAGTAATGAGAGTTAGCATTTTATTGCCAATATAGTGAAGGTTTGACATATCTTCATAAGTTCCGGAAAATCTTGATCCGTATACAACATCGGTTTTTTCTATATTAAGTGCGTCCAATAACTTTTTATATTCTGATGGATCGTATTCGAGATCAGCATCCTGCACTATAACGTAATCTCCTGTAGAAACTTTAAATCCATCTCTTAATGCGGCGCCTTTTCCCTCATTCACTTTTTTAAATAATACTTTAATTTCAGGATATTTTGATTTAATATTTTCTAAAACCTGTATGGATCCGTCCTTGGACGCGTCATCAACTACCACTATTTCTTTTTCAATATAATTTAAGCTCATAATTTTATCAATTACTTTTTCAACTGTTCTTTTTTCGTTATAAACCGGTATTATAATAGATAGCATTTTATTTTTTGATTATCGATTCTTTAGTTTATAAATTCTACTAAAAAATTCCTTCCCGTTAACTTTATACTCAAAATTTTTAACTAAAACTAAATACGGCCTTTTTGCAGCATTAAAACTTAAATCAGTGTTATGTTCGTTTGTTACTAGCACATAATCAGCGTCGGTACTTAAATAATCATCATACGACGTGGAATCCTTCTCTATTTTACTAAAATATGTTCCATTTTGCTTAAGATACCAAGCTGAAACGTAGCTAACATCGTTATGTACTACTTTCCCACTTAAATTGTTTTTTATAAAAATAGAGGCGTTATTAATTGATCTAAAAATATCTTTATGTATCCAAATTGTAGAAAACGACCAAACTGCAAGAATTAAAGAAAGCAAAACGTAAAAATAACTTTTCCTTCTTTTCAAAATTGATAAAGCCAAAAATAATTGCAATAAAACAACGCCAATAAATACAGGTTTTATAATAATCAAAAACTGCAGCTTAAGAAAAAATTGGGAAACAATGTATACAAAAAGTAAAAAGCCAAGGGAAACTACTCGAGTGCCTAAATCTATAACTTTGCTTTCATTAAAATATTCATAAATAGCCCACGAAAGAGGAACAATTAAAAGTGGGATAATTGATACAAACAATCTTGGTATTGCTGCCGGCCAAACTAAAATTAATAAAAGTTCAAGAAAAACAAAAAAAGCAATGCTTGAGTTTTCTACAAAAAAATTCTTAACTATCGTTTTCTTGTTATAAATAAAGAAAAAAGCGTAAGAAAAACCAAAAAGAAAAAGAAACGAAGATACATAAATTAAAAGCGCCTTTATATCGTAAGTTCTACCGGACGGCTCGTCTAAATATGATGACTTTAGAGGATTTCTAAAATATAAATACGGAAAAACGGTAAGAAAAAATGTAAGCGCAAGATAACTAAGGTTTCTGATGTTTTTTAAAAGTGAAAATTTAAATCTATCAAACACAAAGCCCAAAAAGACTGCACCAAAAAGTATATAGCCTTCGAAACGTGTCATTACAGCAAGACTTATTAGAAAACCAATAAGCGCTAACTTTCCAAAGGAATAATTATCTCTCCATTTAGATATAAAATAAAAAACTAAAAGGGCTAAAAGCGAAAAAGGAATATCGGACATTACTCTTAACGACCAGTAAAAGTAAACAGGGTTTAAAACAAATAAAATTAAAGCCGGTTTTATTGCAGATTCGTGATCTTTTGATAAAACTCTAAACAGCTCATAAAAAACAAAAAAAGATACGAAACTAAAAAGCAGCATCTCAACCCTTCCCCAAAAAATTTGGCCTGAAGTAGAAGGAATAAATGATAGGAAAAAAGCAAATAAGGGTGGACGTTTTTCATCAACGGGGTAGCTAAAATGCCTTATAAATTGAGCGGATCTTAAAATTTTATAAGAATCTCCCCATTCCGCAGCATTTATGTTTAAAAATACAACGTGAATTGCAAAAAACGCCAAAAAAAACCAAACCTTAAAATCAATTTTTTTGAATAACTTTTCCATATATCTCCTCAACCTGTCCTGCTTTCACATCCCATGAGTAAAGCCTGTGAACTTTTGGTATATCAACTCTCACATGTTTTGAGAGTACATCCTTTATTTCTTGTGCAATTGTTTCCGCTTTTAACTCACTTATATAATAAAGTCCGTCAATTTCTTCGTTAACCCTAAACCCCGAAGCTAACGCCGGAACTCCACAAGACAAACTTTGCATAACCACTTTCGGAAGCCCTTCAAAACTTGAAGGTAGTACAAATAAATCAGAAACCTGAAAAGCAATAGGCACTTGCGGATATGGCGTATATCCAATTCTAATTACTCTTTTTTCCAATTTGAACTGCACAACCATATCATTTAAACGATCAATATATTTATCATCGCCGGGACCTAAAAGCAAAAGTTTATATTCAGGAGGAAGAAAGTTTAAGCATTCAATTAATAAATGAACATTTTTTCTTTCAACCATTGCGCCGTGATTTAGTATTATGTGATCTTCAGGATTTAAATGAAGTTCTTTTCGTGCCTTATCTTTTTCTTCAAATCCAACAAGACAAAAAAGATCAGTATTAACTCCGGTTTCCACCACAATGCACTTAGCCGGATCTGCTTTATAATACTTTATTGCCTGATCTCTAGTCCCATGGCTTACAAAAATACAATATGAAGCAACTTTTATTAAATATTGGTCCGAAAGTAATGCCATTGGCCACGCTAAATATTTTGAATAAAATTTAATGTTCTTTTTT
>MEVN01000009.1 GCA_001772985.1 candidate division WWE3 bacterium RIFCSPLOWO2_12_FULL_36_10 | reverse complement strand
TATTGAAGAACAAGGTAAAGAGGATTTTGGGCAAGCGAAGCTTGAACTAGCCTAGGATACCGGCTGCGTAAGCTGCCGGTTGTTCATTGTAGAGGGAAAAGTACATTAACCGGCGAATCGGTTTTATACGAAATTGATCATGTTGCTAGATTACATGACGCAACTTTAGCGCAGTCTATACCTGAAAGTATGCGTGCTGAGGCTGTAAAATGGGAAGAACATATAAAGGGCGGTAAGAGCGCAAACGAGCCTGAATTCCAAACGTTTATGGCAGGCCTGGAGGATGCTGCTAAATTACTTAACCTTGGGAAGGTCTCAGATGTAAGAAATTATGTAAAATACGGTGAATTAGGAGAAGCGATAATAAGAGCTTCTCAAGGAGAAACAGTAATACTTTTATTTGACGAAATTGATAAAGCCAAAAGAGATTTTCCAAACGATTTACTAGACGAACTTGAACATAGAACAATGAGAATTAGAGAGACTGGCCAGGAAATAAGTGCTCCGGCAGAAAATATAATTGTTATCGTAACCTCAAATCATGAACGCGATTTACCTGAAGCTTTTCTTAGGAGATGCGTCTATAGTTATCTAAAGTTTCCTACTCCCGATCAAATGACAGAAATCGTTGCTAAACATGTACCGGGTGTAGGGGAGAGGTTGTTAAGAGATGCAATAACAAGGTTTTATGAAGTAAGGGATATACAAGGCTTGCAAAAACGACCGTCCACGTCTGAAATGATTGATTGGATAAAAGTACTAATAGAATTTAATGTTTCCGGAATCAAAGACAAAACGCCAAATTTGGAGATTTTGCTAAAGACTCATGAAGATTTAGCATTAGTTGTTAAAAAGGAAAGAGCAAAATTTGAAGGGTCTTGGATAGCAAATGACTATGAAAGAATTAAAATGATGGAGGAACTTGGTATGGATAACGCTGCAATTGAGGCACTGCGCGGTAATTTAGTTTTTACTTTAAAATCCAGAAATGGTGATAATATATATCCGGCAGAAGAAGTTGTGTTGGCCTTAACAAATGCAGGAATACCAATAGCATACGACCACCATTCTGGCGACGATCCGCCGTTTAATATACTCTTAGATGGATTTAAATTGGTTTCTCCTCTTACATTTTCTATTCCAAACAAGTTAAGTCGCGATGAGCTAGAAATGTTACCAAGAGAAGTTTTTAGAAGAAGGAATAGGTCAAAAAATTTGGATAGACATTTAAGTATTGAGGAAATTACTGCGGAGCAAAAAGCATATGATTTATATAATGTGTTATTGGAAGCCGATATGATTGTATCTAAGTATGTTGTTGAGCCCAGATCGGATTTGCACTTTGCAGAAGTAGAAAATTCAAATAGATATTTTGTAAAGGGCAGACATAAGGATGGATGGACTTTTTGGCGTACTTCAGATGGAAGGGTAGTTTATAGTGAGTTAATATCTAAACCTGAAGAAAGTCTTTTAGGCGCGCCTGCTGTTGAAAGTATAGCTCCTTAAAGTTAAATCAGGCACATTTTTAATATGAATTTCGAAAAAGAAACACTTAGTTCAAAGGTCGGGGAAAGTGAAAATAGCGAATTTGAAACTAGTCCGTTTCAAAAGTTAATGTATGGACTAAGAGAAAAAGGAGTTCGTGTTTCAACTAGCGAATGGCTAGATTTGCAAAAATTGATGGATGCCGGAGAGGTGCATGATGTAGATGAGCTTTATGAAATTGCAAGGATGGTTCTAGTAAAGGATGTTACAGATTATCCGGTTTATGATAGAGTTTTTGGCAAGTTATTTTTTGGCCTTGAAATTATTGATGAAGTTGAAGAAGAAGTTGAAGAAGAAGTTGAAGAAGATAAACCTTTGAATGAAGAAGAACCGGAACAAAAGGAAAAAGAAGACATAATGGAGGTTGCAGAAGCAGGATCAGAAACGTCCGAAGATACACATGGTGGAAATGAAGCAACAAGAGATATTAAAGATTCTCCTAATTCCGCCAATGAAGGTAAGAAAGAAGAAAAAACTATAAGATCTGCAAGAGAAAAAATTGGACAGGGAAGTTTTGAGCACCTTAGACACGATACAGTTTTGAGTTATGAGCAGTTTGGCAGAGCTTTGTCTAAACTTGTTACCTTAATTTCTGAATCAGCTGAATATAAAACGAAAAGAATTGATGCAAAAGCTACAGCAAGAAGTATTGCTAGACATGCAGGCTCCCCTGAATTTGTTTGGACAGATGAACTTGAAAATAAGCCCAAGGTAGTTATTCTCTTTGATGTTGGCGGTAGTACTGATAAATTTAGACCAATTATTGAAAATTTATTCTCTGCAGCTAAAGATTATTTAGATGACATAGAGGTTTATTATTTTCATAACGCAATATATGGACAAGTTTGGCCTCAGTCTGATGGAAATTATGGTATAAGGTTTATCCCGCTTTCGGAGCTTTTAAAAAAAGATTCAGACACAAAATTTGTTATTGTTGGAGATGCGCAGATGGGCGGAAATGATCTTGAGAATGGCGGATTACACGATTCTTATACAGATTTAAAACCTGGTGAAGCTAGAATCGGCAATTATTATAGATATACAGGTTTGGAAAATTTCGCTGAAATTGTTAATATTTTTCCATCAACAGTTTGGTTAAATCCAATTTTAAAAAAGACTTGGGGAAAAAAGGGGGTTGATACATCGGAAACAATTGCTGATACTTCGAAAGTAGTCCCTATGTTTGACTTAAGTTTAGTTGGAATTGAGGCTGCTGTTAAGAAATTGACGGAAGATAATTAGTAATTGACAAATAATACACATTAGTGTATATTATCTATTAATGAGATTATTAGCATTAAAGCAACATATAAATACAGCTATTTTTACCAATACCGACCTAGCAAAGCTCTTTCCGGAAGAGTCGGGGAATCAAATTAACACGCAAGTATACAGAATGATAAAGAGAGGGGATTTGATTGGTATAAAGCGCGGAATCTATTTGTTTCCGGAGGTTGATATTGATGAATTTGTAATTGCCAATAGAATCTATACTCCATCTTATGTAAGCCTAGAATCCGCCCTTAATATATATGGAATTATTCCCGACTACGCATCAAACATAACTAGTATAACTACAACAACTACCAAGAATATAAAAACCCAAAAGCACACGTTTTTATATAGCAAAATAAGCAGACTTTTGTATTTTGGGTTTGAAAACGTAATAGATTCAAATAGCGGATTATATTATCAGCTTGCTCTTCCGGAAAAGGCGTTGTTGGATTATATTTATATTCGTAAGATAAAGAGCTTATCCGAGAATCGTGTTGATACCTCTGGACTTAACAAGCAAGTTTTCGCAAATTTTGCAGTGCATTTTCCTAAGTGGGTTAGTAAGGTTGTAACTAGTGAATAATCTTATTTCAAATTTTGATCAAATATTAGACTTTGCCGGTAATTTAAATGTCCCAGTGTCTAGAAAGCGAGGTGTAATTAGGGAGTATTTACATTCAAAATTTATTTCAATGCTTTATTCATTACCTAAATCTGAAAAACTATCATTTGTCGGCGGTACAAGCCTTAGGTTGTTAAGAGATTTAAATAGATTTTCAGAGGATTTAGACTTTGATAATTTAGGTTTAACGGACTTTGAAATCGCCGAATTAGTACAAGAAATTGTAAAAAGATTTGTATCAGAAGGAATTGACCTTGAGTTAACGGTTCACAATAAAGAAGGTAAGACATATTTTGATCTAAAATTTCCTAATTTACTCATTGATTTAAAAATCTCAACAAACCCAAGAGAAAAGCTTATGATTAAGTTCGACTATTCAAGCAACTGGAAAGCACAAAAAACCGAGCTAATTTTGTTTAGTAAATATGGATTTATTCAGAATGTTGTGACAAATTCTTTAGGACAGTTCCTTGTTCAAAAATTAGTTGCTTATTCGGGTAGAAATATTACTCAACCAAGAGATATTTATGATATTGTATGGCTTTACTCAAAAGGAGCAAAATTAGATTTGGAATTTGCTACATCAAATAATTATCCGAATTTAGCAAATGATGCTTTGAAGAGATTTAAATTGGAGGGCGTTTCTGATGGATTTAAAAATAAATTCCGGCCGTTTTTGTTTAATCCGGACGATGTAAGTAGTTTGGATTTGTTTGGCGAGGTCTTGGCTAAATTGAACAATTAAATTCTGTATTGCACTCGAACCTATAATATGATATAAATCAATCACAAATCTAAAGGAGAAACGAAATGGGAAAAGCACTGAGGATTTTACATGTAGATGATGATGACGATTGGTTGCGGCAAGTACAAGAAGTTTTGGAGCGCGCAAGACATGAAGTTTATTCATGTGTTTCCATGGCAGATGCCTATTTTGCTTACGATAGGCACGGTCCGTTTGATATTGTAATTTGTGATGGCAACGTTGATTCACCAGACAGTGGCGATGGTTTGGCGTGGGCACTACTTTTACATGGAAAAAGGCAGAAGGTTGTAACCCTTTTTGCATCTATCGACGGTATTGAAGGAATACCACACTTGAATAAGGGAGAGTATTCGCTCCAAGCTCTACTTGATCTTGTTAGGTAATTGTCTTTCAGCTAACCATCTGAAGGGAGAACAAAAACATGACATTCTTGAGGATTTTGTACGTCGATTCAGACATTAAAAGGCAAGAATTGGTAAAGGCTGCTATAAGAAAAGAACACCCCGAGCACGATGTTTTTGTATCCCCGTCACTGCCCTTGGCCAAGTCAAAACTTGATTATGAAGGTCCGTTCGATTTGGTTATCCTTGCCAGTAGTGTCGATGAGCCCAGAAGTGGCGATGGTTTGTTGTTTGCGCATTCTTTACATCTGTCTAATCAAAAAGTGGTTACGTTAACACCCGGTGACAAGGGAATTAAAGGAATTCCAAGAGTGAGTTTTAACTCTCCAACAATGCTTGAAGAGCTCGTTGCCCTATTAAAGTAATATTTGGTTTAATAGATTCTATCGCGCCCAGTGCTTAGATATAGAACAAGCATTGGGCGTTTTTTGTTAAACAAGGACTCTACTCATAATAGACATTACATTATTCACAACAACGTTTTGTTAGTATTAAATGCTTTGTGTGTGGGCCCGGATTTGATAATCAGATCAGACTTAACATTTTGGTCTTAGGGGTTTGATTCCCCTCGGGTCCACCACATTAAATAAGTGTTGACAAATCCGCCTTAATTGTTAAAATCCTATTGTTAAGTCTGGTCGATTGGTAATCAGATTAAAGATCAAAGCAAAAAAAGCTCTCCAAAACGAGGGCTTTTTTGTTTCTATAACAATTCATTCCTGATATAATTGACAACCACAATTACATACAATATACTGTAATATATGTTTAACCCAATGCCTAAAAAAATAATAAAAGTTAGTGATTTCCAAAGAAAAACAAAGCCTACCTTTGACGCAATTTCTAAAAGTAATGAGGCAGTTTTAGTTATGAATAGAAGCGAGCAAGTGGGGGTATTCTTGAATCCACGTCTTTATGACAGGCTTGTTGGACTTTTTGAAGACCATATTGACTCTAGAGATTTGGCTGAAGCGGTTCACAACTCAAGTGATATCTTCTATACGTTAAAAGAAGTTGCCAAAGAATTAAAATGATTGCGTATCGCGTCTTCTTAGAAGAAAGAGCATTTAAATCATTAAAGCAAATTCCCAATCCATTTAAAGAAAATATTCTCAAAACACTTAGACGACTAGAGACATCTGGTATCGACACAAGAAATATTAAAAAGCTTAAGGGCTATAAAGATGGTTATAGATTGCGGGTGAATAATTACAGAGTACTTTTTGTTAAAAATGATGAAACTAATAAAACTATAAAGGTGTATGCAATTGGGCATAGAAGGGATGTTTACAAAGGTTAACGTATGTCGAGTTCCACTCTATCAATTGGAATCGTTGGACTTCCAAATGTTGGAAAATCAACTTTATTTAACGCTTTATTAAAAAGGCAGGCTGCGTTGGCTGCAAATTATCCTTTTGCTACTATTGAGCCAAATGTTGGCATAGTTGATGTAGTTGATTACCGCTTAAATCGCCTTGCCGAAATTGTCAAACCCAAACAAATTATTCCGGCTGTAGTTAAGTTTTATGATATAGCCGGATTGGTAAAAGGCGCATCTGAGGGAGAGGGTTTGGGAAATCAATTTTTATCTCATATCAGAGAAGTTGACGCAATAGTTCATTTGGTGCGCTTTTTTGATGATGAAAATGTTATAAGGGCGGGTTCTGTTAGCCCGAAAGATGATATTGAGATTATTAATACCGAGCTTATTTTGGCCGATTTAGCGGTGGTGGAAAAAAGAACCAAACGTAGCGAAAGGGATTTAAAAGCGCGATCTTTTGTTGAAACTTCTGCCATTGAGAAACTTTATAGAACTTTGTCTGCCGGAAAATTAGCCATCAATGCAGGTTTGAATGAAGAAGAACTAGTTACAGTTAAGGATTTAAATTTATTAACCCTCAAGTCCATATTATATGTTTACAATATTTCGGAAAAAAACATCAGCCTGCCCATGCAGGAAGGTTTGCCGGAAGGTCTATATTTATGTGCAAGTTTAGAATTTGAAATAACCCAAATTCCAAAAGAAGATACAGTTGAGTTTATGGAAGCTTATGGAATGAAAGTAAGTGGTTTGGACAAACTAATAAATAAAGGTTACGAAACTTTAGGCCTTCAAACTTTTTTAACGGCGGGCCCAAAAGAAGTTCGAGCTTGGACTGTTAAAAAGGGCTCAAAAGCTCCGGAGGCAGCAGGTGTAATTCATACCGATTTTGAGAGGGGTTTCATTTCCGCCGAAGTTGTTTCTTTTAAAGATTATGCGGAGAATGACGGAATTAAAAAGTGTAAAGAAAAAGGTTTAGTTAGAATGGAAGGCAAGGAGTATATAATGCGAGATGGAGACGTGGTAGAGTTCAATTTTAGTGTCTAGTGTGAGTAGAATTTTGGTAGTAGACGAACCCCGATTTGGTTTGTATAATCCCAAGCGTATGAAAAAATATGAGTTAATGACAATTACAAAGGTGAACGCGGGTGAGGATAAGGCTCAGGAGCTGTCAAATTGGGTAAAAGACCTAATTTCCGCCGGAAAGGGAAAGGTTCTAAACAGCAGTTTTATGGGAAAAAGGAAGTTTGCCTATAAGGTTGAAAAGGATATAGATGGGTTTTATGAGGTTTTTGAGTTTGAAATGGAGCCAAAGAACATGGTTAATTTTAAGAATAAGCTTGATTTATCAGAAAGCCTTACAAGGTATCTGGTAACAGTTGCTTAATTTGTATATAGTTTGGAGGTATAAATGGCAAGAAGTGTAAACAAAGTTATTCTAATAGGTAATTTAACAAGAGATCCCGAGTTAAGGTATACTCCGCAAGGTCACGCGGTATGCAGTTTTGGGGTTGCAACAAACAGAGAATGGAAAACCGACGGCGAGAGCAAGGAATCAACAGAATTTCATAATATAGTTTCTTGGAATAAGTTAGCCGAACTATGCTCACAGCTTTTGTCAAAAGGCACTAAAGTTTACGTTGAGGGAAGACTTCAAACTCGTGATTGGGAAGACGACAAAGGTACAAAAAAGTATAGAACCGAAATCATAATTGAGGAAATGGTAGTTCTATCAAGTAGAAGAGATGGGCCGTCCGGAGCCGTAAGTACCGGAAATACCGGAACTGTAAAAGAAAAAGAAAATGAAACTTCGAGTAATGTGAGTGAAGAAGTTCCTGCTGAGGATATTCCGTTTTAGTCGTTTAAGTTTTAAGAAATAAGTATGAACAGAGATAAAAGAATAATAATTCAACCAAAATGTTCGTTTTGTACCAGCAAGAGCATGCCAAATTATAAAGACGCCTTAGTGATGAAGAGGTTTGTATCAGATAAGGGGAAGATAATTTCTGCCTCAAGAACCGGTGTTTGTAGTAAACATCAAAGAGTCTTATCCAGAAGTATTAAGCAGGCCAGAACAATGGCTCTTTTGCCATACACAGACAAACATACTCTTTAACAAAAAATTTGATATCATTGAAGCATGCCCATCTTGTGTTTATACGTAGGATTATCTGAAACATCTTTTCTTTTAGTAAATTCTGCGGAAGATGTGAAATATTATTCAGTTCCATACTCATATTCAAAAAATTCATCCAGTTCTGACTTTAATCAATTTTACAAAGATATAACAGGGAAGTTAAAGATTCCTATGGAAAACGTGGAACTTTTAGTAACCGGTTTTTTGGAGCCACCAAAATTTGATGCAAATATTAAGTTCAGCCTAAGTTTGTGTGAAATAATTGACCAAAATCACATTTTCGCAAATTATTTTAGTGTTATATACAAAGGTAATGTGTATTCCCAATTTGATTTAAACAACTTAAATTTAAATGAAAAAGTCGACCGTAATTCTGATCCGCAAAATATAAATTTATACTCAAATTTAAGTGAGTATTCGTTTATTAAACCGTCGGAGGGAGCTGAAACGGCTTTACTTGACTTACTTATTAGAAATCGTTCAATCGATATTTTAAAATCAGTTAATAATATTGTCATTTGTGGAGACAGGTTTAATTTAAATAGATTTTTATGGCCTCAAGACTATATATTGGCTTTTGATTTAATTAAGTCAACAGGTTTTTTTAATTTTAAAATTGACTATAAAAACTGTACTCCATTAATTCAACTGCTAAGAAAGTACTCTTTTGACACTTACCACTCTATTGAAGTAGATAGTTTTGTAAGCGGAAGTATTCTAAAAAGTCCCGGGAAAACTGAATGTTTATTAAATTATGAGACTGAAAAGCCTAAAATTATAGAGGTTGAAGAAGGGGGTATTTTTATTGTTCCAATAGATCAAAATGGCGATGTTAATGTTGTTGTAAAGAATGAATTCATGAATAGTTTTGAGTTTGAAGTTCCCGAAAGTGATATTGGTTTGGTGATTGATACAAGAGATAGTAATAAAACCTATAGTCCCGCGAGGATAAAAGATTGGGAAAATAGAGTTCTAGAAGGTTTAAGGAAGTTTTAATGTTAGTTAAAGTAATAAAAAAAGCTACTTTTATAAAAAATTTAAATATTGAGCGTACTTTACCAACAAACGGAACTGTTACTTCAAGAAAAGGAGATAAGGTTGAGCCTTTTACAAAGCTTGGAATGGCTAAATATTCGTACGGTCTCATGAGAATTGATTCAAGCTTAAGGCTTGCAAAGGGAAAAAATGAAGATAGTTATTTTTATGAAGGCGAGAAGGTCGGAAAGGTTAATGGGCAAAATGTTTACTCACCTTTTAACGGAAATCTATTTAAACAAGAAGATAAATACATTTTAAAACAGGAAGAAAGGGATTTTTGGCTCTTAGCCGGTGTTTGGGGCGAAGTTCAAAGCGTAGTTGAAAATAGATCCGTGTTAGTTAAAAGCCAGTGCATGGATTTAGCATTACTAGCATCCACCGATTTTTCATACTCAGGGGAATTTGTAGTTTTTCCCAATCCATCCGAATTATTAGAACTTCAATACATAGAAAAATTTGCCAGGGACGTATTTGGAAAAATTATTTATGCCGGAGATTATGCAAGCTATGAATTAATTTCACGAGCAATAGAACTTGGAGCATTGGGCGTATTGGCGGGCAGCGCAGACCGTAGAGGGTTTGTTTTAGCTAAAAAAAATAGCCTGTTTCTAGGTGTTTTTTCAGGTTTTGGATTTATTGCAACACCAAAACCGATTTATGATAGGTTAAAGGAAATTTCAAACAGATATGTTTTTGTACAATCCGGCCTGCCTGCGCAGTCAGGAGTGTTAAGAATCCCAGTTCCCGGAGATTTTATTTTGTCGGAATTAATAAAAGACGCGGGAAATTTTGTTGAACTTGAAAAGAATATGATTGTTTCGGTTTTACAGCCTCCATATTTTGGTTATTCTGGACAAGTTACCGAAATTCAAGGCGATGAGATTTACGTAAAAGTTTTTGGTAGAGAAGAAGAATCTATAATGGTTAAATACCCTAACTTAATTGTTTTAGATTTGTGATATCATACTTCGGTGAATAAATTCGCCAAATTCCAAATTTTCGTCACACTTCTACTTTTTACTGTAGGCGCTTTTTATGGCGGTTACTATTTTGGAAAACGAGGCTACCTTTTTGAACTTAAGAAAAATCCACCGGAAGTAAGGGTTATAAATCGATCTCCTTCAAATGATAAAGTTGATTTTTCGTTATTTTGGAAGGTTTGGGATTTACTTGGACAAAATTATCTTGAGAGGCCTTTAGACGGCAAAAAAATGTTATATGGCGCTATAAAGGGGATGGTTAATTCACTAGGCGATCCTTATACTTCATTTTTGGAACCCCCTGTAAATGTAATAGTTAATAACTCATTGAATGGAAGATATGAGGGTATTGGTGCCGAACTTGGAATGAAAGATAATCAAATAATTGTTGTAGCGCCTTTAGATGGTTCACCTGCCAAAGAAGCTGGAGTTAAATCCGGAGATAAAATTCTTGAGATTGCGGGAGAAAGCACTGTTGGAAAAACTTTAACTGACGCTGTTTCTAAAATTCGAGGAGAAGCGGGAACTTTTATTACTTTAACTTTGCAAAGAGGAGGGGATAAGCCCTTTAATGTGACAATAAAAAGAGGTCAAATCGTGACTAAAAGTGTTATTTGGGAAGATAAGGGAAATGGTATTGCGTATATGAGAATTAATACTTTTGGCGAAGAAACTAACAATGACTGGTCAAAGGTTGCCTCTGAAGTAAATGTAAAAATGAATGATTTAAACGCTGTTATTATTGATTTAAGAGGAAATCCGGGCGGGTATTTACAATCTGCAGTTTACATTGCCGGTGAATTTTATTCAGGAAAGCCCGTACTATTTGAAGAATCCGCGACAGGAGTACAGACACCTTTAAATGCTGATAGAACTGGCAGTTTTGTTAATTTACCGGTTGTAGTTTTGGTTGATGGTGGGAGTGCTTCGGCATCCGAAATTTTAACTGCGGCACTTAAAGCAAATGTAAACGCTACAATAGTTGGTACTAAAAGTTTTGGAAAGGGAACTATCCAAACTACAAAAGATTTTGAAGATGGTTCGGGAATTCATATAACTGTTGCAAAATGGCTAACACCCGAAAAGGTTTGGGTTCATAAAAAGGGAATTACTCCCGATGTTGTTGTTGAAAGAACTGAAGAAGAACTTAAAAAGGGTATTGATTCGCAATTAGATAAAGCAATTGAAGTTGCCAAAAAACTTTAGTTTGGGCATTAAAGTATAGATGTTTCTTTTAACATTTCGGAAATCTCACCATTTAAAATGCTCGGTATATTGTGAAAATTCTTATTTATTCTATGGTCTGTGATTCTATCTTGAGGGAAGTTGTAGGTTCGTATTTTTTCGCTTCTTTCGCCCGTTCCAACTTGGTTTGCGCGGATATCTGAAATACTTTTAACCTGTTGACTTTGCATTATCGCAAAAAGTCTTGATCTTAAAAGTTCCATAGCTTTTTCACGGTTTTTTCCTTGAGTTCTTTCTTGTTGGCATTCAACTACAAGGCCGGTTGAAATATGTGTTAGTCTGACTGCTGTTGAGACCTTGTTTACATTTTGCCCCCCATGCCCGCCCGATCTATAAAATTGCATTTGAATATCCTCAGGCTTTATTTCTACTTCCACTTTTGAAACTATTGGTAGTACAGCCACAGTTGCAGTTGACGTATGAATTCTTCCACCCGATTCTGTAACGGGTATTCTTTGTACTCTATGTACGCCCGATTCGTTTTTTAATAATTGATACATATTCTTGGCCTTGATCTCAAGAACTGCGGTTTTAATTCCACCTAGCTCTTCTTCGGAAAGGCTTAAAAGCTCAAATTTATAACCTTGGCTTTCGGCAAATCTTGTGTACATTCTAAAAAGATCGCCGGCAAATAAAGCTGCCTCCATACCGCCTGTACCGGCTCTGACTTCAAGGATTGCCCCCTCGTTACTTATTTGGCCGTCATTTTTATTTTTATCGTCTTTTACATAAGTTTTACCCTCCGACGCAGGTAACGATTCCAGTGCTTCTTTTAAGTTGTTGATCTCACTGTTTAAAGATATAACCTCTTCTTCTATTAGCTTTCTCATTTCACTATCCGATTCGTTTTGTTGGGAATTTTGGGTTTCTAAGAGCTTTTGCTCCAAAAGTTTTATTTCATTTTCTATTTGTGATTTCGCGCCGTTCATTGGTTGATTTTATCATGAATACTGTCGTAGAATATAATAATGAACTCTTTAGGAATTAATAGTATGTTAGAACCACTACAAGAATTACAAGAAGCGGGTTTAACGCGAATGGACTTTAGGGAAGTTGTTATTGATACAGTAAAATCGCCGGAATTTGAGTGGAATGGTGTAAATTTTAAGGGGATTCTTAGTGAGGTTAAAAAACGACTTCCAGATGGCGATCCGGAAATTAAAAGAATGAAAGGCATTTTGCGCGGGGTGATTGGGGAATTAGTTAGTGGTGCCACTCCTTTAGGATTTGAAGCTGAAACCGCCTTTGAAATAGGGATGGGTAATGAGGAGTATGTTGCGACCGACCTTGATGTACTTGTAGGAGGGAATTTTAAATCAGGAATCTTGAGAAGTGCTTTAACAGGTTGGTTGAGCAAAAGACCCGATATTAGAGAAAAGATGCGAGATGATTTAGGTCTTGGAGGAAAGTCTAGAAAAGGAAAAGCTACTTATACAACTTGGGGCGGTAGTACTGTAGAAAAGACAAGTAAGAGAGCGGGCGAAACAGCTATTGCAGATGAACATGCCCGTAGATTAGAAGTCTATACCGCTCAATATATTGAGAAAATTCTTGGGAGCTCAAATGGTGATGATGGAGAAGGCTTACATTCTCAAACTGTGATCCCAGATGGCTTATTGTATTATCGATTAAAAACATCAGATGTGGCTGAATTGGCCGGTTTTGTGGAGGTTAAGACCTATTCACCAGCTTCTCTGAAATCTTTTTTGGAGAAACTAAGTGTAGGTTCTGATGTTGATAAGGAGGATAAGCTAAACTTAAGGTTGGGGTTGGCAAGGTCTATTAAATTTCTATCATTATTAATGAAATTTAAACATGGCGGCTTGTTGCCAAAACTTTCGGATGACGAAAAGTTAGATTTGCCTAATGATGGCAGATTGCCCAAATCAGTATATAGCACACCTGAGGAGGTTGAGAGTAGAATTCCAGTTTTTGATAAAACAAATACCGTCATAGTAATGAGATTTCCATCTGATGTAGAAAGTTCAGACCTTAAAATTCTGGGTGAATATTTGGTTTCTTTGGGGTATAGGAAAATATCGATTCAGAAACTACATTTTACATCTGTTGAAATTGATGAAATTGCACGAAGAGTTATTGCAAGGGATTTATTGCATTTACGTCAGAAAAATTTAGTGAATGGCAGGCAGTTTAGTGATAAAGAGGTTGAAGTACTTGAACGAATCATGCGCGGAGAGTAGAAAATTAATTGAGTTTTTATTTAATTGTTTTTAGTATCCGAGGCTTCTTTGAATAGATCTTTAAGAGACTTGTGTTCTTGTGAAGTTTTATTACCCATTTTACCTTTTGGCTTTTTAACAGGCGTATCGTGAGCTTGTTTAACTTTTTTGGCAAATTTTTCAATTCTGCCTTCTGTATCAATAAATTTGGCTGTGCCTGTATAAAATGGGTGGCAATTACTGCAAATTTCAACTTTTATTTGGGGTAAAGTTGACATTGTAACAAAGGAATTTCCGCACGCGCAGGTTACAACTGCATCATCAAAAACTTTTGGATGAATATCTTTTTTCACGCTCCGCAGTATATCAGGCTTTGTGTTTTTCAGCAATTAGTACTCCAATTAGTATGATTCCGGCGCCGATAATAACAACTGCAGTTGCCCTTTCTCCAAGAAGTAAAAAGGAGGCGGGAAGTGTGAAAAGGGGAGTTAAATATCCAAATATTGCTGTGTCAAAAACATGAGAATTTTTAAGTCCCCATTCGAAAAAGTAGTACGCCAAAATAGAAGAAAATACCGCCATGTATATAATTCCGGAAATTGCTGTTATGCCAAAATTACTTGTATGAACCGTACTGTTTCCAAGATATCCGAATGATTCTAAAAGAAAAAATGGAATAATTGTTACCAGAGCAACGTAAAAAGTAAGACCTGTATGAAGTAGGGGGGAGTAAGCTTTTTTCATCGGTTCGATGTGTAGAAGTTTAGAGGTCTTTTTTAGATTATCCGAATTTTGTCCCATTACGCGCTTTGACAAAATAATGTACGCAGCAAAGGAGAAGTTATACAGAATTACTATAAAGTTACCTAATACCCTAAGACTAGTTGAAACGTTAAATCCCTTGGCGGTAATCGCAGGTTCTAACATAACAAAAATAGTTCCGGCGAGAGCTGTTGCGATTCCTATTTTTAATGGACGGCTAATTTTTTCGTGATAAAAGTAATGACCGGCGGATAGTGTAATAACCGAGCCAATTACACTAAGGATTGCAGCGTCAATCGAACTTGTATATTTAATTCCAACAAAAATTAAAATGATGCAAGACTGTCCAAAAAGGCCTAGAAGTATAAGGTTTGGAAGGTCTCGAAAATCAATAGGGTTTCTCTTAATCTCAATAAAAACAATTGGTAGCATAATTACACAAACAACTAAGTATCTATAAAATAAAAAGGAGAAAAGCGAGATGTCGTTTAAAGTTAACTTTATAACACTTGTTGCAACCCCCCATATTGCGGTTGCAATAAAAAGAGCGCCGTAAGCAAGATATATTTTAGGCAGTGGTTTTTTCATATCAAATCGTTTAAAGACATGGTTTTTTGCTCATTTGCTTTCATATCTTTAATTGTTACCGTCCCTGAGTCTAATTCTTTTTCACCAAGGATTAGGCAATAGGGAATTTGCTTTTTGTCCGCATATTTTAGTTGTTTATCTAGTTTTGAATCTGTTTCAAGCCATATCTCGGCGTTTTTTCCAGCGCTTCTTAACTTGTTGGCTGTTTTTAACGAGGCAGTTAAATACTTTGATTCGTCAGATGGCCAAACGGTAACCAAAAACTCTGTTTTAGAGTCCATTTTTGGAAGCAAATTCCAGCCTTTTAAGAATTCAAGTAAAGTTATGTCTCCCATGGCAAATCCTGTTGCCGGAAGTTCAAAATCACCAAATATATTGATTAATTTGTCAAATCTTTCTCCACCAAACATAGACCTTTTATTGTTAGGATTCTTGTCAAAAACCTCGTAGACAAGGCCGTCGCTGTAGTCAAAGCCTCTTATTATTGAGGGATCAAACCTGCAGTATTTTAAAAGTCCGGAATTATCTAAGTATGAAAACAAATTTTTTATTGTTTCATAACCTTTGTTTTCTTTTAGTACATTTTTATCAAGTACTTTCTCTAAATTATCAAGGTTTGAATCCATAAATTGTTCAATGATTTCTATTTTATTGTCTTCAAGGTCAATTTCTTTTAGTAACTCAGAAAATTCATCTTTTGAAAGTTTCTGTCTTTTATCCATAATTTTTCTTGCTTTATTTGAAGTTTCTTCGTTTAATCCAAGCGCATCATTTAAAAGCGCGAAAATCAAACGTCTGTCACTTATACAAACTTCAAACATTTTTTCATCGGCGCCAAAGTCTTTCATAATTTCTACTATGATAGAAATAATTTCAAGATCGGCTAAAACACCCGAAACTCCAAAAGTATTAACTTCAAGCTGAAAAAATTCTCGTCCTCTCCCAAGTTGCGGTTTTTCAAATCTCCAATTATTTCCGATCATGAACCATTTAATAGGCTTTTGAATTTCTTTAAACTTTTGAGCGATCATTCTAACTGTTCCGGGAGTTAGTTCAGGTCTTATCGCAAGTTTCCTGCCGGCTTTATCTTCGAAACTAAAAATTTGCTGATTTACTAGCTCTTCACCTGACTTTGCAGAAAAGATTTCGAATGGTTCTAAAATAGGGAAGTCGTATTCCTCAAAACAAAAAGATTCGCACACTTTTTTCCACACATTAAAAATGTAGTTTCTTGTTGCCATGTCCTCCGGGTAAAAGTCCCTGGCACCTTTATACGGTTGTGTTGAGAGTTTGTTTTCCATTGGTTAATTTTAGCAGAAAAAGAAGGCTGTAGCGAAGTGAGGTTTGCTACAGCCCTGTATGCGCTTCATTTATTGCCTGAGAGATTTGAATAAAAGCCTTTTGGATATCGGCATTGGGTTCTAGTTTCACATATGTGCCGTCGCCTGTACTTATAACCCTATATCCTAATTCAATTGCGATTTTAACGAAAAGAGCATAAGAAAGTGATCTTTTAGGATAAATCCTTCCCCTTGCAACGTCAGCCTTAATAGGAGGGGATTTGGATTTTCGTTTCTGGCCTTCAAGTTCAGCTTCTTCAGCGCCAAAAGTTGACCTAACCTGTTTCCTTGAACTTTTTCTGTGCCCAGACATATCGTCTCTCCCGTTTTTGGATATTGTTAGGATTTTAGCATAGATTTTAGGATCCG
>MEVN01000008.1:18372-20321 GCA_001772985.1 candidate division WWE3 bacterium RIFCSPLOWO2_12_FULL_36_10 | reverse complement strand
AAATATTGGTCCGAAAGTAATGCCATTGGCCACGCTAAATATTTTGAATAAAATTTAATGTTCTTTTTTTGTTCCTGAGAAATTACCCATCTGCCTTTTACAGTATTATGAAAATGACCAATTAAAGGTATTTTAAGCTCGCCGGCTTTTGGAAAAAATTTCAATAGAAAATATCTGTAAAGATAAAGCCAAGCTCCAAAATGCCCGTGCGCGTGAATAATATCCGGTTTATTTTTAGTTCTCCAATATAGATAATAAATAAACATAGCCGGCGCCGAAGTTAAAAGTAAAGTTCCCGGAACTATTTCTCTGGGGAAAAGGTGATGCAAAACGTTTGGTAAAGTCTCAATTTTGCCGGAAAAAGGCCATCTTCCGCAAAAAATGTCAAAAGTATGTCCCAGTTTTAACTGGGCTTGGGTCATTTCGTATGGAGCCGGCGCCAAGCCATCCCAAGGAGGAGGCCATTCGTATATTAGTCTAAGAATTTTCATTTAATACTTCCTTAAAAACAGACACGTATTTCTCAACCATTTTACCAGCACTAAAGATATTTTGCGCCTTATTTAATGCGTTCCTTCCAAACACTTCTCTTTGACCTTTATCGTTAATTAACGTATTTAGTTTTGCGGTAAAATCAGAAACATTTGGATTGTCAATCAAAAATCCGGTTTCACCATCGAAAACTGCTTCTGGAACTCCGCCGATTTTAGTTGCAATAATAGGAATTCCTGAAAACATTGCTTCAACTAACGTCATTGGAAATCCTTCTACTCTTCTTGTGGGCATTACAAAAATATCATTTTTATACAAAAGTTTAATAATTTCTTGTAATCCTAATCTTCCATGAAATTTTACTTTTTGTGAAATTCCAAACTTACTAGCAAGTTTTTTTGCGTTTTTGGTAAAATTACCTTCTCCTACGATGTTTAGAAAAAAATCCATGTTCTTCATTTTTGAAAGAGATTCAAGGATAATATCAATTCCTTTTGACTTTATTACTCTTCCAACATACAAAATATTTACAAAATCATTTTCTCTTTTTACATATTCGGAACTAAACAATAAAGGATTAATTCCGTTGTAAATAACTTCTACCCACTCTTTTGGAACATAAGTTTCATCAATAATGACTTTTTTTACAAATTCTGAAACAGCTATAACTCTATTTGAGTTCAAAATGAAATCTCTTTGTCTTCCAAAAAAAATTGTGAGCACAAAAACTAAATCTTTTATAATATTAACCCAATCAGAAACTGAGCTCGCGTCAGAAATTCTAGTTTTAAATTCGCTTAAAATACTTCCATGTGAAACCGAAACAACTTTTACACCAACATCTTTTTTTCTTTTAATTACCCCGATCCCTGCCGAACTCTGGCTTAAAACTATATCAAAAGGCTGTACTTTATGAAGTTCTAAAAAAGATTTGTAAGATTTATTTAACCAACTTTCGCTATTTAGTGACGAAAATAAAGTTCTATTTACACAATTAACAAAAACGTACTTAACACCGTTAAGATTGGAATTTTCAATTTTCAATTCTTTTTGTGGTGAAAAAATAGTTACATCGTTTCCGGCCTTTACAAGACCTTCACAAAGTACTAAATTTTGAGTCTCTAAACCCCCAAAACCGACGTGAAATGTTGTTGATTTAATGAAAACGGCTATACGCATATATATCAATTGTACACTAAATTCAGCCAAATTCGGCGTCATTTGAGGAAAAGATTTTCTAGTGTTAAAGTGTTTTTTTCCAAATTAAAAAGTCCTTCTGCTTTTTCGTAAGCCCGCAGTCCCAATGTTTGTCTTAATTCAGGGTTTTTTATAAGCCTTTCAATTTCTTTTGCTAATGTTTCCGAATCATTTTCTGGAATAATTACCCCGGTTGTTTCATCAATCAAATCAGAAATGCTTCCAACATTTGTAGTTATTATTGGAAGTTTTGCTAAAGC
>MEVN01000008.1:0-18237 GCA_001772985.1 candidate division WWE3 bacterium RIFCSPLOWO2_12_FULL_36_10 | reverse complement strand
AAAAACGGTATCTGTCACATTTAACTTTTTGCAATACTCAACAAGTTTTTCATACAAAGGTCCGGGGCCAACGATATAAATTTCATGATCAATTCCTTTATCTTTTAAAATTTTTGAAGCCTCAATAACTGTGTTTAAACCTTTTTTCTCAACTAGTCGAGAGCCTACAAAAATTACCGGCCTTTTTGGTTTTTCAATTGTAGAAGGTAATAAAAATTCGTCTTTTAAATCAACGCCATGATAAACTTTGTATATGTTTCCTGTATCACCCTCAATTTCCCTACATTTTTTTGCAGCAGCTTCATTACAAACTGCAACAAATTTTGAGTTTTGGGCTTTTACTTTTATTAAGGACCCTTCAACAAAAATGTCACGGGCGTGAGCGGAAATGCTTAAAGACACACCTAAAACTTTTGAAACTACTAAAGCTACTGTTGAAGGCCATGAAAAAAAATGGGCGTGAATTTGATCAGGATTATATTTTTCAAAAATTTTGGCATATCCAACTCCTTTTATAAATAATTTAAGTCTTTCAAAAACTGGGCGTTCATCTATTGAAGTAACTAAAGAAAAAGCCTCAAACATTCCTCTAAAATTTCTCACTAAATAAATTACAAAAGCTTGTAAAAGAATTAATAAATTAAGACGTTCGTAAAATGTTCTTTTCTCAACTTCTATACCAAGTGGGGCAGAACCCTTTTGAATCGAAAGCACAGTAATATCAAGCTTATCGTTTTTTATTAGCTGGCCAACTTCCCTTAGAATAAAAGTCTCTGTTAACCGCGAAAACTCCGGTATAAAGTATAAAATCCTCTTTTTTTGATTTTCATTCATTTTTTTACTTAGAAAAATTTAAAAGAGCGCCCGTAACCCTATTTTTTAAAGATTTATGACCGTTAGATTGCCTGACTGCGTAGGCAGGCCTTCCAACTGAAAAATAAGTAAATCCAGCAACTTCTAACTGATCTCTATTCATAATATTCCTACCGTCAAAAACAATGTCCCCTCTCATGACTTTTTTCAATTTTTTTGCTTCTAGCTCCCTAAATTCGCCCCATTCCGTAAGAATACATAAGGCATCGGCGCCGGTTGCAGCGTCATAACCATCTTTGGCATAATAAATATCCAAATCGCCTAAAACTCCTTTTGCATTTTCAGTAGCTTGTGGATCAAAAACTCTTAACTGCGCGCCCAAACCTCTTAAAAGTTTAATAACTTCCAAAGCAACTGATTCACGAATATCATCGGTATTATCTTTAAAGGCTAAACCCAAACAAGCGATAACTTTTCCGTTTAAGTTTTTCCCTAATTTTTCGGTTATTTTTTTCACAAAGTGGTATTTTTGCTTTTCATTAACTTCCATAACACCTCTTAAAAGTCTAAAATCATAAGCTTGGTCTGTTGAAGTTCTAAAAAGAGCTGCTACATCTTTTGGAAAACAACTTCCACCATAACCAATTCCAGCTTTTAAAAAGGCTTTGCCAATTCTTTTGTCATAACCCATTCCTTCCGCAACAACAGAAACATCGGCACCTGCTCTATCACAAAGTAATGCTATTTCGTTTATAAATGAAATTTTTGTAGCCAAAAAAGCGTTTGAAGCGTATTTAATGATTTCGGCTGATCTTAAATCACAAGCAACAATTGGAGAATTTAAATGCGTGTAAAGTTCTTTTAAAATCTCTAAAGCTTTTGGAGAGTCGGAGCCCATTACAGTTCTATCTGTCTTCATCATATCTTCAACCGAAGATCCTTCTCTTAAAAATTCGGGATTTGAAGCCACATCAAAAGTTACCTTACCGTTAGAAGTTTCCTTAATTATTTCCTTAACTCTTTCGTTTGTGCCAATAGGAACAGTGCTTTTTGTAACAATTACTTTATATCCATTTAAATTCCTACCAATTTCTTCAGCCACTTGCCAAACTGCGGAAAGATCAGCTGCGCCGGTATCATCTTGAGGAGTACCAACACAAATAAAAACTACTTCCGCATCGGCTATTCCTTCTTTTAGGCTTGTTGTGAATGAGAGTCTTTTTTCCTTAATATTTTTTAAAACCAATTCAGAAAGTCCCGGCTCATAAATTGGCATATCGCCGGCTTTAATTCTTTCTATTTTTTTTGCATCAATGTCAACACCAACAACTGTATTTCCCCAATCAGAAAAAACAGAAGCTCCTACTAAACCTACATATCCAGTTCCAATTACACATAATTTCATAAAGCCTCCTTTTTGGAATATTTTCCAAGAATATCATAAAATTTCACTGATAGCACGTTAAAAAACAGATCAATTGAGTCTGTAATAGGATTTACTCTTGAGGTTGGAGCATATGTCCATGAAATCGGAACTTCTTTAACCCTATACTTCATTCTTTTTAAGATTACCAAAAGCTCAACATCAAAAGCGGTTACTCTTGGTCTTTTTACAGTAGGAAGATTGTCTCCAAATAAAATCATGCCATCAAAAGCTAGTTTTGCAACTTCTGATTTAAAAACTTTAAACCCACATTGAGTATCCTGAATTCCCGGGAGAAGTAAAATTTTAATAATTAAATTAAAAATCCTTCCCATAATATGTCTTAAAATAGGTTCGTGGCTTCTTTTTGCTCCAATTCCTTCCCTTGAAGCAATTACGACGTCAAAATTACTATCTTTAATCCAAACCATTAATCTTTTTAACTCTTCAATTGGGGTTGCCATATCCGCGTCACAAAACAAAATATACTTCCCGCCTGAATTTTTTACACCTGTTCTAACTCCAAAAGCTTTTCCCTTGTGAGGATTTCTTATTAAGTTAACTTGAGGATAAGATTTTGAATATTCATCAACAACTTTTGAGGTATCGTCTGTACTTCCATCATCAACCACTAAAATCTCATACGAAGATGAGTATGAGTTCATAAAATTAATAATTTGAGTTAATGAACTACTAATAACTGCTTGCTCATTAAATGCTGATATAACAATTGAATATTCAACCATTTTTTTCCTTTTTCCAGATAATTCTACTATATACTGTAAAATTCCATATTAAACCAATCAAAATTCCAACAAAAAAAGCCCCATTTACAACTAAAAACGTATCCGATATTTTATGAGCTGAAAAACTTATTAACCAACTTCTAAATGTAATGGGAACACAAGAGAATATGGAAAAAAGAACAAACTTTTTAAGTTTTGTAGCCAAAGATACAATTTTTCTGTCGCTAAAAGACCATGAATTATTTAGTAAAAACGTAACAACCATGGCAATAAAACCTGAAATTATACTGGCATACTTTGAACCAACTGGAGTTAGTCTTATTAAATTAAAAATTAAAAAGTCAGTACCCAAACCTGCAAATCCAACCGCTAAAAACTTAAAAAAACTCTGGCTTTCTTTATATCTTAGAAGTAATACAACTTTAAGAGAATCCAAAAAATTACTTTCTTCCATTTTCGAATTTCCTCGATCACGAAGTCCAAAGTTTATTGGAATTTCTTTTATTTTTGCGCCAAGTTTATGAAGCTTAAAAAGTAGATTTATTTTATATGCAAAACCTTTAGACAAAGCTTGGGAAAAATCTATTTTATCAATAAAGCCTTTTACTTTTGTAGCGCGAAAGCCGGATGTAAAATCATGTATGTCGTAAAGACCAAGAACTATTTTAGTAAAAATACTACCCCCAAAGCTTAAAAACTTTCTATAAAAAGCCCATTCCTTTGGAATACTTCCACCTTTAACAAATCTTGATCCAATAACGCAATCAAAACCGTTATCAATTTCAGAAATTAGTCGCGAAATATCTTTTGGATCGTGTTGGAAATCGGCGTCCATCTCTATCAGTACTTCGGCGCCTAAGTTTTTTATTGCATAATCAAAACCTTTAACGTAGGCACTTCCCAAACCTTCTTTGCCTTCTTCTTTTAGTAGATGGGTAAATGAATACTGAGCTGATTTTTCGTTAACTATTTCCCTTGTTTGATCTGTTGAATTGCCGTCGACAACAAGTACATTAAATTCATGACCATTTATTTTTAGAAGTTCTAAAGCCAGCAAATCAAGTAGCCGGCCAATATTTCCTTCTTCATTATATGTTGGAATAACAATAACTACCTTCATAACTAAGAGATTATACACAATCGGTTTCACAGTCGCGACATTCCAATGGTAATATATTGTTATATTATATAATTTATACCACTTACAGGTTTATAGATGATTACTATAGAACATGACGGACAGGTTCATAACCCGCTAGGCGGGGCAGCTTACATTTTTGAGGAGGTTATACTAAATTGGATTTCAAAGCAAACCCATAAAAGTAAAATAAATATAAGCATAGGAGCTCAACCAAACTCATCCCTTCATTTTGGTACTTTAACGGTTTTTTCATTAGCCTTTGCTTTAGGGGCTAAGTTAAGAGAAGAATTGTCAAAAGATACGGAGGTATTTTTTGAGGTTATAGACACAGCGCCATTTAAAACAAAAGAAATAGAGGGAATTAAGTATCAAATTAGCTTGAGAGCATCTGGTGTAGCGGATTTGTATTTGGTGCAATATGAAGAATTATTAGCAAAACTTAGTAGTTTAACTAGAATTAGGTATCAGTTAAGACGACAAGAGGAATTTAACAATCAAACATGCATATCCGATTTATTGCACAAAATAGCTTTAAATAAAAATATACTTGCGCCAATACTTGACCCAGAAAAAGAAAAACTAAGAATTAGAGTAGCCTGTCAAAAATGCGGTTTGACAGATAAACAATCTGTTAAAACTATTATTGAGGATAACAGCATACAAAGTTATTGTCCAGAACATGGTTGGTTTAATACCAAATATACTGAAAGTAGTAAATTTGAATATAACACACCATTAAGAAACTTGATAAGGGCACTAATATACGCCGAAGACAATAAAAATACAGACAATGGCTTTGAATGGTTACGAATAACAGGCAGCGATTATGCAGGTTTTTATCAAGAGCAATTACTTTATAAGCCCGCTTCTCTACTTGGTTATAATGCTGCTAACTTACCAATCATTCTATATTCACCACTTATTACCGATTGGTCTGGGGCTAAACTATCAAAGTCTTTGTACGTTAAAAGCGGTGCATACCAATACTTACCCAGTTACATTGTTAATTACGAACATTTTAAAGAGCGATTTGGTGAAAGCGGTGTTGAAAAATTATATAAAGAAGTGCTTTCATGGGTAGAAAATCCTTATAAATTATTTCGTAACTATTCAGTATATTATTTTATGGATTTATTTGATAATGCAAAATGAAGTACTGTTTAGTTTAAAACCTAAGTTCGCTGAGTTAATTGAGAGAAAAGAAAAGAACTACGAATTTAGAAAATATACCCCAAAAACATTACCCGTTAAAATATGGTTTTATGTTACTTCGCCTGTATCAGCTTTACTTTATATAGCGGAGGTTAGCCCAGTAATTAAATATCCGACTAAAATAAACCCCAATGGATATGGTAACGAAGATTTTAACGATGGTTTTAAAAAAGCGGAATATGCATTTCCAATAGTTCATTTATATAAACTACCGTTGCCACTAAGTTTAGACGAACTAAGAGAAGACTTCGGGTTTACCGCACCCCAAGGTTTTGCATATATGAGTAAATACCCCACACTTTATAAGCATGTTACAAAGCGTATAAAACTTAATAAACTTTATTAAAGAATAAGCAATAAACCCCATTTCAAAACTCCAAACTACTAGATCTGATTGTATTGAGTATATTGGTCATATCATGAGAATTATAGACTTAATGAACCCTCGTCCAGAAAAAACTGGATTATTTTGTGGGTTGATTCTTCCCAATCTACAATCGAGTTCGAGCGTAGCACATCTTCAAAGGTCAACCCGCTTTCAAGAAGCCTATATGCTTCCAAAGCCGTACCAGAAAGCACAATAGCCTTGCAAGAACCATGAGGACTATAAATCACGACTTCTTCATCTTGCAAATTCAGTTTTATGTGACCCGATCCATCCAACAACAACCCCTGATATGTCACCAGATCTGTCATGACGAATTCTCCTTTCAATAGTATTTTGGATTGTTGATACAGTTGTAACATAGAAATCTAGTATATGCAAAAAAGATGTGGGATACGGTGAATATAAACTAGTTCTCAATCAAGTTGTTAAAAGTCTCATAACTTAACTCAAGTTTGTAAATTTCCTTAAATAGATCAGAAAACTCACCTGAATAAGTTTTGTAACTCTTTAAAAGTTTAATGAGGATCTCTCTTCCAAATTTGTTTACTATTAACAACAGGGCATATCCGGCCTCAGCATAAATATCTTTATTATCGAGAAAACTTTTAAATACCACGGGCTTTTTCCATATATTAGCTTGACCTGCTGCTAATATAGATACTCCTTCCCAAAGCCAATTTGGTTGAGATTTACCTCCGGTGATGACTTTAAAAAAAGCGTGAGCCAATTCGTGTTTTATAAGCATATTATAGTCACTTTCAGAATAGTTATGATCACTGTCCGTCGCAAAAGCATCTTTATCCAAAATATACACATTTCTGTCCATACTCCAACCAACAAGCCATTTCGGTGTCTCATAATCTTTTAGAAAATTTATCGTTTCCCTATTATCTATAACGTAGATCTTAGGAACGCTAACTACCCAATTCATCTGAAAAAACTGATTAAGTTCTTCCATATTCTTGTTATATGTACTTTCTAACCCCTTATTTTTAAGTGTAGATATACTAAATATGTTACTCATAACACGAACATTATATCTTACTCGCTGCTACAAGTATAAAACTGTGAAAACGAGAAGAAAAGTTAAGCTCCCAAATAAAATGTACTCAAATGCAATAAGCTTGGTCAATCTTCCTTCAAGTGCATGATGAGTAATTCCCCAACCAACATAAAAAATACTGGCTAGTGCTGATATCATTATTTGTATCATTTGATCATATCTAAAATACACAAAAAAGAATCCAAAAATTGAAAGGCCTAAAAGCAACAATAAATAATGAAGAGCGTGTTTATCTGACATAATTTAAATCAACCTCCCCGGAGAAAGTGTAATCCACAAGCCTAAAAGCACAAGAACTAAAAACGTGATGTGAGCAAAAGTGTGTCCGGTAAATTTTAAAATACCTTTTTTTCGCGAATACCAAATGTCAAGAATCAAAAGAAATATTAAAAAGCCTCCAATTGCAAAACTCAAAGTGTTAGTTGCTAAAGAAACATCAAGAGCCGGAAGAACTGCAGGAACAGTGGCGGGGTTCCGAGCCAAAGCCGACCTTGAAATTTGAGAATTATTTAATAGATTATCCTGCTCTTGAACTGTAGCTATTTGAGCAAGATTTCTTGGCCTTCCAAAAAGCTGAACCACCAAAGTTGTTTCGTAACCATCAAGAACGCCGTTTACTGCAGCGTATCCAACCTCGTCATAATTTGGACTCAAAAGATTTTCTCTATGAGACGGAGACCTATACCAAGCGTCAACCACTCCTTTTGAATCGTTAAAGTTTTTCGCTAAGTTTTCACCCGCGTACATATAGTCGTAATTTTGCGCGAGAATAAAGTCCCAAGGTTCTGTGCCTGTCGGAGAAACGTGCGCCCAATAATTATACTTAAACATGTCTTTGGCTTTTTCCTGTGCGGCTTTTGAAAGCTCAGAATTTAGACGAAGTTCGCTTAGATTATTTTGGACTCTAATTTTATTTGTACCGTTAAATAAATCTTTTATGTTAATACTTGAAGCATAGCCAAGAACCCCCGGGAAAAGTTTTGGAACAAGAAGAAAAAATCCAAGCATAATTGCCACCATAGCCAAATATGTTAAAAGTGCGCCGTGAGATAGCAACCTTGCCCTAGTTTTATTTTGTTGATGGGGTAGAAAATGGTAAAGGAATTGGTATTTCTTGTGTGTTTTTGGGTGGGTTATTTTCGACGGCATTGAGGGAATTATAACACTAAAAGAATTGCAGATTAGTAAACAAAAAGGACCGCCAGATATAAATTTCACATCTAGCGGTCCTAAACTACCTGATTTTGTAACCCCTTTCCAAAAACTGCACACCTGAGTAGGCCACAATTACAGACGCAGCGAATAAAGCGTACCCAAATGCAATATCTTCATTCCAAACTAACAACTTCGGAGCTGCTGTTAAAATTGCGAACACAATTGCACCAAACTCCCATATAACAAATACGAGACCCAGATTAATTGGTGCGATGATAAATCCTAAAATGTAAATTGCAGCAGAACCAATTACAACAAATCCAGAAAGTGCAACTCCACGACCTTGTAAAATCCTCCCTTCTCCAATACCCCACGGAATTGCTGAAATAAAAATCAAAACCAGACCGATCGCTACACGTACAGGACTAACGTTTCCCATCTCACTCTCCTTTGCAAGGTATGATAGCATTTTATCAGAGACTAACAATATATGCAACTATGGGTTGCTAAAATACATAGCATGTGGTAGAATTGAATCATGAAAAATACGAAAACCTTAAGAAAACGGGCAAAAGTGGGCACTATAAAATTCGGCAACCATCTAATTTTTGACGGGTACAACTGTGATCACAGAAGACTTGACAACGAAAAGCATATTATTAAGGTACTAAATGACCTTGTAAAAATAGCGAAGATGAAAAAAATCAGCGAGCCTGTTATAATCAAAGCCGACGGAAACGAAGCTTTAGGTGGAAAAGATCCTGGAGGCTTCAGCGCTTTTGTTATGATTCAAGAATCGCACATAAGTATTCACACATTTACGCGAAGAAAATTTTTAACGGTGGATGTATACACGTGTAAAGAATTCGAAGCTCAACCTGTTATCGATTATTTAATTGATGCGTTTAAAGTAAAAGACTCTGACATATTAAAAATAGATCGTGGATTAAAATATCCTGCTAAAAACTTAATTTAATTTCTTATTACAAAAAAACTTGTACCCTATACACTTTCTTGCTAGTAATGCGGTAGAAAAAGAAGAATAAGATGGTTCGTCGCTTCCTATTAGTTCAACAATATCCATACTAACAACATTTTTGCATTCAAAAATTCCTTTCAATATCTTTAATGTTTTATACCAACCAGGTCCTCCTGGTTCCGGAGTTCCTGTATCTTGTATAACTTCTGTTGAAAAGTAGTCAACATCGAAAGTTATATAAACATTATCCCCTGTACTACGCCTAACTCTTTCAATTATCGATTCCGCATCCATAGTTTCCATTTCCCATGCATAAATAGGCTCAATTCTTTTCATTTTCATAAAATTAAATTCCGGATTACTCAAACTTCTAATTCCTACTTGCGAAATAGAAGAAATTTTTTCATATATTCTTCTCATTGTACAAGCATGACTAAAGTTACTTTTTTGATAATAATTTCTAAAATCAGCGTGAGCATCAAATTGAATTACTGATATGCTTTTTTCGACAGTACTCAAGGCATTAACTATTCCAATGCTTATCGAATGTTCTCCTCCTAAGGATAAAACAAATTTTCCCTTTTTATACAAATCTAAAAACTTGTTTCCAATCTTTTTTAAATTTAATTCATGATTATTATCTAACTCTTCAACTATATGCGAAGAAATTCCTACAACATGGGGTTTGATTTTTAACTCTTCATCAAAAAGTTCAACATGAGATGAGGTTTCTATAATAGATTCAGGGCCCTTGCTACAACCTCTTATAAAGCTAGTTGTGGCTTCATAGGGAACAGAGAGTATCGCTACTTTTGATTTTTCCTGATTTGTAAATTTTCTACCAAGACTTAAAAATTCCATACATTCATTATACACTATAAGATATATGAAGGGCTTGACTAATTCTTAAATAAAGTGTGTAATTGAACAAGTTAAGATAATAATAACATGGATAATTTGATGTCTAAAATATTGAAGGTTTCTTTGGCTTTGTCCGTAGTGTATTGGCTGTTTTTATTGTTTACCAACCCCGTCAACGATATATATTATAATGTGTTCGGATTTCTTTTGATGGCTTTGCCTTTAGTCGGATTTGCCGTTGGTTTGACTATTAGTAAACAATGGGAAGGATTAAAAAGTAAAGTAGGAAGGAGTTTGATTTTTGTTTCACTAAGTCTTTTGATGTGGTTTATTGGACAATCTTTATATTTGTTTTACTCTTTAAAAACTGGCGAGGTTCCTTTCCCCGGTTTGCCGGATTACTTTTTTATTTTTATTGATCCTTTTTATGCGATAGCATTGTTTTGGATCTTAAAATACTCTGGCGCTATATCAAACATGAAAAGGTCTTGGGCGCATTTAGCTTTACTGATCATTCCACTTCTTTCAATCTATCTAAATTATAAAATCTTTTTTTCGGATATAGAGTTCTTTAAGAATATTGATGCTTCAGTAACCTTCGATCTGATATATACTTTTGGTAGCATAATTGTAATGTCTTTTGTAATTCTTACTATAATATTAAGTATTAACAAACTTGGGGGTAAAATGAAAATGGCGCTTTATTATCTCTTTGTCGGAATTATATTCCAATACATAGGTGACATCGCGTATTCTTTCTTTGAGGCCAATTCATCCAATATCCTTTCTATAACTAATAACAACACTAGTAATGGGACCTTGCCGGATTTATTGTTTTTAATCTCAATCGGACTTATCGCCATCGGGCTTACAAAATTTGACACAAAACCATTAAACAATTTCAAGGAACAAACAAATGCCATATCCTAACGAACTATTTAAAAAAATAATACAAGAGCAGGGTCAGATCATAGGCAGATCTCTTGCCCACTCAAGGGCTGATTATGTTGGCGGGCTACAATTTAAATCTCAAACGTCAGACGATGTTGAAATAACAAACGAGCCAAAAACTACCCTTAGCAAGCTAATAAACTCATATGCGGAGGTATTTGGCCAATCATCTGTTGATGTTTGCATAGATGTTATTAAATCACTGCCCTACAGCGAGGTGATGCAGTATCTTCCTGAAAACATTATAAGTCAGGTACATCCAAATGCCACAGCCAGATGATCTAAACATAAAACCTCTTCAATCCGTTACTGAAGAAATTTATAAAAAGAACCTAGAGCTTCTTGAGCAAAGAAGGCGTGCTGAACAGCTTTTATACGGCATTTCAGAAGCCGTTTTTGCTGTTGATAAAACCCTAAATATCACACTTTTTAATCATTCATGCGAACGAATGCTTGGAATTTCTGCAGAGGATGTACTTGGGAAACCCGCCAATGAGATTCTTAAATTCACAACCGAAAAAAACGAATTAATAAAAGCGGAGGACTTTTGCTTTTCAAAAGACACTGAAAAATCAAATCTAGAAGCTGTAGTTCTTAAAGGCCAAGATAAAAATTATTATGTAAATATAAAAACTTCTCTTATTGCCGGCAAAGGCGACGAAGAGTGCTTGGTTACAATGATTGATATTACAAAAGAAAAAGAGCTTGAAAAAACAAAAGATGACTTTATTTCGATAACTTCACACGAACTAAGAACCCCAATGACAATTATAAAAAGTTACCTTTGGATGCTAGCATCAGAAAAAGGCGGTTCAATAAATGACAAGCAAAAAGACTACATAAAAAAAGCGGCAAACGGAACCGAACGAATGTTGAATTTAATTAACGACATGTTAAACATTTCAAAGCTTGAGCATGGAAAAATGGAAATGAAAATAGAAAAAATAAATGTGAGAGAATTTGTTGGAGAATCGTTATCGGACTTTAATATAAAAACAAAAGAGAAGAATCTTAATTTTGATGTCATTGTTAAAGACGATGTAAACGAAGCATATGCCGATCAAGTGAAATTAAGAGAAGTATTAACTAACTTGGTTGGAAATTCCTTAAAGTTTACGGATACCGGCAGAATTACAGTTCTTGTAGAAAAACTAAATGATAACTTTGTCAAAATTTCTGTAACTGATAGCGGAAGAGGAATTGAAAAAAACGAAATGGATAAATTGTTTAGAAAATTTGGCCGACTAGATAACTCATATCAAACTGTTGCCGAATCGGGCGGAACCGGACTTGGACTTTATATAGTAAAACAGCTTGTTGAGTCAATTGGAGGAAAGGTTGGCGCAGAATCGGAAGGAACAGGCAAAGGAAGTACTTTTTGGTTTACTATCCCAATTCAAATGCCACAAAACGTAAAAACTACCGTGGATCAAGCTTCAAACGTTGGTACTTCTGCCCAAAATAGTGTAATTTAACTTTTCTAGTCTAGAATACTCTAAAAAGTATGGAATTTTTGATATAATCAACCTGTATAAATATGGAAATAAAACAACTTAGAGGTAAAAGCATTAAAAAATATTTTAAAAATCAAGAAAAAAGATCGCATGACATTATACTCATTTTAGAAAATATCCAATATGCCAAAAACGTGGCCAATATATTTAGGACTGCGGAGTCTGCGGGAGTTTCAAAAATATTCCTTACCGGCATTTCACAAAGACCGCCTTTTGGAAAAGGATTAAAAAAAGTATCAAGAAATTCTGAAAATAAAATTAATTACGAATATGCGGAAAAAACATTAGATATTCTTCCAAAGATAAGAGAAGAAGGATATCACATAATTGCGATTGAACTAGCGGATCATAATGTTTTACTTCCAAACTTAAAAGAATATCTTAACGATAAACCTAAAGTTTGTTTTATTGCCGGCAATGAGGACTCTGGGGTGAATAGAACAACTTTGGGAGAATGTGATATAGCTGTAACAATACCAATGTACGGTAAAAATCCTAGTTTAAATGTAAATATTAGTGTTGGTATTGTTTTATTTAGTTTTTGAAAGGGGGCGTTTTATTATTCAAGTAAATTTATACTACTTAACAGCCTTTTTTATTTTATTTAATAACTCTAGGAAATCTTCTGGATTTTGATTAAGTTGTGTTGGTAATAATATGTAATTATCTCTAGAAAAGTTGTTGGACATATTAAAGGGTGGGGGTAGATTTACACCCTATATTTCTTTCAATATCAAGTTCTAGTATCCCAAAACCAGCCTTTATTGCATCATACAAAAACTTGTTTTCAATGTGTAATTTTGCTAGAACAAACCACTCACCTTCCCAAGTTGTTTCTATTTCTGGTACAGCTAGTAAATTTCCCGACGTTGATTTTATCGATATTTTCAATTCATCTGGTATATTTTTTTCTTTACCGTTTACAAGTACTTTTACAAAATCTCCTTCATCCCTCTTTCGCGTAGTAACTGTTATGGTTGCAAAATCGATAACTAATTCTATACCAAGTTTTTGTTTAGCGTATTTAGCAAGTCCCCATTCAACTAATTTTCCTTTTATCTCATCTTCAATTTTACCTGTGAAATTTCTATTGGCGCGCATTGCTATACGTGCAGGTTTTAACATCACCTCATCATAATTCTCAACAACACTTTTTACGTCTTTATATGTAATAAACACAGACTGTTTCTTTAATCTTTCAATATAATTGACTATATCTTCCTTTTTTATCAATAACTTAGCGCCGTGGCCTTTAACTTTTTGGAATTGAATTTCTGCTGGTACAATACGACTACTTACTTGACCACTTTTCCTTCTAAAGTCGATCTGTTTTTTGTTTAACGGTATTCCTTGTTCTTCTAGCTCCGTTAATACATCTACTATAGTTAAGTATTCTTTTTCATTTTTAGAAAAAGGAGCAACAGTTGTAGTAATCATAGCTAAACTAAACTTAGTTGACTAATATTTTCTTTATCAAAGAACTTTAACGCGTCACCGGATAATTGTTTTAAGGATGATACTTCAACTTTCTCATAGTCCTCATCAAATAGTTTCTTAAGCTCCTCCGCCACAGCTCTGGCTCCCAATGGTGGTACAGAATTACCTATCTGTCTTCTAACATCTGCTATATTTCCAACAAAAATAAAATCGTCTGGATATGCAAACAACCGCGCTCTTTCCCTATTCGTTAACGGTCTTGGCTCCTCAAAATGATAGCCCCATGTTCCACCACCACCTCCAGCTATTATTGTTTTAGAAGGCCTATTCCTATGCAATCTTCTATAAACATGGCTAATCATCCCTTTAACATAAAAAGGACTATCTTTAGGAATGCTAGTAAAATTACCGCCTTCAGGTATCAATCCTATTATAGTTTTTGTTCTCTCTGCTATGTTTATTTTCTCATTGTTATGTAGGACTTTCTCAACATTCTTAAGTGCTTCTCCAGAAGTCACATAGTTAGTTTCATTAAACGAAGGTATAGGCTTTTTAAATTCAAAAGGTATATCTCCTCTAACACCAACCATAATAACTCTTTCTCTCAATTGCGGTACCCCATATTCAGCAAAATTATATAAATCTATATAAATCCGGTATCCAAAATCGCCAACGTTCTGAAAATCCTTAACTATCTGTTTAATAGCTTGACCTTTATTTGCTGTTAAGAGCCCCTTAACGTTTTCCGCTACAAAAGCTTTTGGTAATTTTTCTGAAACTGCCTTAACAAAATACTTATACAAATTTCCCCTATCAGTTTCTATCCCACCTCTTTTCCAAATCATGGAAAAATCTTGACAAGGAAAACCGCCTGTTATTAGGTCGCATTCTGTTAGTGAATTAAAGTCAACATCCGCAATATCTCCTTCATAAATATGATTACCAAAGTTCAGTCTATAGGTTTCACAAGCTTCGTGAAAGGAGTCGTTAGCCCAAACAATATCAAAACCCATCTGTTTAAATCCTAAATCTAAACCCCCACAACCAGAAAAAAGCGAAATCACTTTTGGCTTATTAGTAAACATAACCGTAGTTTATACGAAATATTAGTTTTTTTCTATACAGAATATTCTATTTGTAGTAGACATATTATTTCAATGGAAAAGCGCTTTTTATAAAACGCTATTCTTAAAGTTTTGTCCATACATAGTTTAAATAAGGTGATACTATAAAGTGTATGGCGAATATAAAGTCAATAGCTAGAAAAATTAATAATATGGCCAAAGATGATCAAGACATAAGGAAAAAAATTCTTATTAACAAGCCGTTTTCTAAACATGTTATTAAAAAACTTAAGGAAATTGATACTAGGACTACTAATTTTATGAAAGAGGTTGTTTCTAATATCGGTTTGCCGACTATTTCCAAAGTAGGTGAGAAGGCTTCAAATAACGCGTGGTTGCTTGTTCAGCATTCGCCCGACATGAAATTCCAAAAGAAGTATCTAAATTTGCTAAAAAAGAACGTTTCCGATGTAAAAAGGGCCAATATAGCTTATCTGGATGATAGGTTACGAGTGTCTGATGGAAAACCACAGTTTTACGGCACACAACTTCAAAAAAATAAGGCTACTGGAAATTGGGAGTTTTGTGAAATAAAAGATAGAGTGAATGTAAATGAAAGAAGAAAAGAAATGGGATTAGGTACTATAGAAGACTATATAGAAGACTTTTTATCGCAAGATTAACAAGATTAAGGCCGTATTACTTTGACACTAATGCATATTTCTTCTATATTTTGTACTAAGCACATTGTCAATCTACGAATCTATTTTCCCGGAGGGAAGAATGCACAAAAATATCTGTATTGTGAAGCTGCCTGGGAAAAGAAATTATGCATTAATTTCCCCGGGAAGGATTGCATATGGACTTAATGCATCAGAACCTGAATTGCAGGGTCTGGTAGCCGAAGAGGAAACTTTCCTTTTGGAACAAAAAGCTCCCATTGATATTCAAGATCCCTTGGCAAGCGTTTCCATTGGCTTGATTCCAACATTTGATTGTAATCTCGGCTGTATCTACTGCTATGCACGAGGAGGGGAAACAAAAGAGATTATGCCATTAGAAATAGGCATGGCTGCCATAAAGGACGCTACTCGATCTGAGAATCGAGAATTATTAAGGATTTACCTTGTCGGTGGCGGTGAACCATTACTCTATTTCGACTTGGTAAAGCAACTGATAGATTACGCAAGGGCTACTTACCAAAATGTTGAAGTTAATGTTGTAACTAACGGAACCTTTGATAATAACGTTCTTAAGTGGCTACTAAAGTATGGAGTTAACGTAAGGGTTTCATATGACGGAGCTATGCATGATGTGCAACGACCATACGCCAACGGAAAACCGTCAAGTTTTACTGTGGAAAACAATATTAGACGACTTATCCTAGGGGGTGCTTTTGTTATAGTCCAAAGCATTGTTACACGTGACAGTTTAGGTACTATGCAACAAACAATTGACAGAGTCGTACCCATGGGGGTTAATGCGATCAAGTTTGAGCCTGCGATAGCAACCGGTGTTTCAAGAGCTAGTAGTATAACCGAGCCGGATCCAAAACAATATGCAGAAGCTCTTTGGGAAGCTATTCGCTATGTTGCAGAACAAGGCTATGACCTAACCGTTGACACTGGATTTTTTGGCGAACCGTCGACAGATTACTACTGCGGAATGCCTGTCAACAATCGCATTGTGACTCCACTTGGGAAAGTAACGTCTTGTGTGGAAGTGGCAAGACCTGGAGATCCATATGCTAACACAGTTATGGTTGGCAACATCTCAGGTGGTAGAATGGTTCTTGATAAGACAAGGAAAGAAGCTTTGCGAATTCTCCATTACGCAAATCAGCTTGAAGGATGCTCCTCCTGCAACCTGAGAATGATTTGCCATGGGGGATGCCCAATGGCAAACATATGGAGAAATGGTCTTCCAATTCGCAAATCAATGTTCACCTGTACTGTTGAGCACACACTACTACCAAAGTTGCTCCTTGCGATCGCGGAAGACCCACGTATTGCAAAAATTGTAATGGAAGGGAGTGAGATAGATCGATTTTAGGAAGTTACAACCAAGTAATGCTGAAGAGAAAGGAGGTGATATAAGATGAAACGGGTTGTGGTGACTTGGCCGAAGAAGATGGGAAAAAAGCGCATTGTTGGCCACGCTCATCCGGGCTGCTGCACAAAAGACGGCGGCTGCGGAAAGAAGCATGGTGGATAGATGCGCCCAACCGGGGTTAGAAGTGTCATTTTTCCTTCTAACCCCGTATTTTTATTATGTTTGATAAAGTTAACTTAAAAATCAAAAAGGCCTTAACAACTGATATACCGGTTATTGTAAATATTCATAAAGAGTGCGTTTCAAATACTAATTCAACCGACTATACAGTCGATTCCATAAAAGAATGGTTACATCAGATATCAGAAAAGAATGTATTAGATCAATTTGAAACTACTTTGTGGTACCTTATAAAAACGAGAAATGATATTATTGGTTTTTGCCAATACAGTATAGAAAACAAAGAACTTTATCAAATACAGATATCTCCCGTTTACCAACAAAAAGGATATGGAAAAATCTTATATAAATTTATCGAAAGTGACTTTAGAAAGAATAAAATCGAAAAAATAAAGTTAAATGCAACTTTAAATGCTGTAGGTTTTTACAGAAAATTGGGATTTAATGAAATTAAACACATTAACTTTATGCTACACAAGGAATCTTTAGAAATGATTGAGATGGAAAAGGACTTGTCTAAAAATTATTGACTTCGGTCTGAAGCCCGGAGTCTCCTCTTTTCTTTTCAGAAGGCGGAGCATTCATCTCCAAGCTTAAAAGCGCCATCGGCGCTTGCGCCATTATGGGTGGCTAAAGCCTTGGAGTCTTCTGCTTCAGAAAATAAAATGTTTTTAAATAAAATTAGTAATTTTTAATAAATTTTGGCTTGTATCAATAACAGCTTCTCCACCTAAAGGTATTGTAAATAAAGGATCGCTATGACCAAAATCTAGATTATACAAAATGGGTATATTTACATCCTTAAACAAGTCTTCATAAATTGCAATTTCAGAATCTTTTTCAGAAAATCCAGTTTGCGACATAAACCTACCTATACAAATACCTCTAAGTTTGTTTAGATCAGTTATTTGTGACAGTTGTGTGAAAAACCTATGCACCATTTGAGTATTTGCACTTTCATCTTCTTCAAGAAATAAAATTTTATTATTTAATTCTGGAAAATATTTAGTTCCAGCAAGTACAAGTAACGTTTGAAGATTTGAAGCAACAATTTGACCTTTTGCTTTCCCGAGTTTATATGCCTTACGCCCTCCGTTCACTTTTCTAATTCTCTTTGTTGGATCCGGATTTAAGAAATAGAGATCGTCGGCATACTCATTTGTCAAGTACCCCGTTTTTCAAGAACACTGTCTGCGTATTTTAGTTTAAATTGATATGGTGACATTTTCAGCTTGAGTTGAATTCTGGTGTTGTTGTA
>MEVN01000007.1:18194-25334 GCA_001772985.1 candidate division WWE3 bacterium RIFCSPLOWO2_12_FULL_36_10 | reverse complement strand
GTAAACAAAGTAACCAGTATTTGATACGGTAAAACCTTTCTTTCTGTAAATCCATTGGTACAGTTCCATCTGTCGTTTGTACCCTTGCTTGTATTTGTCTTCGAGAGATATTTCTTCTTTTGTAGACGTAGACTTGTAGTCAACGATGATGAGTTCACCGTTGGGTCTTACCCAAATATCGTCTACGATCCCACAAACCTCTAAATTTGTTGGTTCGTGAACCACTGAAGCACCAATGTATTTGTGAACGTCATCTCGCCAAACTGGTAAATCTGGATGGTTAAAGGGTAATGCGTCAATCTTATATAAAACCATAAGTTCGTGTGGTTTTTGTTCTTTTCTCAACAAGTCGAATTCATTTTTTAATAAAGTGTCTACAGCTGAGTTAAGGGAAAATCCTGGCATTGATGGTCGCTTTACTTTTAATCTCCTATCCATGTAAAAACATCGGGGACAATCATAAAACATGTCTATTTTTGATCTGCTTATCAGAAAGGGTGAATCTGTGTTTGGATCATAAACTCCCCATCTACTCGTCATTGCTTTTCCTCAAAGGTTTTTGTTACATCACTAAAGCTCTTCATCTTCCCATATTTTTCATACTCTTCTTCACGGATATAAATCCAGCCGAATTTAATGTTTTTCTGTACCCTGTTTATATCATCACACCACTGTTTCAATCTTTCTATTTTCAATGGATCATCAAGATCCTCACGACCTTTAGTTTCTACAATATAGACTCTTCTTGTATCAAGTTTCACAATAAAATCGGGGTAGAAGTCTGAAATTGCACCACTAGCATTTTTGTAATCAATTTTGAAGTGAACGGCAAAATAATTTTTCACATAAGAAACAACATCCTCACATTCCTCAAGGAAACTGGCAAACTCAAGTTCAAGATGGCTGTCACCAATGATTTTATTAAATACACTTTTCTTAGGTATTAAATACCCCTGATCTTTAACGACAAACGGTCTTACCTTACTGATCTTAATATAATCTCGTATTTCTGCTTCACCTTTGTCCAAAACAGTTAAATCGTTTATTTGTTTTTCAAAAGTGTTTATGATCGTCTTTGTAATTTCAAGTTCTGAAAGATTTCTAAGGGTGTTCAAGTCTTCAAGTTCGACCTTATTCTTGAAAAGGTATTCTGTAATAAACTCTTTGACTTTACCGTACAAAATATCGTAACCGCTAATAAGTCGTAAGTCTTTCATTATAACTTGGGTGAAATACCCAACAACGCTTTGATAGTTTGGAACAATGTTAGTATCGAGCTCTGTCTTGTGGCTTATTTCTCCTGTAGTAATGTCTTTGAATACAATTTCACGTTTTTCTTCTTCTGAAAATTGTTTAACATCAAACTTTTGTGAGCCAAAAGATGCGGGGTCAAGATCAGAAAAGTTCTTATATTCACGGTAAATTCTTGGTGTGAGCACAGGAATTTGTATATCCAGCTTCTCGATATCTTTTTTTACATTTTCGTTGTCTACCTCAATAACAAGAGGTGCTTTTGGTTTAGAACCTTCACCCATTTTCTGCTTTTCAAGCTCAACACCTTCGCTCTTGATAGACTCCACAAAGTCCATAAATGCCTCAGTACCGACTACACTTACAAACTCGGGCATATCAGACTCTCGATACATGCGTCTTAAACCTCTACCTAAAGTTTGCTCAGGTAATATATTGCTTTGTGCGGCGTATGCTCGCAAACCAACAATAGTTGTAACGTTCTTAACATCCCAACCTTCTTTTAGCATTAAAACTGAAACAATAGCCTTAAATTTATTGTCGAGGCTGTCGATCTGGTTTGCTTGGCTTCGCAATAACTCTAGTTCTTCTTTGCTCTTTCCAGTCGCATTTTCTGATATTTCACCATTATTCTTTGTATGTATAACTAAGACTACATCCTTTAAGTCTGCGTATGTTTTTTCTAGGTATTCTGCAACTTCATCACAGTTTTTTGTATCATCGGTCATAACAAACAAGATTGGCTTTTTTCCAACCTTTACGTGTTCGTCATAAACCTTCTTCCATTCAAGGTAGCCTAAATGAATGTAATCTTCGTATTTTTCCGTAAATAAAGCACTCTTCTTCTCAACAAGCTTTGCTCTGCTCGCTGAGTCAGGTAAAACTGGATGTTTAACCACGTTCTGGTGAATCGCTTCGACCAACGGATAGTCTGATACTGTTTGAACAAAAATTGAACCGTTATTATGTTTCGGCGTAGCTGTAACGTCGATTTGTATGGACAGGTCTAAGCCCTTTTGTTTTAATCTGTTGTGAATGTCTTCAATAGACTTAAACCACGCCATTTTTTCATCGTGAATATGATGGGCTTCGTCATTAAACACAGCAAGCTCATCGACATCCCGTACGATCTCGCCTAGATCAATCTTAGATTCATTTGTAGCACCTGTTGGCTTCTTCCCTAAGAAGTAATCGGACAAGTCTTCATCTTCTAATGACGGGTTGCCGTTGCTTCCTTCATACACTCGATGAATATTTGTTAAAAATAAGTTACCGTACTTTTTTACAACCGTAACGTCATCCTGAATATGCGGTGTAATTTGAAAATCGTCTTGCCAGTTCTGTCCTTCGTAACCATTTTCTGGAAGTATGGGATCTTGATAAAATATCCTCATCCCATCAAAGTCGGCTTTAAGTCTATCTAAAACTATAATGTTAGGAGCTATGAGCAAAAAGTTACGGGAAAGTGTTGAGCCTTCTTCATATATTTTGTGGAAATAAGGCCACGCCATAAGAAGACTTAAAACCTTTGTTTTTCCAGATCCAGTAGCCATTTTTATAACAAATCTTCTCCACGATTCTGGAAACATGGACGGTGAGACCCGTTCTGTTTTATCAAACCTTAAAAGATCGTATTTGTCTTTAACTTTAATAACATCTGAGAGGTACACAATAGTTTCGACAGCTTCTCTTTGAGCAAAGTAATATTTAAACTCAGACGAAGTTCCATCAGACTTTTGTATCAAATGCTCATTTTTAAACCACCAGTTAAGTAATGCTCTGCTGGTTGCGGTAGCACCTTCGTAATTGCTCTTCCTCCAATCTTTCACTAATTTTCTTAGTTCAGTTACAAAAGGTGGTAACAGCTTTTCATAACCCTGTTCTCTAAGGTCTTCGTCAGCAGGAAACCACCTTATAGAAGGATCTAATATTTCGTATGGAGACGTTGGTAGGTTTGGATGTAGTGCCATATAGATAATAAAGGTTTATGGTAATTGTCGCTGTTGCGGCATAAACACCATGTATTACTTTTTCTTTTCTCCCCTCCTAGAAAACAAACTTTGTGATATATCTGTTCCTGGTTTTACATAATATGCATATTTAGTAGATTTGGCATTTCTCATTTCCAGTATTCCCTTAGTAACCCATTGCCTAAATAATTTTGACATTTTAAGGGTGTCATCGATTCCTGTGATTCTTCTTGCTTCAGTATTATTTATCCTATTATTTTTATCTAAGTATTCACTTACAGCGTCCCATGTTTCAACACGTTTCAAGTTAAAAAGGATAACGTCAACAGAATTTCCTTTCAAAGATGCTGGAATATAAAAAGGGTCATAAAGATTACTTTTTTTCATGGATTGGAACATCCTATCAACACCCTCGCCTATATCAAGGTTAGGTGCTTCGGTAAACCTATTTAATGTGCGTTGTATAATAGGATTTCTCGAGAATCTTTCGCTTCTCAGATTATAGCTATTCACATGTCCTGGATAAGTGCCTGGACTTTCAATCTCAATCCTATCGTCAAAAAATCGTATTTGTATATCATCAGGGATGTAATAATTTCTATGAATAACTGCGTTAGTTACTGCCTCTTGAAAGGCGTAATCTGGAATCATCATTTTTGGTGTGAAAACAGCACCACTTAACTTTGGAGGTGATTCCTTTTGTATATTATAAAAATATTCCATAACCTTCCTTATCTGATACATTAGAGTACCTTCGATAGTAATAGGTTTATGCACCAAGTTTGGCTCTTTTGTGTAACTTCTCTCCGTTCCATAATACCTGGAAACTTTAACCCCATACTTACCTCTGAGTTGCACACTTGGATTTTTCAAAAATAATAGACCCCCTGCAACTGTTAGGTAATTTTTCCCGTCTTTTTTTTGTGCAAGGGCGTTGTCTACCAGAAATGACCAGGTATCTATTTCTAAGCTAAGATTATCTTTCTTATAAATATCTAGTAACTCTTTATCTATATCATCAAGAGAAGCTATATTGGTTAACTCATCCTCGTACTTTATTGTTCCTTTTTCATACCTTAATCTAATGATATCTTGTGCACCAATCTTTACATTTTGGTTACCTTTTCGTATGTATGTATCGCCATTTTTTAATGAATGAATATCATGCCCTTTTTCAACTCTAAAAAGTAATATTTTATCTTTACCCCCGCTTATATTTACAATTTCCATTTCCATATTAGTGCATCTTACTAATGGTGGGTCTATATCTTTATCAACCAATTTAAGTAACTCCGAAACATTGTCGTAGTTAGAATTTACCCCACGTAATCGTTTATCTCTTGGAATTTTATCTTTATCGTCAATTCCAACTATAAAAATTCCTCCGTCCTTATTTGCAAATGCGACTATAGTTTTAAGGGCGTCTGATGGTTTAATTTCAACTCTTTTACATTCAAATCTTTCGCCTTCTTCCGTATCTAGAAAAAGCTCAATTAACTCGTTATCCGTCATATGCTCACCTCAACAACTTTAGTAGTATCATTTCCAAAAATATCAATCACCTTAACAGCAACTTTGTACCTACCTTTACCTGGATATTCGTGGAAAATAGTTTTAAATTCTAGGTTTCGATCTTTTTTAGTTCTAAAAGACTGCCATTCGTTTTCGAAAATGTAATCTCCTGTCCATTGCTCTATGTAGTCATTAAGAAGCTTGCCTTGCTCTGGACTTTTATCTCCTAACAGAACATCTTGTTTACTTTCTGCCTTCTTAACTCTTATAAACTCCTTTTTGCTAGCGTAATCAAAATCTACAGACCAATAATCAATCCAGTCTGTCCAGCTTTCTGTGAGCACATCTTTTGTAATGATCCCATTTTTGTCTTTTGCAACTTTAATTATTTGACCGTTTTCTACAATGATTTTATTTGAGCCTTTTCCCAACGTCTCTTGAACATTAGCCAATGAATCTTGATTATAAAAAACTGAAAAATCTACCAGTTCTATTGCAGCAGACTTTCCTTTGATTATAGGTTTAACTTCCAAGTACGAAACGTCGTAAAAAACGACCTGATTCTTGTCTACAGCTCTTTTATCAAAAACGTCTCTTGGAATATATTTTAAAGCCAAGTCGACTCCTTTTTCTTTAGCTTCTTCCTGAATTCTTGGGGCTAATCCCATTTCAAATTCAAATCCTAAGATATCGATTTTTGTAATCTTCTTATTTAACGCCTCGTCAACACAAGCATCAACAAGATCTCCTGATACAGGTAAATTTATAGCCCCGATACAGACTAAGCGATTAGATTTATTACCCTGAAAGTTCATGAACCCGTCAGCTGGTTTAGCCTTATATGCATTCAGGATTAAATCTACATATGCTTTTTCTTTTTCAGCCAATACTTTGTCCATTTCTTCGTAGGTTAAGTCCTGATTTGTACCTAAAAAGTGTTGTCGCTCGTACTTACCGATGTTTAGGATCTCGAATGCCCTGTAATCTTTACCTTCTTTCTTCATCTGTCTTTGAGTGTCGATCATTCTTTTTCTAGTAGTATGTATTGAAAATTTACCAATATCTGTACCTATCCATTTTCTTCCCAGTTTTTCAGCCACGGCTAAGGTTGTCCCAGAACCACAAAAAAAATCAGCAACAAGGTCACCCTCATTTGAGGTTGCACTTATAATTCTCTCAAGTAATGCCTCGGGTTTTTGAGTTGGATAATTAAGTCGTTCATGAGCAACAGGTGCAATTATAGATAAATCCCACACATCGTCCAAAGGTGCTCCAGTTGATTGATCGATCTCAGATTGTGATGGTATCCTACGCCCAGAATCATCGTGCAGAGCGACAATTTTCTTATCTTTCCACCGCTTCTCAGTTTCCGCTGTTCGAGAGCCATAAAGACGATTAAAAGCAAATTTATCGGACTTGGTATAAACATAAATTGTATCGTGCATTTTCTGCCATTCCTTAGCTGGGGTGGGCCATCGTTTATAATGCCAAACTATCTCGTTTAGAAAAGCTGGTTTTCCAAAGACCTCGTCGAGCAGAAGTCTTAAATAGGAATTTACTCTCCAATCCACATGCACATAACAGACACCCTCATCGGATAACAGATCCCTAACAAGTAAGAGACGTTCATGCATCATTGATATCCAACTATCAGCACCTTTTCCCCATGTGTCCCTATATGCAAGATCTTCTATGACAGTGGGTTTTTTGATAAATGTTTCGTCACCAATTTCGATATTCATTGAAAAGTCAGCCCCAACATCAAATGGTGGGTCAATATAAACAAGTTTCAATCCACCCTGCTTTTCAATTTCTTCTCGCATTGCACCGTTTTTAAGGCTAGAAAGAATAAGCTTGTTGTCTCCCCAAATGAGTTTATTTGTCCACCCATGAATTTGTCTACCTCTGTTATCTAAATCAAAAAGCGTCATTTGCATGGTTGATTTTGTGTCTGTCTCAGATCTAGGTTCATCCACTTGTTCAATTGTTTGAAACGGCAACACGACATTAGTAACTTCGCTAGTTTTCCCGTTCCAAACAAGTTCTACCTCTCGCTTGTCTTCAAACAATAAAAACCTATATTCGTCGGGAAGCGGCTTTCCTTGTTGAAGCATTTTATTTATATCTCTGATTTGATGATCTGATAGTTGCATAAATTCACATTCTCATTTTCTGATTTCATTTTACCGCAACAACGTATTCTTTAGTAGAGTCTAACCATTACATCAGTTTAAATCACTTATATAGTTTTAAACAAAACACCGACTTGAAACTAAAATCCAGCAAAAAGAGGGCTACTAATACTACGGTACAGGGGTTTCCTCGCTTGTTCGTAGATCCGTAAAAATTGCTTCCAATTACCCCACTATAAGTTCGTTAACGGTAACAAAGTACCCATCCAAAACTG
>MEVN01000007.1:195-18178 GCA_001772985.1 candidate division WWE3 bacterium RIFCSPLOWO2_12_FULL_36_10 | reverse complement strand
AAGTACCCATCCAAAACTGAATATGTTGATATAGCAACGTTATGTAGGATTGGTGAAGTCGTATAATCTACGAATAAAGACGTTAGCGGTAGACAACTGGGCTTACGGGGTGTCAAGCCGCCACCGAGCATTACCCATCGTGACAAAAGTATGTTTCACCATCTTTCACTTTGAGGCTGTACTACAAGGTATTCGGCATGTTGCCAATGATATAATGTGTAGACATGGTCAACCTCGCCTACATGTGCTACAGTAAATTTGTTATGAATAAAAACAAATCAGAACAAGAATTAAGGTCAAAAACTTTTACACAAGTTGAAGCCTTACAAGTTGTATTAAATTGTAAAAATTATACCGCTACTTCCAAGTTTATTGGGGAAAACTTGAAATATGGCGATGGCAGATCACTCGCTTGCTTGATACCGCTTATCAAAGGTAACCCTCCAATCTTAAAAAGACTTGGTAAATTAAACGCCAGATCGGGCTATATATTAGCTTTTAATCCAGAATTTATGAATCCTATTGAAGCAAAAAAAATAGTAGATGAGATTGTGGAGCAAGTTGTTGCGACTGGTCTTATGAAGTAACAAATTACTATAAAAAATGCAGAAAAGTTTTAATGAAAACCTGGGGAGGCAATCATCAAGGGGTTTTTCTGCGTCTTGATTATACCAAACCGACTGCCCAGTCGAAAAATGGAAAATAATGTACAAAAAATACAAAACGAGGTTGAACATTTTCAAAATCCTTGGATATGCCAACTACTTGGGTATCAAACTGATAAATATTTAAGTTGGATCTGCTTTCCAAGGTATCCTAACGAACTTCGTGAACTGGGCATATTAAATGACACGTTATGGGTTGTGTACGAATACGTTAGACTTCATGCAAATGAAATGGGAGATTGTGTTACTAGCGCCGACACAATCAATAACAAGGTATTCAAAAATAAAGTTAAAAGAAACTACATTAATAAACTGCTAAGGGAACTACGTGAGCTGAGGTTAATATATTTCGAAGACCACGGCGGAGTCGGAGGTAATGTAACAATTAAAGTTGACGATTTTTTCCTTCCCAACGGTCAAAAAACGAATATCTCAAAATATTTTGTTAACAGGTCAGTCCCAGGTGAAGGTATAACGGAGACACCAGCAACAAACGGGGTCAATATAGAAGCTAGTGAACGGGTTAAGGAAAATATTCACAGGTCTACAGCACCCTTTGTGGCTTCTATAGAAGCAATACAGCCTGATGAAACATCTAGGTTTTTCACAGGTAATAACACTAATACGAATAATGAAACTAATACTATAAATATCGAATCTTCGATGTCTTATAAAAAAGAAACGGGGGAAGAGAAAGACTACGCTCCAAAGTTGAAAACCGAATCTTTTGACCCCGAACAATATTCAATAAACTACAACAAAAGTCCGTATGAAATCTCACAACTAAAGAAAATAGCCCAGTACGTGGCAGACCCGTACATGGGTTTTATTCTTATCAGGTTTGAAAAGCTGGGTTTTGGTATTATCCAGGACGCTTACACCCAATACTTAGAAGATGAAAACAACCCTAAAGTTTCAATAACGTCACCCGCAAAATACTTCAATGCAAAAATTACCAAGCTTTATATGGATAAACAGAAAATGAAAATTGGGAGTATCAAATAAAGTGCGCGGTACAATTCAATATATGCGTTTACCTACAAGGGTTGCTGGCATCATAATAAAATGAAATCAACTTATAAAGAATAGCCTACTATTGCAGGACTTGGTAAGGGTCTGAGGTTTTACACCAAAACCCAATCGCAACGTCCGCCATCATTACCAGATTCTCCACAAAAGTTTGAGGAAGTGTAAATAGTTTGGGTGATATACTATTACCATTGAGATCGGGAGGTATTTCGACATCGAATCCGATTTGATTTACCCCACCGCCCTCACCAACTTAGGAAAATAATGAAACTTTTACTTACATCAACAGGACTTACACATCCAAAAATAATAAGTGCGTTCAATGAATTAATCGGCAATGATCTTTCTAAAGTAACAATTGGCTTTGTTAAAACAGCTTCAAGAACAAAAGAGGAACTCAAGTACGTTAATAAATCAAAAAATGAGTTAATAGACACCGGCGTTTTAGTGTCAAACATAAGAATTCTAGATTTTGCAAATAGGAACGATACAAAAACCATGCACGAATACGATGTATTGTACGTATGTGGAGGAAATACATTTCATCTATTAAACGAGATTAAGAAAAATAACTATGATATTGAAATTAAAAAATTTATATATCAGAATAAATTATATGTCGGAGTAAGTGCAGGAAGTATAATACCAACCCCAAACATTGAAATTGCCTGTGTAGAGCCATCAGATCCTAACGATGTTGGGCTAAAAGATTTTTCTGCCCTTGGAATAATAGATTTTGAAATCTCCCCACATTCTCCTGAATTAGTTCCTTTTGAGACAGTTGGGGGATATGCAAAAACCAATAAACGAAAAATTTATGCAATTAGTAATAAAACGGCATTGAAAATTGAAGGAGCTAAACTAGAAATAGTCGGAGAAAGAAATTACAGATTTTTTAATGTAAAATAGAAATATGGATATAGAACAAGAAATACTTGCCATAAAAGAACGTAATAAAAAGGTAGAATCAGATAAAGCTTGGGAAACTAGTTGGTCTAGAAAGATATTAATTTCTGTAGCCACTTACTTTTTGGTCTTATTATTCTTTTTAATTCTACGTGTTCAAAATCCTTGGCAAAATGCTTTAATTCCAACAATAGCCTACTTTATCTCATCATCAACTATGTCTTTCGCAAAAAAGATCTGGGTTGGACGTGTTTATAAGAAGTAGAATCACAAATTATTGACATTCTATTAACTTCAAGATAGATTTATTTAATGAAAACAAAAATAGTTGGTTGGATGTATATTATAGGTTCAGCTTTTTTTATATTTTGGGGATTAATTTCATTCTTAACAATAAACGATACTTTTGGAAATCCTAGTAAGTCGTTAATCGTTGGTTTTTTAGAACTTGGGATTGGTATTTATGCGTTCTTCCTAGGTTCCGCTGTCAAATCACATAAAAAATGGTCGTACAAGGCTGGTCTTATAACTTTCTCTTTAATAGGTCTTGGTAATCTTATTCCAGTATTTCTTGGTAATTTTTATACACTTATTCCTGTATTATTTAACGCGTTTTGCATATACGCGCTAATAAATGAAAAAAATCTTTTTGCAAATTCTGTTACGCAATCGTAGAAACTTATATCAAATATCTATCAAAGAAGTCTTTGATATGCAGCATTCCTTCATCCTTTCCCCTTTGAGATATAAAATGTCCGCCTCTTTCTATAAGTAGTTTCTCGTGCAAGTCGTTTGTTAATTTTAATTGATTATAAGTAGACACTGTAACCAAAGGATCATTTGTTCCATAAATAAATAATAAAGGGGCGCCAAAATTAGTATCGGTTTTCTCTTTAAATATTTTAGAGATTTTTGTCATCGATTTGTTATTAAAATTTAAAAGAGCATTTTTATCATGTCTTAATAAAACGATCCCTAGTTTTTTAAGCATATTATATATAAAGTCTATTTTCAGTATCGATAGGTACACATTTCTAGATAAATAACCAATTGTGCTTATTGTTAGGTTCGCTTTTCCACTTAGCGTAGTACCATTGATATTTATTGGAGATGACCAAATGATTGCGGGTACGTTTTTACCTATATTATAAAATTCTTCTGAGACTTTTAAAGAAATTAGGCCACCTAAAGAAAATCCGACTAAACCAAATTTCTTTAAATTGAGATGATTTATAAAACTAATAAAGTACTCCGCGAAACCATAGAGACTATTAATGTTATACAACGGTAAATTATTATGTGCAGGTAAGTCAAGAAAAATACACCTAAATTCCGGAATTAAGCGTTCATAGAATTTTGGCTGATCTTCCTTACTTCCCGTTAAACCGTGCAAGAAGACTAATACTCTATCGCTGTTTCCAATGTCATAATACTTATATAATCTCCCATCTACCTTAGTTTCAATCTCATTTAAATCTACCTGCATTTTGACCAAAAACCCTTGCTTCCATCCCTGGCTTCCCTTTCGGCTTCTAATAATAAATCTTTATATTTAACATCCGGCGGAAAAGTAGAAACGTTCGCGTAACCCTCTCTAACTAAATATTCATTCACAAATAAACCATTAACATAAACATATCGCAACAAACGACCATATCTGTCAACTTCTGACACGTCCTTTTCAAGTTCTACAACTTTTCCTTCTACTAATTTTTTATTAAAACTTGAGGCCTCCTTTCCAAAACATTCAACTTTTTTATTAGGATGAACAGTTTCGGGTGTATTTATTCCAATATATCTAACCTTTCTTCCATCTTGAAGTTCTACTGTATCGCCATCTACTACTCTTTTAACTAAGACCTTTTCGGTTTGAACCCCTAAAATTCTACTAACATCTATCTTTGAATTACTTTTTGGAATTGAATTATTTACTGTATAGGCAGTAATTAAAGTAAAGATAAAAATCCCGATTAACGACGTGATAGAAAGTAATACTTTCTTATTCTGATCCATAATTTTTTCATTATACCCTATCAAAAAATAGTGTTAAAATTCACTTATGCCATTACAGTTTTCTCAAACAATGCAGCTTTTCTTTGCTCATAACTTTCCTTTAATTTTATTTAGTATTTTCTCAATAATTTCTTTGATTTTGGCGATTAAAAATAACTCACGCTTCTATATATTACTTTTTGTTGCTTTTTTTGTTCTCGCTTTTAAGTTCGAGTATAGTAAACATTTACTTTTTAAAATAGAAAATGACATGATAAACTCTATTTTTCCGGAAGGGGCGCGGGGAAGGAAATATGATTTTATTAAGACTGTACTTGAATTTTATTTACCTGTAATTATGAATTTTTTTGGCTGGGGTCTTTTAGTTTTAAATCTAATTTTTGGCCGAAAAAAGCGCGATCAACAAAACTAAGCTGACTTAATTTTAACTGCTTCCTTGCCTTTTCTACCTCTAAGATAAAAAAGCTTTGCTCTTCTTACTTTACCGTGCTTTAACACGTCAAGTTTTTCTATGTTTGGTGAAAATAAAGGAAAAATACGTTCTATACCAATACCGCCCACGCCTATTTTTCTAACTGTAAAAGTTTTTGATTCGCCTTCTCCCCTTTTTGAAATAACAATACCTTCAAAAGGTTGGATTCTACTCTTTCCACCTTCAATAATTTTATAGTGTACCTTCACAGTATCGCCGGATCGAAAATCTGAAATTTTAGTTTTTTGTGTATCTTCGGTCATAATTTACCTTTTTAACCGCATGAGATTACCAAATTATAGTAAATTACGCAACATCAGCTTACTTTGGACTTTATTTTGGAATCTACTTTAGAGCCTATTTTAACTAACAAAGCATCATTTTTTGCTGTTATATCAACTAAATCGCCTTCTACAATTTCATCGGAAATTAGCTTATTTGAAAGGACATTCTCAATTTCTCTTTGAATTAATCTCTTTAACGGCCTTGCTCCATACTCCTCATCGTATCCTTTTTCTACTAAGTACTTTTTAGCCTTTGAGTCAACAAAAAGGGTAAGTTTATGTTCGGCTAAAAGTTTTTGCGTTCTGGCAAGTTGAATTTCAACTATTTTTTCTATGTACGTTTTTGTTAAACTCTCAAAAATTACTATTTCATCAATTCTATTTAGAAATTCAGGTTTAAATCTGTCTTTTAATAACTTTTGAATTCTTCTTTCAAAGGTTTCTTTAGTTCTTACTACAGTTTGTTTATTCTCTATCTCATCCCCAAATCCAATTTCAACTTGTCGTAGTAAATCGGATCCAACATTTGAAGTCATAATTATTATTGTATTTTTAAAATCAACCGTTCTGCCTTTACTATCCGTAAGCCTTCCATCCTCCATTACTTGCAGTAAAGCGTTATAAACATCAGGATGAGCCTTTTCAATTTCGTCAAGCAATATTATAGAAAACGGCTTTCTTCTTACAATTTCAGTTAGCTGGCCTCCGCCTTCAAATCCAATATAACCTGGAGGCGCTCCGATTAGTTTACTCACAGTGTGTTTTTCCATATACTCGCTCATATCAAGCCTAATTACCATGTCTTCGTTTCCATAAAGTACTTCCGCTAACGCTTTCGCGAGTTCAGTTTTTCCAACACCGGTTGGTCCTAAAAATAAAAATGAGCCAACAGGCCTTTTAGGATCTTTTAAGCCTGCTCGAGCTCTTCTTATAGCTTCAGCAACAACGTGAACTGCTTTTTCCTGATTAACCATTCTCGCGTGAATCATTTCTTCCATCTTCATAAGCCTCATTTTTTCTTCGATTGTTAAATCCTCAAGCGGAATTCCGGTAGATCTTGAGATAACTCTTGCTATATCTTCTTTACCAACAACAGGAATTTCTTCAAGCTTAGTTTTGGTCCAAATGTTCATTAACTCCGCCTTAACTTTTTCTAGCTCCTCAATCTCAAGATTTATTTTATTTGTTTCTTCGGGAGTTTGCGCGTTTCTTAAAGACTCTTTCAATAATTCCATTTTTTCTTCAACTTGCTTTAGGTTTTCGGGTTCTTTTATTTGAGAAAGTCTAACTTGTGCTGATACTTCGTCTATTACGTCAATTGCTTTATCCGGCAAATACCTATCACTTATGTATCTTGTAGACATTTGAACCGCGGAAAGTATTGCTTCGTCCGAAATTTTTACTTGGTGATGCTTTTCATACCTTTCTCTTAAACCTTTTAATATTTCGATCGTTTCTTCCATTGTGGGCTCTTTTACTAAAATCGGTTGAAATCTTCTCTCAAGGGCTGCATCCTTTTCTATATATTTTCTATATTCGTCAAGGGTAGTGGCCCCAACCATTTGCAACTCACCCCTTGCTAACGCCGGTTTTAACATATTTGCTGCGTCAATTGCGCCCTCCGCAGCTCCCGCTCCAACAACAGTATGAAGTTCGTCTAAAAATAAAATTACTTGGCCTTGGGCTGCTACAACCTCACCAATTATGTCTTTTACTCTACCTTCAAACTGACCTCTATGCGAAGTTCCCGCCAAAATAGAAGGCAGATCGAGAGAGAAAACTCTTTTTGTTCTTAAAGGTTCGGGAACCTGGCCATTTACAATTCTTTGAGCCAATCCCTCAACAACAGCAGTCTTTCCAACTCCCGGATCGCCAATTAACACCGGATTATTTTTTGTTCTTCTTGAAAGAATATGAATTACTCGTTCAATTTCTTCTTTTCTGCCAATAACAGGATCAAGCTTGTCTTCTCTAGCAAGTTGAGTTAAATCACGACCGAATTTGTCTAAAATTGATGTAGATGAGGTCTTTTTTTGAAGTTCCAAGTGGCACTCCTCGCACAAGGCTATGTAAACCTGTCTCCCGTCTATAATTTTGCTTGTAGATATAACTGCCGGCCTTTGACCGCATCTGTTGCAAATTACCATAATTTAATGATACCACATTCTAGCACTTATGCAATACATGTGCTAATGCTCCCAAACATTACTAACAAAAGGTTCCGACACAACCGGAACTTTATGAATAAATAATTCCCCCGCCCTTACCATTTCCTCCGACTGAATTTTTGCCCAATCTTCAGCTTGATCTTCTCTAACTTCACAAACTAACTCATCGTGAACTGTTAAAGTAATTCCTCCCTCAACTTTTTCTTTTTTTAGTCTATCGTAAACATAAACTAAAGCGTACTTAATTGCATCCGCGTTCGTTCCTTGAATTGGGTGATTCTTTGCTTGCCTCTCAATGTTAGCTATTAGTTTTGTGTATTCCGGATCGTTACGTTCGGGCTTCCTGTACCACCTTTTTCTACCTCCGGGTGTTGAGCTCCAGCCGTTTCTAACTGCATCCTTAGCCATTTTTTCAAGGAAACTCCTAACTTTAGGATAACTTTTAAAATAAAGTTTTATATATTCTTTTCCTTTTTCCTTTGAAACATCAATTTGGCGCGCAAGTCCTGAAGATCCCATTCCATACATCAAGCCAAATCCAATAGGTTTTGAAATTTGTCTTAGATCAGGATATTTCTTTTTAAAATTGGAAGAATATTCTTTGTTAAACATTAAAGCTGCGGTATATGAGTGTATATCCAAACCCTCTGTCAAAGCTTTTATCATTTTTTCATCTCCGGATAAATCGGCCAAAATTCTCATTTCCATTGAAGAATAATCGGTTACTGTTAATAAATTACCTTTTTCCGGAGTAAAACATTCTCTAAAGGGCGCCTCTTCAGAATTTCTCGGTATTTGCTGTAAATTAGGGTTTTGACACGAAAACCTACCTGTTGCTGCGCCAAGTTGAATAAAATCCGGATGTAACCTTCCCGTCTTTTTATTTATTTTCTCAAGAAGACCTTCCCCAAACGCGGAGATTAATTTTTCGTATCCTCTATACTCCCTTAATATTTTTGCTATTGGGTGGTCTAAAACTGCTAAAATTGCATCTCCAGTTGCAGGAATTTCTACTTTTAATCTCTTATTAAATAATTCCATTAATTGGACTTGGCTATTAATGTTTATTACGTTTGATAAATTTCCAAATAGATCAAATTGATTACTTGGGTAAAGGCTTCTTATTTCATCCTGAAACTTTTGTGAAACTATGTCTCTTTTTTTCTTAAGTGCATTTATAATTTCCATCCACTTTACTTTATCTACATGAATTCCCATTAATTCCATCTCCGCAACTACTTTTGTAACTGCAAATTCAAGTTTTGCAATTCTAACCAATCCCTCTTTATCCAAAAATGTTTTTTGTTTTTCAAAAATTGGAAATAATATTAATGTATCAATCGCAGCATATTTTAATTGATCTTCAGTAACATTTGTATGCATGTTTACAAACGACATTCCGAACTCCTTTTCCAGCTTAATTTCTAGGTATTTTTCAGCAAGCGCGCCTAGTGATTTTGATACCTTATACCCTGCTGTTAGAACCCCTTCTGCTAACATTGTGTCGTAAATATTATCTATCTCAATACCAAGTTTAAGTTTTATAAAAGCGTAATCAAACTTTCCGTTTTGCATAATCTTTAGGATTTTTTTGTCTTCTAAAATTGGCTTTATGATCTTTAAATTTAGTGTTTTGGGATCAAAGATATAACTTTTTTCTTTTGTTGCAATTTGAACTAAAACCATATTACATGTATATGGTTCAAGCCCTGTTGCTTCAATGTCAACAGCAACTATCTGATTTTTTAATAATTCTCTTACCGCACTTTCTGCTTTAGTTTGAGTTTTAATAAATTCGTAGTTAGGGTTTTTTAAATCAAAGGCCAAGCTCATTTACTTAGTATATCTGTTAGCATTTTTCTTACAATAACCGGATCAGCTTTTCCTTTTGCGTTTTTCATAACTTGGCCTATTAAAAATTCAAGGGATCCCATCTTGCCGGTTTTAAATTCTTTTACAGCATCATCGTTTTTGGCAATTACTTCATTTGTAATTATTTCTAATTCTGTATCCTTTATTTTGTTGCTTACTCCGGTTAACAATTTTATTATCTGTTCGGTTGTCAAATCCCTCGTCTCAGGTCTGTTTAATAATAAATTTGCGGTTCTCTCCGAATCTCCACCACTTTCTACTACTCTCATAAATAAATTCACACAAAGTAATCCTAATCCGTTAGTTAAAGAAATTGAATTCTTTTCAGATAATTTATATGTTGTTTTTAAAGTTTCTTTTAGTTGATAGGGTAATTGTGGAAGACTTGTATTTATTCCTAACAAATATGTTTGATCAAACTCCATTGGCGGAATATCAGGATCAGGAAAATATCTATAATCATGAGCTTCTTCCTTATCTCTTTGGGATAAAGTTTTACCTGATTTCTCATCAAATCCTCTATTTTCTTGTTTAATTTTTTTTCCAGATGCCAAAACTTCTGACTGTCTCTTTATTTCTGACTCAACAGCTTTTTCCATAAACCTAAACGAATTTATATTTTTAATCTCAACCTTATAATCCGGAAGTATTTTCTTACTTTCCATTTCAGAGGTTCTTAAAGAAATATTGGCTTCGAGTCTCATTTGCCCCTTTTCCATATCGGCATCCGAAACTTTAAGTACACGAACAATATCTTGTATTTTTTTAGAAAACGCAACCGCGTCCACAACTGTTTTAAAAACAGGTCTTGTAACAATTTCAACAAGAGGCATCCCTGATTTATTGAAATCAATTAAAGTTTTACCGCCTTCATGAAACGATTTTGCCGTATCCTCTTCTAAATGAACTCTTTCTATTTCAATTTTTTCTCCACTGTCTAAAATTAAGAAACCGTTTTCGCACAAGGGTTGTTTATATTGGCTAATTTGATACCCTTTTGGCAAGTCGGGATAAAAATAATGTTTTCTATCAAAATGCGAGTTATTATTTAAAGTACAATTTAGCCCAAGACCAAGCAATTGTGTCATTTTAACAGCATCAAAATTTGGTACAGGAAGAGCGCCGGGAAGACCTAAACAGGTTGGGCAAACATGGGTATTTGGTTCTTTTCCGTAAATATCAGCATCACAACCGCAAAACATTTTTTTAGCTGTTTTTAAGTGCAGATGTACTTCAAGTCCTAATGCTAATTTATATTCCATATTATCTTTCAACAAAAACACCTAAAGCTTCAAGTCCTCTTTTTAAATCGTCTATTCCTTTTGTTAGCATAAAGTGCGGAGGCTCGTACCCAGATTCATGTATTAGCGAGTTCCTAATTTTGTGAGCTTCCCAAATATTGTTATAAACGTTTCTATCGAATTTATTTTGACTTTTTTTAAGTCTTTCACCTAAAGTTTTTCCATCAACTATGTCTCCCAACGCGTTATCTAAACATTTATCTGCAGAAATTAAAGCCTGTCTTAACTGACTCGGAGCTTTACCTGCCAAAAGAATGTTAATATTTTTCCATTCCACTTTTATTTTATCTTCAGTTTGTGAAGAAACTGTACTTCGTGAAAAAACTCTATCAAGTCCTAATAATTTTGTTAAAAAACTCATATCTTTGCTCCCTTTATTTCAGGAAAACTTAAATGAAATTTAGTATTTTGCTGAAAAGCGTTCGAAACTCCAAGTACTTTAGGTTCCGACATATGCGGAGCAATAAATTGAATTCCAACCGGCATGTCTTCGTAAAATCCGCACGGTATAGAAATTCCCGGCAGTCCCGCAATTGAACTTGGTTCTTGAAATACGTCCATAAGTTCTCCAAACATTGAGGAATTATCCGATTCTCCAATTTTTGTTGCAATACACGGGTAAGTTGGGCCTACAATTAAATCAACTTCTTCAAAAGCTTTATTAAAATCTTCAATTATTAAAGTACGACCTTTTTGGGCTTTTGCGTAATATTCATCGTAATAACCTGAACTTAGCGCGTAAGCTCCGAGAATCATTCTTTTTTTAGCCTCAAATCCAAAAGAACTTCTAGGCTTTCCATATCTTATTCCATCAAATCTAGCCAAATTAGATGAAACCTCTGATCTTTGCAAAATCGTATAAACTGCGATTGAATACTTTGGAGAAATTAAATCCATTTCAATTATTTCAGCGCCTAATTTTTCTAAAGTTTTAATAGCCTTATTTACTTGAATTTTAACCCCATTCTGAAGTCCGGGCTTTGTATCTATTTCAAAATAAGATTTAGGAGTTCCAATTTTTATTCCCTCAAAACTAAAGGACTTTAACTCTTTCTCATAATCCAAAATTGGTTTTGGTGAAGAAGTAGCGTCAAAAGGATCGATGCCTGAAATAACACTTAAAATTAGAGCAGAATCCTCAACTGTCTTTGTTAATGGGCCGGGAGAGTCGGTTGATGAAGCCATGGCAATAAGCCCATATCTGCTAACTCTGCCATAAGTCGGTTTTAGACCGGTAATTCCACACCAAGAGGCAGGTCCTCTAATACTTCCTGCTGTTTCACTTCCAAGTGCAAAAATGCACATATAGAGGACCTGCCTCTTTGTGTGGAATTACCGGTCTAAAACCGACTTATGGCAGAGTTAGCAGATATGGGCTTATATCCCAAGGGTTTCTAGATGTAAAAAAGTCAGATGTTTCGGTAGAAGAACCATGAGCAAAAGCATCCATATTGGTTTTACCTATCAAAACTGCACCTGCTTCCTTTAACTTTTTGGTAACAGTTGACTCATAAGGGGGAATAAAACCTTTCAAAATATTCGATGATGCGGTTGTTTCAATCCCTTTTGTGCAAAAATTATCTTTACAGGCATACGGAATTCCAAGAAGTGGCTTTGAAGCAAATCCTCCTTCCCCTTCTTTCTTTATTAACTCATCAGAAAGCTTTGCCTGCGCCATTGAACTCTCTTCTAAAACTGTTATAAAAGCTTTCACACTATCGTTGTATTTTAAAATTGCATCTAAACACGATTTCGTTAACTCAACGCTTGAAAATTTTCTTTCCTTTAATCCGTTTATCGCATCTTTTAAGTTTAATGTATTTAATTCCATTTATCTTTCTAATACTTGAGCAGTTGCAATTAAATCTTTGACGACTTTGTTAGCGTTTGATAGTACTTCTTCCTTACTTAACGTAGAAGAATAGTCTGATTTTTGGAATACATTCGTTAAACCGGTAACTTGATATGTTTCAACAACTTTATTTAGATTAAGATCGCTTAATACGTTTATATAATTTAATGTTTCAATAAATAAATCTAACAACTTTGTTTTTTCTGAGGGGGTTAAAGTTAATTTAGAAAGTTCTCCTACTTTTTCAACTTGTTTAATACTGATAGTCTTTGCCATACTGTTTATTATACATGCACAACGTCACATTGCTTCAAGTCTCTTGATTCTTTCCGCAATTGGGGGATGAGTATCATAAATACTTGCCAAGAATCCTTGATTTTCGGATTTTATAGGATTTGTAATATATAAATGAGATGTTGCCCTATTTGCAGCTTCAAGTACTTCGGTGTCTTGGGAAAGTTTTGTGAGTGCCGAGGCTAAACCATCGGGATATCTTGTCAAAAGAGCTGCAGATGAATCTGCTAAATATTCTCTATCTCTGCTTATTGCTAACTGCATTAAAGTTGCGATTATTGGACTTAATACAAGTAAAATTATTCCAACTATCATTATAATCCCACCAACATCTGAATTCGAACTTTTTCGTCTTCCGCCATAAAACATACCTCTTGTAACCCAGTCTGAAATAAGAATGACGGTTCCAACTAACACTGTAACAATAGACATTAAGCCAATATCGTAATTTCCGATATGCGAAAGTTCGTGAGCAATAACTCCCTCTAGCTCAAGCTTTGTTAGTTTTTCAACAATTCCGGAGGTGAAACAAATTATAGAATGTTGCGGGTCACGACCGGTTGCAAAAGCGTTCATTGCAGTATCATTTATTAGATATATTTTAGGTTTTGGAAGACCCGCGCCTATACATAAATTCTCAACTAAATTATGAAGGTACTTATTTTCCTCAACTGTAACTTCGTGAGCACCGGAAATTGCTAAAATAATTTTATCCGACTCAAAATAAGAGATAATACAACTAAAACTTGAAAATATTAAAGCCAATAAAACAAAAAAAGTACCGGAGCCATCAAAAAATACTTGCCCAGTAAACCATCCCAAAAAAGAAACGAATAACATGAAGGCAATAATAATTAGCCAAGTGTTTCTCTTGTTTTGGGAGATTTGAGAATAAATTGTTGTTGTCATAGGAGCTAAAATTGAACTTTGACAGGTTGTTTTTCTTCTTCGTTTGCTTCAAAAAACACTTCTTGCTTGAAACCAAGAGTAGAGGCTATTAAATTGCTTGGAAACATTACGATTTTGCTATTGAAATCTCTAACTACAGAATTATAAAACTGTCTGGCGTATGAAATTTTGCTTTCGGTATCGCTCAACTCATTTTGAAGGTTAGTAAAATTTTCGGAGGCTCTTAACTGAGGGTATGCCTCTGAAATCGCGAACAAACTTTTTAATGCTGAGGTTAACATTCCATTTGCTTCCTGCGCCTGTGAAGGATTTGTTGCGCCCATAAGAGCTGAACGTGCTTTAGTTACATTTTCAAATACTTCTTTTTCATGAGATGCGTAACCTTTAACCGTTTCAATAAGATTTGGAATAAGATCGGTTCTTCGTTTTAATTGAACATCAATTCCGCTCCAAGCTTCTTTCACCTTAACCTTCAAGGAAACTAAACTATTATAAACTATAACGAAATATACGCCAAATATGAATAAAACTATTAACGGGAATAAAATTATAGTTGCTGGAATTGAAAACATAAGTTTATTCTACACTTCCTTAACGAAATTGTCTACAAAGTCTTTTCTAGAAAGAGTATTTAGTAGATTTTCTTTTGTACACATACCGCGCCTTGCTACATCAATTCCATATTTCATAAGTTTAAGGTCTCCGGTTGAATGGGCATCGGTATTTATCATCAGCCGAATACCTTTTTTTACCGCATCCGCGACTAAATCATCCGCAAGGTCAAGACGAGAAGGTTGGGCGTTTATTTCAAGTATTTTATTGTTTTTTATTGCTGATTCAAATACTTTTTCCCAATCCAAATTACAAGCTTCTCGTTGGTTTATTAAACGACCGGAAGGATGGCCAATTACAGTCACATAAGGGTTTTCCAAGGTCAAAAGCATTCTTTTAGTAACGACATCTCGATCTTGATCAAAAGATGTATGAATAGAAGCAACACAATAGTCTAGTTTTTTTAACATTTCATTAGGCATTGATAGAGTACCATCAGATAAAATGTTAACTTCGTATCCAAATAGTACCCGTATGATGTCTTGTGAGTCATTTATTTGTTCAATTGTTGTTCTTGTTGCCTGCATTAAGCCCAAAACCTCATACTTACCTCTGCTCTGAACGCTAGGGGAATGGTCACAAATACCAATATACGAATAACCTAAATCAATTCCAGCGTTTACCATATCTTTAATTGAATTAACGCCGTCCGAGGCTATAGTATGTGTATGAACATCACCTCTAATGTCCGAAAGTTCAACCAGCCTAGGGATCTTCCCGCGCGCAGCTAACTCAACTTCTTCCTTTCCATGTCTTATTTCGGGAGGAATGTACTGAAGTCCAATCCTTTTGTAAAAATCATCTTCATTTGAAAATACTTCTTGTTTGTCACCAGTCTTAATACCATATTCCGAAAGAGACATGCCTATACTTAAGGCGTGAGTACGCAAAATAACGTTATGTTGCTTGCTTCCGGTAAAGTATTGAATCATCGCGCCGAAACTTAATTGGTCTATTACTCTAAAATCTACCTGAACGCCATTTTTAAGCGTCACACGACACTTTTTTTCGCCTTTATCAAGAATTTCATCAATTTCCGGAAACTTAAGAAAAAGGTCGGTAACTTCCTTTGGCTTATTTGTTGCCACTGCAATATCCATGTCCCCTACAGTTGAAGCTCTACGTCTTAAGGATCCTAGTGCTTTTATATCTTTAACTTCCTCAAACTTATTCATGTACTCAAGTATTCGGTTTGCAATCTCTTCTGCTTGATATAACAACATTCTAGAGCTTTCCTGTTTAGTCTTTTTAAGATTTTCTATCGATTCAAGAATATCTTTCTCAGACTTCTCGCCAAACCCCGCAAGAACCCTTATTTTTCCACTTTCTGCAGCTTTTTTGGCTTTTTCAATTGCAGTATCCCTTTTATTTAATTTAAAGGCGGTGGCGAGCTTAAATGCGGTTTTTGCACCAACACCACGTATCCCAATTAAACTAAACATACCTTCGGGTAAATCCTTCATGACTGCGTCAAATTGTTTTGCTTTACCGGTTGCAAAAAGTTCGTCTAAATGTTGATTTAGAGATGCGCCAACTCCCGGAATTTCATCCAGCTTACCGTTTTCCCACAAATCATAAACACTCGAAGTTAGTCCATCTATTGAGGAAATAGCGATTTGATAGGCACGAACCCTGAATCTGTCTAGATTTTTAACTTCCATTGCAGCCAAAACTTCTTTTAATTTAAGCACTACCTCTTTATTTGTCATTTTATACGGCATAGATTGATTCTATCATCATTGACCAAAACCGCCCAATTTGATAGATTGAGCGTAGTTAAAAGTACATTTATGGGGCTGTAGCTCAGTTGGTTAGAGCGCTTCCCTGTCACGGAAGAGGTCGCGGGTTCGAGCCCCGTCGGTCCCGCCATAAAAGTATTGACCGAAATAAAAATATAGGTTAGAATGAAATTAATACCCAATTCCAATTTAGACTCTGCCTCAAAAAGACAATGAGCAATAATACGGTTAATGACAATTCGAATGGTACAGGTTTTCATCCCGCGGAAATGATCCCATTGGAAAAGTATAGAATTTCACCGGTCAAAAATTTTGTGGCTATGTTAGTAGCCTTGCTTTTTATTGTAATAGCAGGATATTTGGCATATAAATATTTTCTAAAGTCAGGCATAATTCAAACAAATAATAATGGTGAAATAACTTCGGGTGTCTCAACAGTAAGAACTGATTATACTAATTACGGTGTTAACGAGCAAAATGTACAAACTGACGAATTTACTATTGCCGATGAAAATAAAACCGTAATTATTTGGATTGCAAATGATTACAAATTCGGCGACATTAAACAAGGAAATCATAATGTTAAAAGCGGAGATACTCTGTGGGAAATTGCCGAGGCAGTTTATGGAGATGGATCTCAATGGGTCAAAATACAAAATGCCAACCAAAATAGTATTGGATTTACTGCAGGTGGACAACAATCTTTAATATACGCAGGACAAACTCTAATTATTCCATAACCTCTTCTCATTCCATAAATTCACAGTTCTGTTAAAATCTTCTAGTTAAGAAATATGCGCGCGGGCGTGGCTTAGCGGTAAAGCGCCTCCTTCCCAAGGAGGAGATCGCGGGTTCGATCCCCGTCGCCCGCTCCATATGGTACTCAAGTTTGAAAAACAACGAATTTCCCCAATAAATCAAACTAAATATGGGTTCGAGCCAACAAATTTTAGCCAAGAGAAAAGAAAATTTGTCCAGTAACGAGAATTGAACTTAGTAGTATTGCAAAAACCATAAAAACATTTCATACTAAAGCTATGGAAAATCAAGTTAACCCAAATATTCAGAACAACTCTTCAGTTGAACAGGTTCCAGCTACTTCACAAGTTTTGCAAACACAATCAAAATCTAATTTTCTACCAATAATATTGGCTACTTTGATTTCTGGCATCGTCTTTGGAGTTGGTGGATATTATTTTTGCAAGCAAGCTTCAACCATTCAAAAAGTTACCGAAAATATTCAAACTTCACCTATTCCTTCTTCGCCACCCGTTCTTAGTCCTACAGTTGAACCAATTGATTCTGACTCTATGGCCAATTGGGAAACGTATAATAGTTCGGAATACTCATTTAAGCATCCAGCAGGGCTTAAATCAGACACTGGAGCAGCAGGTACAGGTTTTGAAAGTATTCGTTTTCAGTTAATAGGACCAAAGCAAATAGCTTCTGGACGAACCCAAACATCCTTATTTGACGGCTATTCTTTCATAGTAACCAAGATGGGGATAGCTACACAAAAAACTCCTGAGCAGTGGGCTACAGAAAGAAGAAACGACTCGAAAGAAAATTGCGGATCCGAGGTAATTTTGTCCGACGTTGAACCAATAACTATAGGCAAAGCTACTGGAGTTCAATATTCAGTGAAGAATTGTATTGGAGATTACACGGCCAGTTATCTATTAAATGGTACTAATGTCTATGAAATAACACAATTGTATGTAGGTGAGCCAGTTGATCAAAAAGCATACGAAGAAATAACTAACCAAATATTTAACTCTCTCAAATTTTTATAAAACTTTTGATTCCTAAATGTTCTTTAAGTACGTCCAGTTGTCGAATAAGTTTTGGGGTTACCAGACTGTATAGG
>MEVN01000007.1:0-167 GCA_001772985.1 candidate division WWE3 bacterium RIFCSPLOWO2_12_FULL_36_10 | reverse complement strand
ATATAAATGACTAGAATTTTCGGGTTCGAAAGAAAAACAGTCCGAGAAACCAAAGAAACTGTAATGGGGATATTAAATAATGCGTTTACCATATTTGGTCTATAATGGAGTTGCCTTTTCGAAATATGAAAAATTACTTGAAATATATCTTGATTGTAATAATATTA
>MEVN01000006.1:2239-15399 GCA_001772985.1 candidate division WWE3 bacterium RIFCSPLOWO2_12_FULL_36_10 | reverse complement strand
TATATTGAAGAACAAGGTAAAGAGGATTTTGGGCAAGCGAAGCTTGAACTAGCCTAGGATACCGGCTGCGTAAGCTGCCGGTTGTTCATTATTGAGGTTATAAAAGGAAAAGTGAGCTTGAAGGAAACAAATTACTTTATAAATCCCGTAGTTTATGCGGAAGTTTTGTATGGATTGTGGTATATATACCAATTTAAAACTCACTCTTAACAAGAAAGGCTTTCCTCTTGCGGATAATGATTTACTTGTCGCTGCTAGTTGTTTGGAGTACGATTTGTCTCTTTATACTCTAAATTTGAAACATTTTGGAAGAATACAAGATTTAAAATTCGCTTAAGAACCGTGTTAATTCAATTTTGGCGGAGGGTAGAGGACTCGAACCTCTAAGGGCTTTCGCCCACAGGTTTTCAAGACCTGCGCAATAGCCGTTCTGCCAACCCTCCTAATTTATCAATAATCTTAGCCAACTTTTTTCTAAATAATGCTCTTCGAAATGACAATTCGGACAAATTAGCTTTCCGCAAATTACACATGGAATTTCTTTTCTACAGGAGACGCCGTAACATACTATACTACAAAAAACTCTTCCTTCATTTTTTTGGATTTCTGCTGTACCTCTCAATCACTAGTCCAGTATATCATTTATAAATGTTTAATTTCAAACGATTTAAGTGCTCGACCGTTTCATGATAGAATCACTTTAGTCTTATGCGCCCGTAGCTCAATGGATAGAGCAGATCCGTCCTAAGGATAAAATGGGGGTTCGATTCCCTTCGGGCGCACCATTAAGGTTTCACCCAGTCTCACCCGCATCAAATTGGCTAAAAATACAGGTTTTCTATATTAGGGCGAAACGTTACTCTAGAAAGGTTGCTAAAACAGCATTAAAATTACCATGATAATTACGATGTTGCAAAATCAATGAAAAAACGGGTGGAACTGGGTGAAACCTTGTTTGACAAATACAGCATTTTCTGATAATCTGAAAATATGAAAACTGTAAGTATTGTTCGAAACCGTGGTCAGCTCACGATTCCAGATTCAATTAGGAAGTTCGTACCGTGGGTTAATCCTATGTCGGCAGTAACCATTTCTGTTATTAAGCCCGATGAGATTGTAATAAAACCTCACAAAAATCAGCTTAATTGGAACAGAATATGGGCAGGAATTAAAAAATCGCGAGCATTAAAAGGCACCGGAAGGGGTATTTCAGCCGTAGAATTTTTAAGTCAAGATAGAAAGTCTCATTAAATGTCTAAAAGCCAGATCATAGTAGATACCAGCGTTATTATTAAATGGCTTAGTTTGGATAATGAAAGTTATATTGATCGCGCTAACGTTATTCTTGAGGATGTTCAAAATCAAAAGATTGAAGTTTTTACGCCAGAACTGGCGAAATATGAAGTCGGAAATGCTCTGCTTTTTGGAAAACTCCTATCTCCACAACAAGCGAAGATAGCGTTAAAGGAGTTTTTTAACCTTCCAATTGCTTTTGTAGCAGAGTCAGTTGAAGTAGCTGTAGAAACTTTTTCTTTAGCAAGCAAGTTAGGAATTACTTACTATGATGCGTCTTTTCTTTCACTCGCCAAACTGTACAAAGCAACACTAGTTACGGAAAATATAAAACATCAAGGGAAAACAAAAGATATAAAAGTAGTAGCTCTTAAAGATTATTAAAAAACCCCCCGATCGAATGTTGTAACTCCGAAAGGAGGGTCTGGTGGGTGCTAGAGAAGGAAAACATTAAGAGCCAATGAATTTATTACTTGTTTTGCTTGTAAATAGCGAGAAAAATTCTCAATAGTTTTTTCGCTGACATTAATTTCCCCAATTAATCTTCCCCATTCTCGATCCTCCGTGACAGCTAGTCTGACCTCAAGCGAGCCGTCAACTTCTTTCTTTGTTTCTCCTTTTCTTGGGCTTTACGAATCGACGCTTTGAAAAGTCTGTGCAATAATCGCCAGTTCGACTAGAGTTGTGAAACGATCAAAAAGAGTTCTATTTCTGGCGTTTGCGATAACTTCTCGCGCACCTTTAATTAGAAGGGTTGGAAATTCTTTGGCGTCAACAACCGTTCCCCTATTTCCGTCTTCTTTTTGGTAAGGTCTAGCCAAAAGTGTTGGATCGGATCCTATATACCCGACTTTAATAACAACCCTTTCTCTTGGAAAGTGAATTTCAAATTGTCTTTGTCCTTCGATGTATTTTATTACACCTGCTGGCATTTTCGTCTCCTTTTCCTTGTATATTTCTTGATTATAGGTCACTACAAAAAATATGTCAAATCTGATAGCATTTACACATGTCTATAGAAGAGGAATTTGTAGCCGATATTATTGACGGAAGTGCCGAGATCGAGAAAGTTTTAGATACTCATTTTGACGCTGACGATTTTTTAAGCGTTAGTAGAGGAGATGTTAGCAAAGCTTTAGAATTTTACAATAAAAATTATGCCGATTTTAGCCTAGAAGATAGGATTCAGGCTATAAGGGAAGATATATCTTCAGGCCAAATTTATACATATACCCAAGCCATAAAAGAAGCCGAGACAAAGTTTGGAGAACAAGGGGCTAAAGATTTAAACACTCGAATGTTAACACTTGAAAGTAGAGATATTTTAAAGGCAATGGGAGGCGATAGGGAAGCGGTTACCAAGCTGGAAAAAGCAGTTGAAAAATCTCCATATAATCATAAAGCTAGTATTTCTAAAATAACAGAATTTAAAGAATCTTATACGAATGATTATGACAAACGCACATATTATGGTATTGAAAAAGGAAGAGAAGAAGAAAAAACCATGACAAATAGTGAAGTTACGAGGATTTTAAATAAATTGCTAGCTAATTTAGATAAACTGTTAGAAGTTGCAAGACTTTTGGGCCGTTCGTACACATTTTTAAATGGTTTAATTTTAGACGCGATTGAACGTTTAGAAAGAGGGCGGGGGTTAACTTTCGCGCAAAGAAGAATGATTGCACGCTTGACTTAGAGGATCCGATCCCTGCCTGCGCAGGCAGGTAGATCGGATCCGGGTCGGGTCTTTTTATAATTCGAGCGTAAAACTACCAGCGTTAGCTGGTAGATATAAGCTAGTATAGAGGCTCGCGTAGCGAGAATTACAGCAAACCACCTGCGTAAGCTGGTGGTTGTTGATATGATAAAATATGATAGTCACGGGGTGTAGCTCAGTTGGTAGAGTGCGCGTTTCGGGTACGCGAGGTCGGCAGTTCGAGTCTGCCCACCCCGACCAACCTTCGCTAAGGCTACGGTTGGCAAGCCGGAATCACAAGTTATTTAAAATTGTACAATTCAAGATCAGGAATATCTTTAAAGTGGTTGGTATTTAAGGTAAATAGTTTAGAATCGTTAAAGACGCAAGTGGCTGCTATTGCGGTGTCAGCAAATTCAATAGTCGTTTTAGAATCTCTTGCTACTGTTCCTGCTATTTCAGCAATCTCCCGATTGTATTCAAGAATTTCTAAAGGTGCAATTACCGATAACATTTCCTTTAATTTACTTTCACTTAATGTGCTCTTTCCCTCGTAGAGTTCCTGAATTGTAATTACCGAGATAAACAAATTGGGCTTAATGGACATTTTTGTTGGTAATTTAACTACGATTAACATAAATTGACTTAAGAAACCAATACCAATAAACGTAGTTTTCTCTCCTGCATTTTGATAACCCTCTATGCATATTAAGTTTAGTCTTTAGGTGAGTAAATTCAGCTTCCAATCCATTAGTATCTTTGGGGATGTTATTATCCTCAAGATAGAAAAACATGTTATTAAGTGAGGATTTTAGAGTGTTAAAAGCAAGTCTTTGGTTTTTATGTGTATACCACCAAGTTTGTCCATTATCTTTAGTACCATAAGTACGTTGTTTTAAGATATTCCCAAATCTATCTTCATACCTATGAAACCAATTGATAAATATCTTCTTGTCACTTTCTGTTTTTATTTTATTTACAAATCTCACAATTTCCAAAAGACTTAAGCCGGAAATAGTCTCCGGTTTTTGGGTAAGAAGTGTTTGACGTCTACGCTGAATATGCACCAGGCAATATTGATGAGGAGTACCTGGAAACATCGTTTTTACGGCTCCGACTACAGAACCATGCTTATCTGAGGTAATAGATTTTACAATGTATCCCATCTCAATTAGTCTTGAAAAACAATAGATATAGTTATGGTAATTTTCACGATCAAAGAATTGCCAAAAGATTATGTTTTTATTCTCTTTAAAAACCAGTGTACAACCGGTTCTGCCAAAATACTTACCATCGCACTTTAAGTTTATTTCTCTGGGAACAACTAATTTAGGAAGTACGGTAGGGGTATCCAAATACCTGTGAAAGTTACGAGTTAATGTCCTTTCGGATATACCAGGTACTCTTAGAGCGTTTAAAGGCACACCGGAAGAAACCCATGTTCTAAAGAATTTAAAATACCTATGTTTATTATTTATTTTTCTAAGGGTAAAGGTTTTAAAACAAACTTTGCATTTAAATCTAACTAACTTATTTGACACTCCCTATTTGATACAAAACCCATTACAAAATACACATTTTTGAGATACATTTTTTTATACATTGGGGGATACTAGCATTATTTCCTACAGTTACAAGACAAACATCCATTTTCACCAACAAAAATGTCCATTAAGCCACAAATTGCGTCTGCCCTCCTTCCTGTTGATTTTGCACAAAAGGGTGATGGTTCCAGGCTTTTGTCTCAAATGGTCAATAATAATACTTGTATCTAAGACTACCATTCTTTCCTTCTCCTATCAGAAGCTTCTAGTTCTATTTTTCTTCTTTTTTTTGTCGTTTCGTCAAAGCCATCATCGTTCCAAGCTCCAACCGTTTTTTCAAGTATTTGAGAATAAACATCATCAGTTGGAGTATTAGGAATAACTCTAGTAATTGGCTGAATAAAAAGACCGGTAGATTTTGGAATTATGTTAAGATTCATATTACCTGTTATGCCAAACATTTCTCTGTATTCCTGAGGAATAACTAATTGACCTTTGTTGTTTGTATTTACTATCTTTCCTATTATCATACTGGTAATACTATACTACTATAGTTTAACTGTCAATGCGGTTGTGAATTCATAAAAAAAGCAGGCTCCTTTGAAAAATTCCAAAGCGCCTGCTCTTTGATATCGAGTGCCTCTATTTTGCTAAAAGTCTTACAAAAATTTTAATTTTATTATTCCAACTCCAAACAGAAATCGACCAGTCTCCCATTCCTACTTCCAAGCTATATAAAAAATAGGCTGTAACTGGGACAGATTCTTTGTTTTCATGCAAAACTTCAACCTCTTGTGCTTCTGGAAACTCTTTCTTCGTAAAAAGCGTTTCTAAAAGATCGGTTATATCCCCTACGCCTAAAAAGAGAAGACCGGCAGTATCTTGCTGCAATTTAGTTAATAGAGCTATCGCTTTTGCCTTCCAATTTGCTTCCTTAGTATCTCGAAGTTTTTTTTCTGCAGCAATTGCTTTAAGTAGAGCAAGTCTTTGAGCATATTCATTGCTTGTCACTGTCATCTTCGTCTCCTTTTTCCTAACAGTTATTAAGGAATAACAAAAACAAATTTGGTATTGTCTCCCAAGCTAATTGCTATATCGCCCGCAAGAATTAAGATTCCAGCATCGTTACAAATGCGAAAAAATCTAAATACTCTTCGGTAGTCTTCTATAGGTGTCATTACGATGTTTAAAAACTCACCAATAGGCTGGTTCATATATTGGCGTCTAAGCTGAGGGCCAACTTCCCCAGGACATCTAACTAGTCCTTGTTTTTCTCCGGCTGCGATGACGTCTCGCATATTTGGGTATTGAGGAAGGTCCAAAACTTCAGGAGGAACCATCGCCAGTTGTAATCGTTTTCTTAATCTACTAATTGGAGTATCAAGTAGAAGTTCATTGGCTTTGGCTGCAACTACAATTGAACTATCGAACGGACTCATGACATCGAGTAAGGATGCCATATTGTTGTGAGTACCAATTTCTACTTTCATCCAAACAGGCCATGTTCTTTTGTCGCCCATGTTATCTTCTCCTTTTTTCTGTGCGCCTCTAGATTATACCACAATTAAGGATCGGATCTTTTGGTGTAGAATGTAAGCATATGGATGAAAGATCGAAGAAACTTGCATATATTAATATCATGGCTAATTTTTTAATTATAATAGGCGTTGTCCTTATTTTACTGTCCTATAGTCAGGTTATTTATGATGAGGTTTGGTATAAATTTAAAAGTTTAAAAAAGCAGGAATACACTTTGCAGACCGCAAGCAATGCCACAAAAAAAAGCGTTTTCTCAAAGTTTTTGTCATCTTCTCCCGTGTTAATTAAACCCGTGAATACAAATTTTTCGATTGTGATAGAAAAAATTGATGTCAATGCGCCTATAAACGCCGATGTTTCTGTAATTGATGCGAAAAAGTATTTTGAATCGCTTAAGACCGGAGTTGCCCATGCGGGAAGTTCAAACTATCCTTCAACCGAAGCCGGTAACGTTTATTTATTCGCCCATTCCTCTATAAATTTCTGGCAATTAGGAAGATATGCAAAGACCTTTAATCTTTTGAGAAAGCTTACGAATGGCGACAAAGTTCACGTGTTTTATAAAGGTAAAGATTATGTTTACGAAGTTGTAAATAAAGAAACAATAAAAGGTTTTAACACATATCCTCTAAAACGAGCTGTAATCGAGTCAATTTTAACCCTACAAACGTGCGATCCTCCCGGTACTACAATTAACCGCTTGGTTGTTACCGCGAAGCTTGTTGAAGTGAGATAGTGTGTTAGAATAGGCACAATGTTAAGAAAATGGGCTTTAACAGTTCTAATCACACTTATGATTTTTGGCGTAACAACGGGGCTTTTTTTATATTCATCAGGCTATAGAATTGACAAAAATCCTGGCAAAAAAGTTGATTTTAAAAAGACCGGAATGATTGGCGCCAAGTCAATTCCTGAAGGCGCTAAGGTTTATTTAGACGGAGAACTTGTTACTGCTACAAACGGAACTATTCCGGGGGTTGATCCGGGAACTCATGCTTTAAAAATTGTTAAAAACGGCTTTGCAGTTTGGGAAAAACAGATTAACGTTTTCGCCGAATTAGTAACAGATATTACTGCAGTCTTAGTTTCTCAAAGTCCTCGTTTAGAACCTTTAACAAATACCGGTGCGTCATTTCCTTCTATTTCACCCTCTTTAACGAAACTAGCGTATTTTACAAAAGATGGAAATTCTCCGGGAGTTTGGGCTATTCCTCTTCAAGGTGGGCTAAGTCTTTTTCGTACAACCCCACAAGCCACGCTTGAAGATATTCCCGGCGCAGTTTATTCGGATGGTGTGTCTATTGAGTGGTCTCCCGATGAAAATAAATTGCTTGTTGGAGGCTCAAAAAACCCAGTAACCGAAAGAATTCCTTTTTATATAGTAAATCTTTCTACAAGTATTGCCGAGTCCACGTCAAGTCCCGATTTAATACGTTCCGACTGGGCTCAAATACTCAACAAAAAGAAACAAGATTTTATTGACAAGTTGGATATTCCTCTTAATCTTAGGGAAATTGCTGTATCTCCTGAAACAATTTGGGCGCACGACGACAAAAAATTTCTTTATACAATCAAAAAAGGTACTTTGATAGAGTATAGAGTTTATAATATGGAAAAACCTTTACCTGTTGGAGAAAAAGTTGACAGCGCTGTTTTTACTACAAACTTTTCAGATGTTCAGCCAAAAGTTACATGGTATTCTGACAGCTTTCATCTTATTTTGGTAGAAGGTTTTGATAATGAAGCTAAAAAAGGAAGAATAAGTTTGATAAGAATAGATGGGACAAATAAAGTTGAGATATACAATGGTGCGTTATATTCTGATAATGTATACAGTGCGCCGGGAGGGGATAAATTGATAATTTTAACAGGATTTAAATCAAATGCTCAAACAGATTTATACACTTTAGGTATTAGATAGTATGTTAGGAAAAAGAATAGCCATAGATTTAGGAACAGCAAACTCAATAGTGTACGTATCCGGAAAAGGGATAGTTTTAAACGAACCTACAGTTGTTGCAATATCAATAGATGACGAAAGTGTATTAGCTGTTGGTCTGGAGGCAAGGGAAATGCTTGGAAAAACTCCGGAAAACATAACTGCTATGAGGCCACTAAGAAGCGGTGTTATTGCTGATTACCTTGTTACTGAAGCGTTGCTTAGATACTTTATTAATAAGGCAGTTGGAAGAAGCAGGATTTTTAAGCCCGAAGTTATGATTTCGGTTCCTGCCGGTGTTACTTCAGTCGAAGCCCGTGCGGTTTTGGACGCAGCTTACTCGGCAGGTGCTCGTTTAGCATACTTGATTCCGGAACCTTTGGCTGCAGCGATTGGTACCGGTTTACCCGTGTCAGAACCTTCAGGAAATATGATAGTAAATATAGGTGGCGGGACAAGTGAAGTAGCTGTCATTTCATTATATGGCATTGTTGTTCATGGAAGTGTGCGAGTGGCTGGTAATGATTTGGACGAAGCAGTTGCGCAACATATCAGAAGGAAATATAACTTGATAATAGGTGAAAATACAGCAGAAAAGGTGAAAATGGAAATCGGTGCCGCCTTTCCTTTACCAAAAGAAACAATCGTCGAAGTAAAGGGTCGCGATTCAATAAATGGACTACCGAGAACCGTATCAGTTGGTTCGGGAGAAATTGTACAAGCTTTAGCACACCCGCTTTCACAAATCGTGATAGCTGTAAAAGGTGTTTTAGAGAACACTCCGCCGGAACTTGCGTCTGACATAATTGATAAAGGTATTGTTCTAAGTGGTGGAACAGCACAACTTAAAAATCTTGATAAATATCTCTCGCATTTTACGGGAGTGCCGGTCCACGTTGCCGATGATCCGTTATTTTGTGTAGTAAAGGGAATAGGTAGTGCGGTTGAAAACTTAGATTTATTCAGTAAAAGTATCACTAGAAGGTAATTTTTATGAGTCAAGAATACATATTAGGCGTAAAAGTTGATTTTGGATTAACTAAATCCGAAGTTTTAGAAAAAATACAAAAATGTATAAAAAATGGAACACACGAAATTATTTGTACCACCAATTCTGAGTTTGTTGTAGATGCACAAAGGGACATAGAGTTTAAAGAAATAATAAACAACTCTTATATGTCATTGCCTGATAGTACAGGAATAATCCAGGCGCAAAAATATTTAACTGAGGTGAAAAAACTAAAAAAGAATAAGTACTTTCCGCTTAAAGCATTATTTATAGGATTGAAAATAGGGATTCTTTCAATCTTTGACAAGACGTATTTGGCTCCAATGTTAAGTGGTTCTGATTTAATCTACGATATATGCAATTTTGCATCAGAAAATAACTTAACTGTTTTCATTCTTGGCGGTAGATACAGAAATTCGATATTAAAGGCTGATATGTCGCAGGATACTATGAAGGTACTATCTAGTATGTATCCTGATCTAAAGATAGTAGGGGGATCATCGGAATTTACAGCTGATGAAATAGATGATGGGAAGACAATAAATTACATACATAAGTGTATGGAAAATAATAATGTTCGTAATATAGACATACTATTAGTAGCATACGGACATCCGAGGCAAGAAAAATGGATTGAAAGAAATAAAAATAAGATCCCAAGTTGTGTTTCAATTGGTCTCGGTGGAACTTTCGATTACGTAACTAACTTCATGAAACGTCCCTCTAAATTAATTATTAATGCACATATGGAATGGTTATACAGGCTTACAAATCAACCATTTAGATTTAGAAGAATATTAAAAGCCTTTCCATTATTTCCATGGTTAGTGTATACATTTTCATTGAATAATAACTAATTGCAAAGAAAGTATTGACAAGTGTGTTTATTAATGCAAATATTTTATTATGCAATTAGAAGATAGATTTTATACTTCAACAGAAGTAGCAGAAATTTTAGGAGTAAGTTTAAGATCCATTTATAGATATTTAGATGAAAATAGATTAAATGCGGAGATTAAGACTGCTACAGGTAGACATAGATTTACAAGGAAGAACATTATGGACTTTCTTTATCCTGTAAATGGTTCTTCCGATCTTGAAGTAGTAGCTAGCACGAAAGAAAAAGTAAAAGTTAGTGTTGAACCTAAGGTAGCTCCGGTAGTAACCACTCCAGTTAATGTTGTTGAAGAAGTGGCAGAAGAAGTTACAGCTCCGGTAGTTGAAGAGAAAGTGGTTGAAGAAGATGAAGGTGTTGATTGGTTAGCTAAATTTAGAGCTGCGGCAGAAAAACACAGAAGAGAGGCAGAAGTACATGACGAAGTTGTTGAAGACACATTGGTACAGGATTCTCCAAAACAAACTGTTAGTGGATTAACTGATATGGCAGGGGTCGATGTAGAAGTTGAACCTGAGTCTCTTAAGTTTAATTTTTATAGAAGCGGTGTTGGAGGATTGAAAGATATAGCTCAAAATATAGATAAGAGCGCAAGAAAAGCATCTGTTGACTACGCTTTCACAATGAGTGCCGGCTTGTCATTACATAAACCTATCAAACCCTTTTCACTAATTCACGCTTATGTTAAATCAGGAGAGAAAGATTTTTTTGAAAGAATGCTTCAGCTCACAATAGCTACCGAAAGTACAGCTCAGGTGTGCTTAATAGTATCAGATGATGCATATATTTACGCAAATGCAAAAGAAATGCATGGTTTGTATGTTGTTTCTAACGAACAGTTGAAAAAAGATCTTATGGACAATGGTGAAATGGAATTAGCTAAAGAACTCGGCGCTTGACCTGTTACTTGACAAAATTTTTCATATACATAATAATTAATATAAGAGGCTCAAACTAGAGTTGAGTTTGCAGTAACCCGGCAAAAAGGGTTCGGGGCGCTTGTCGCACCAAATGTTTCATATTTGTATTGCAAGAAGCACATTAAAAATTGATAGACTTTAAAGGAGATACTTACGGCCCCTTAAAGGGTGCTTTCAATTAAATAGAAGGCCTCTTTAGGGGGCATTTTTATTAGGGTCACTCCTAGATCGTCCCGGATAATCCTTGCTTAATTTAACCTTATAAATACAGGCTCTTGTCTAGTAGTGAAAACTGCCTATTCTTGTAACAGTCTGAAGTAGGGTTTATCTAGGAGTATCCTATTTTTAAATGTGCTATTATTTGAACATGTCGTCAACAAAGGGTATTTTTAAAGCTCTTGAAAATTTAATAAGTGATTCACAGACCTCAAAACCGTTAAAGATTTTAATAGTTGCTGTTGAATCTGCGCCTTACGCATCTGTAGGGGGATTCTCGTCTGTTATTGCATACTTGTCGAAAGAATTAAAAAGACTTGGACATGACGTTAGGATTTTTATGCCCAAGTTTGGTTTTATCGATGAGCAGAAATATGGTCTAAAGTTGGTTAAAGAGGGATTAAAAGTTCCAACGGATTTTCCTGAAAACCCGTATCTAATATGCAATGTTAAAACATCCTTTTCTAATAATGTGCAAACATACTTTCTTGAAAATCAAGAATATTATGAACTCCGTGCAAACGTATATGGATACAGCGATGATCCCACAAGGTGGGCATTACTTTCACGCGGTGTCTTGGAGTTTATAAGAAGCGGTGAATTTGTTCCGGATATAATACATTGCAACGATTGGCATACAGGAATTGTGTCTAATTATTTAAAGACAATGTATAAAGAAGATAAAATTTTAAGTGAAATACCAACAATTTTTACTATACATAATCTTGCAATACAGGGAAATTTCGATCATTGGCATGTCGCAGAGTTGGATATGGACGATGGTAGATCGGCTGTTGCATCCTTCTTTGACGAAAGGCTGAATAAGCAGAATTTTATGAGAAGAGGAATTTTGTATTCAGACGCAGTAAATACCGTTTCGAAAACCTATTCAAAGGAGATTTTGTCTCCGGAATTTGGCCAGGGTTTAGATAAGTTACTACTTGAATTAAGAAGTAAATTATACGGAATTGTTAATGGTTTGGATTATGAAGAATTTAATCCCGAAACAGATAAGCTAATTGAGAAAAACTATGACATTAACTCTTTGGAATTGAGGTTGGAAAATAAAATATCGCTGCAAAAAGAATTTGGGCTTAAAGAAAGCCTTGAAACACCTATTTTTGGGTTTGTTGGTAGGTTGGATTGGCAAAAAGGTGTCGATATGCTGGTAAAGGTGTTAGAGAATGTCATGAAAAACTTTGACGTTCAGTTTGTTGAGGTTGGGGGAGGAGATGGGGGTATTGCTGATATGCTAAGAAATCTTCAAAGACAGTTTCCGGACAAAGTTGGTGTACATACACATTTAAATTTTGCACTTTCTAGATCGTTATTTTCCGGATGCGATATTATTTTATATCCATCGCGATTTGAGCCCTGCGGAATAGTTCAACTTGAGGCAATGAGATATGGCGCGTTACCGCTTGTGCGAAAAGTTGGTGGTTTAGCAGATACAGTTGAGGATGTAAATTCAGTCGATGGTACTGGTACCGGATTTGTTTTTAATGATTTTGATGAATTTTCTTTATATGGTCAAATTGTTAGAGCCATTGAGTTATATAGAAATAAAGTCTTGTGGAGGAAATTGCAAAGAAATGTCATGAAAAAGGATTTCAGTTGGGGATATTCTGCTAAAGAGTACGAAAGATTATACCTTAGAGCCAACTCGTTAAAAAACACCGAAAGCCTGAACATTACTATTGACAGACCTATATAAAGGTGTTATACTCTCAGATGATATAACCCGTTATGGAGGGGATGTAGATTCTTATTCTGTGGGCAGGAGAATAGGAAACGAAGTCCCTTCCATAATGGGTTAAATCTTTTTTAGGAAAGGATCGGATAGGAGAGGATCGGATCTAGATCGGACCCGGATCCGATCTTAATGTGCTATAATTTGACGCGTGAAGATTGTTTTTTTGCTCCATCTTTATCAGCCATCTATTCAGGTTGAGGCTGAGTTTAAAACCATTTGTACTCAGGTTTATTTTCCGTTAATAAAATATATAAAAAATAAAAAAAACTTTTCCGCGGTACTAAGTATTCCGTTAAGTCTGATTGAACAAATGGATAGATATGGGCACAAATCTTTTATAGAGGATGTAAAACTCC
>MEVN01000006.1:938-2041 GCA_001772985.1 candidate division WWE3 bacterium RIFCSPLOWO2_12_FULL_36_10 | reverse complement strand
TGGCTCTTAACGAAGTTATTGTTCGTACATTAAATAATTTTAAATATAAATGGGTAGTTGCTGATGAAACTTTGGTCTCTAATAAATCTGTAGCTAGCCACAAGAAATTTGGCATATATGGTTTCTCTAATTTAGAAATCAAAATTCTAGTAAGAAATAGAACCCTTAGTAATCTTTTGTCATTTAAAAGGAATACTAATCCTACAGAATTAATAGACTGTATAAATAATTTAGGAGGGGCAGGAATAGTTGCTCTTGACGCCGAGATGTTTGGGCATCATTACGAAAGAGGAATAACACTTTTAGACAACTTTATAGATGCATTAATAAACAATAACATACAGATATCTAGTATGAAAGATTATCTTGAATCTGAAAAAAGTATAGAGTTGGATGAGATAAGGGAATCTAGCTGGGGAGCGACTGACAAAGAAATGGAATCGGGAGAAATATATCCTTTTTGGGATAACAAGGCTAATGAACTGCAACAATTATTATGGCAAGCTGTGTACAAATTACTTTCAGAACCTTTAGATAATGAAGATGTCGGAGGAGATGTAGATGAAGAATATGAAACTTTGCCTGTTTGGGATGAAAAAGCATTGTTACTGATTTCAGACGAGTTGTTAAGAAGGCGCATCGATCGTGAAGTATTGTTGTGTAAACTTTCTGAAAGTGATCAATTTTGGTGGGCTTCTAAAAAGGAAATTTTAGGACACGTTATGTACGACCCTGAGTATATAAAAAGTGTGTTGAATTTTTATTCTAAAGTCTCTGTATATTCCGATAATGAAGCGCAGAAGGAAATTGCAGATATAAAAAGTAGAATACTTGATTTGCTTCAAGATAATAATGAAAATAGCTAACCTACTTCATTTTTACCAGCCGTATAATCAACAGATTGACATATTAGATCGTATTGTAAACGAGTGTTACAGGCCTGTTATTAAAGGTTTGTTGGAGAAACCGAACAGGAAGATAGTTGTGAATATTTCCGGAGTTCTCACAAAGTTGTTGCATGAGAACGGATACTCAGATGTTATTGAAGGTTTAGTTGAACTGGCAGTTAATAAGCAAATAGAATTTACAAGTAGTGCTATGTA
>MEVN01000006.1:0-920 GCA_001772985.1 candidate division WWE3 bacterium RIFCSPLOWO2_12_FULL_36_10 | reverse complement strand
ATTACCAGAGAGCGAAATAGAAAGACAAATACTAATTAATAATGAAACTAATTCAAAATATTTTGGCAAATTTTATTCACCTACAGGATTTTTCTCGCCTGAAATGGCAGTAAATAGTAAGGTATTACATATAGTTTCTAAGATGGGCTATAAATGGATTGCTGTTTCGGAATCTGCAGACATGGGTGAGCACTGCAGTAAATTATATAAAGACAAAATAAATGACATTACAGTATTTTTCAGGAATAAGAGAGTCAGCTCTCTCACATTATCTTCTGTTGTTAGAGATGTGGGTGGTCTAGAATTGGAAACCCGGGATCTAAATTATTGCGCGTATTTTTTCACTGTTATGGATGCGGAGACTTTTGGACATCATAGAATTGGGCATGAAAAAATGTTATTCGGTATGCTTGATTCTGAATTTTATGAACCTTGTTTAGTGCAAGACCTTATGAAGCTTGAATTACCTGTTGAGGAGGTTAGCGTAAGGCCAAGTACTTGGACAAACGAAGAGCAAGATTTTTGGCTGGACAAGGAAAGAACAAATTATACGGAGGCTCGTTCATTTAGTTTATGGAATGATCCTAAAAACCCAATTCATGAATTGCAGTGGAAATTCATAAACATGTGTTTAGATGAAATTTCATCTTTTAAGGGCAAAAAAGCTAGCAATTGGATTAAAGCAAGGAATATTCTTGATTATGCTTTATCTTCTGATCAATTTTGGTGGGCGAGTGCGAAACCGTGGTGGAGTTTAGAAATGGTTGAACAAGGCGCGTTTGAAATGAAAAATGTCATAACTGCCCTATATAAGATCGGATCCGATCCGGATCCGATCCTTAAAGCTGATAATTTGTATAGAAAAATATTAGATCAAGCGTTTGAGTGGCAAAGAACCGGATATATAAGAAAGAAACATC
>MEVN01000005.1:36857-43433 GCA_001772985.1 candidate division WWE3 bacterium RIFCSPLOWO2_12_FULL_36_10 | reverse complement strand
AAAATGTCACCATATCAATTTAAACTAAAATACGCAGACAGTGTTCTTGAAAAACGGGGTACTTGACATAGTAACAGTATCGTCTTTGTTTACCAGAAATCTCGGATGCTTTATTTCTTCACTTTGTCTATGCCTGTCTTCAACATATCTAGTTAATAGAGCCAAACTTCTATCTGAATTTGGCCATTCTTGATGCGATTCAGATAAACCCTCCATTTTGATCATACCTTATTGTAGCGCAAATTTGGGATTTGTAGCGCAAATTTAAGGTTTAACTAGGATTAACCTTGTGATACAATCTCAAAGCTATGCAGACAAACGTAGAAAAATTACCAAAATCAACATTAAAACTAACCGTAACAGTCCCTTCTGAAAAGGTAAAACAAGCTTACGAAAAAATTTTGACCGATGTTGTAAATGGGGCTGAAATACCGGGTTTTAGAAAAGGTCGCGCGCCAAAAGAAATGGTACTTGAAAAAACAGATGTTTCTTCTTTGTACGGCGAGGTGGTAAATGAACTTTTAAAAACTTATTACTCACAGGCTTTAAAAGAACATCTGATTCAACCAATTGCAAATCCAAAAGTTGAGATAAAAGAATTTGATTTGGACAAAGATTTTACCTTTATAGCGACTATAGCAACTAAGCCCGATATAAAAATAGGAGATTTTAGAAAAAAGATCAAAGAGCAGTTTGAAAAATTAGAAAAACAAGACAAAACCTTAAATGAGGAAAGGCTAAGGAAGGGTGAAAAACTAGAAGACGTCCACATTCATCTAACGGTTGCAAATATTATAGACAACGTTGTAGAAGTAACAGAAGTAGAGTTGCCAGAAATTTTAATTGAAGACGAAATAGACAGAATGCTTTCAAGGCTCGTAAATCAAGCGGAGTCAATTGGACTTTCTCTTGACCAATACATGAAGTCTCAAAATAAAACGTCTGAGCAGTTAAGGGGAGAATACAAAACGACTGCAGAAAAAAATTTAAAGTCTGAGCTTGCCTTAAGTAAACTTGTTTCGGATGAAAAAATAGAAGTGTCTGATAAGGAAATTGAGGAAATGATAATAGCTTCAGGAGATAAGACTCTAATGGATCAGATGCAAAATGATACAGAAAAGTGGTATATTAAAAGCGTCTTGGCAAAAAATAAATTAATTTCACAGCTTATTAATGAAGCTGAAGGAGAAAAAGCACATGATCACAAATAATACTTTGATTCCAATTGTAGTTGAAAAAGATCCAAACGGATTTGAAAGATCTTATGATATTTATTCAAGGCTTCTAAAGGACTTTATAGTTTTTGTGACAGGCCCTATTGATATGGGAGTTGCGAATACTTTTATTGCTCAATTATTGTTTTTGGAAAGCGAAGATCAAAAAAGAGATATAAATGTGTATATAAACTCGCCGGGTGGGGAAGCGTATTCAGGTTTTGCGATGTATGACACCATGAAACATGTTAAAAATGATATTAGCACAATAAACGTTGGGCTTGCTGCGTCTGCCGGAGCTTTGATACTTTGTGGCGGATCAAAAGGAAAAAGGTTTGCGTTACCCGGATCTTATACTATGATTCATCAAGCTCATGGGGGTGTTGAAGGGAAGGCGTCAGACATCGAAATTACCGCAAAACATATTATTGAGCTAAGAGAAAAGTATGCTCAAGTAATTGCACAAAATAGTGGACAAACTTTAGAAAAAGTTCAATCCGATATTGATAACGATAAATGGTTAACTGCTGAAGAAACCAAAAAGTACGGCATGATCGATAAGATTTTTCTTCCAAAGAAATAGATAGAAATTACAGGATTCGGGGGCTCCTAGCTCAGTTGGTTAGAGCGCTTCAGTGACATTGAAGAGGTCACAGGTTCGAATCCTGTGGAGCCCACCAGATTAAAAATGATAATACAGGACAGGATTTACGGAAAAATAAATATTAAAGATCGAGTAATTATAGATTTAATAAATTCTACCCCTCTTCAAAGACTTAAAAAAATACATCAATACGGAGCCTCACATTTTATAAAACCATTCAGAAATGTAACTAGATTTGAGCATAGTATTGGGGTTTGGTATTTATCTAAACTATATAAACGGCAAATAACTGAACAAATTTCTTGTCTTCTTCATGATATTCCACACACTGCTTTTTCACATGTAATTGACCACCTAATGAAGGATGAACAACACGAGTTTCACGAAAAGTTTCACGAAAAAATTATTTTAAATTCAGAGATCCCAGAAATATTAAAAAAGCACAAAATCGAACTTAGAAATGTCCTTAATAAAGAGAAGTTTGAGCTGTTAGACAACACTTTACCCGATATTTCTTTTGACAGACTTGACTATTTTATGAGGGATAGTTATTGCGAAGGGTTTCTTACCAAATCATTGATTCTTGACTTTATGAACGAGGTTAAGATAAGAAAATTTGGATCAAAGGATGTATTATATTTTAAAGATTCAAGACTTGCTGCAATTTTTGCTATTCTCTTTATGAGTTGCTCAAGACTTATGTGGCTTGATCCTGAATCTCATGCGAGCGCAAATTTTTTAGCACACGCAATTAAAATTTCATTGGAAAGAAAAATTATTGATGATAATGATTTATTTACTAACGACGACTTTTTAATGGATAAAATGCTTAAATCAAAAGAAAAAGAGGTGCTTGTATATTTGAATAAGCTTAAACCAAAAAATAAATATGTTTATGTTAAAAAAGAGGATGCCGAGTACTGTGGTCCTAATAAACCTAGATTTGTTGATCCATTAGTATTTAACGGTAATAAATTTTCAAGGATTTCGGAGTTAGTTCCAAGTTTAAAGTATTATTTTGAGGAGTTTACTCAAAACTACAAGATGCTTGGAGTAAAACAGGCTTAAGAATTACGTAAAACTTCAATTAATTTTGTATAGAATCTTAAATTATGAATAACAGCCAATCTAAAGGCTAAAGTATCTTTGATACTAAATGAAGGACTCCGGTCTAAAGCCCAGAGTCTCCTCTTTTCTTTGCAGAAGGAAACGCATTCATCTCCAGGCTTAAAAGCGCCATCGGCGCTCGCGCCATTATGGGTGGCTAAAGCCTTGGAGTCTTCTGCTGCAGAAAATAAATGATTTAAATATTTTGGTGAATAATTTTTGCATGTATAACAATCGCAAAAGTCGTCAATAGGGAATCGGGCAGTTTTATAAAAATCCAAATCCTCTAAATCTTTAGTTGATTTCGCTTCTTTAGTAAATGAATAAAGTCTTTATTTAAAACTTTTTACAATATCATTTGGCGCGCCAACTCCCAAAGCAAATTTGAGCTTTCCGCTTGGGATTAAATTAGCCATAAATTCCATTATATCTTCAGAAAATACTCCTTCTTGCATTAAATATCCTCCTGCCCCATACCCGTCAAACCCAATCTCAAAAAGTTGCTCTGCGCATTCTTTTCTCAACTCCTTGTCAAAACCACCTTGGATTACCGCTATTAACAAAGGTCTATCCTTTTCACCACAAGAAATTAAATCGTTTGAATCAACGCCCTTAACAACTGCGCGGGTTGCATCGGGAAGAAAAATAGGTAATTTTATTTGCATTATTCAACGGAGCCGGCCTCCCAATTTTCATCAACCCATAGTCCAACAACTTGTGCACCTAAATTCCAAGATCTTACAATTTCCATTCCCTTTTTAATTTCTGTTATATGCTCTTCTTTTACAGCTATATTTCCAGCGCAATCAAAATGCCCAACTACTACAACGGCTTTTGAGCTATGGGCTTGTATTGAAACTTCAACTTTTTGCTTAATTTCTTCAATTTTTTCTTTACTGCCGGAACTTAAAATTTTATCGTCTCCAGGCTCTGTTATAACATCAACAAATTCAACTCCAAAGCTATCAATAATCCAATCTTTTACAGGATCTTGAACTCTGCCATCGATACAATTTATTACTGTTGCAAATTTTTCGTTATTCATGTTTTAACCTGAATGATTTGTTAGTATAGAACAAAGCAAATCCAATTAAAAGGGGAATCCAAAAAGTAAGACCTCTATAAGAAACCGCAACAACTGCAGCAACATTACCGCGAATTCCTAAGGATGTAAAAACTAAAACCATAATTGTTTCAACAATACCAATTCCTTGTGGAACAGGAGAAACTATTTTAAAAAGCATTCCCATTGAATATCCGGCTAATAAAACACCCGGAGTAACTTTCGTTGAAAAGGCTAAAAATAATACAAAAATACTTAGATAACTTAAAAAATGACCTATAAATGCTATAAAAATAGGCAGAAGTACCCTCTTAAAATTAGTAAAGGACTTAACAGCTGTTGTGAAATCGGAACTATGCTCGTGCGCCCAATTATCGGCTAAATATGTTGTGTTTCTTAATGTCATGGAAATTTTATTTACAAACCTTTGAAAAAAATGAAAAACTCTGTGAAGTTTTCCTGGATGCCACATACCAAGAATCATAAAGAAGATAATTGAAACAACAATAAACAAAATACCAAGTGAGCTAACCAGCTCATAAGTTTTAAGACTACCACGATTTGAAAGATATAAGATTGAAATAATTAGTAAAATTCCAAAAGATGAGAATTCGGATAGCATTGCGCCCATAACTCCAACGGTTGCTCTTGAAGCAGATTCTCCTTTTCTTACCGATTCATCAACTAAATATGCCGATCCGGCAACACCGCCAATTGGTGCTACAACATTTACAAAAAGGGAAGACAGTAAAACCGGAAAAAAATTCTTAACCCTTTCGTCTATTCCCGCTATTCTAAAAGAAAACTTATACAAATAGCTATAAGATATAAAATAAAGTAGCTGAATAAAAGTGGCCAAAAGTATCCAATATACCTTTGCGGTTCTTAAAACAACAACAACGTTTTGAAGCTTTGTAATTGAAAAAATAACAAAAACAGTGAATAGCGCAATTAATACCCAAAAAACAAAAAGTCTTATTTTCTTTTTCATCAAGTAATTATATACTACGCATATGCCTACTCCCTACCAAATAAAATCATTGCTTGTATCTATTGCTACCCTTATCTTGTCATATATTCTTTTTTACCAAATTAGCATTTTCGTAAAAGGCAACTCATACTTAGGTTTAGATATTGCGCTTTTAGTCAAAATTTCAGCGTTAATTCTGATTACCCTATATATTTATACATTAACATCGGGTAGCTGGAATTCAAATTTTAAATATTTTTCAGGACCTTTACCCATTTCGTTATCCATTTTTCTTATTTCGTTTAAAATCAATGTATTTTTTGCCGGTTTATTTTCTATTTTTTGTTTTCTGTTACTTCTTTTAACTACATTAAACTCAGCTTCCATAAGTGAAACTTTGATAAAATTTAAACCAAGAATTGTTCTTGCTCCTTCAATTAAAGGTTTGTTTTTTGTTCTTGCCTTAAGTGCCGGATTTTTTGCTTATTTAAATGTTAATCTTCTTGGAAGTTCGTTTGACATTAAAAAAACTATTTCTGATCTTGTAACTCCACAGGTAAATAAAATTGTTGAAAGCCAGCTAAGTACCCTTCAAACAGGGGAACTTGGCAACATGGTTGACAAAAATGAAATCCAAAAAACTGTAAATACAACAGTAAAACAAGCTTTGGACAGAATTCTTGCAACGTTAGATTTGTATAAAAGCTTAGTACCATACTTTATGGCACTTTTGGCTTTTGGATATGTGCAATTTATTTCAATGCTAGTTGGTGTCTTGTATTCAATTTCGATAGATTTTATATTTTATTTATTTAAGAAAATCAAACTTTTATCTGTTACAACTAAACAAGTTGATAAGGAAAGTATTAGTTTTTAACTTATTTGCCAAGCTGTTGTGCTAAAATTACCATATGAATGATCCTTTAATGCCTTTAAGACATAGTTGCGAGCACGTACTTCATACTGCAATGCAAATTTTATATCCATCTCTTAAAAAAGTAATGGGGCCACCAATTGAAAATGGTTACTATCTTGATTTTGATTTAGAAGAAAAGGTTACAGATGAAGATTTTCAAAAAATAGAAGCCTTGATGCAAAAAATAATAGAAGCTAACTTAAAGTTTGATGTAAAAGAGGTTACTGAAAAAGAAGCCAGAGAAATATTCATTGATAATCAATATAAATTAAACACTTTAGATGAAATTAAGGATCGTGGTGAGAAAATAACTTTATATAGCATGGGAGAAGTTGGGAACAAATATTACGATTTAGACCTTTGCGGGGGACCTCATGTTAAAAACACATCAGAAATTAAGGCATTTAAACTTTTAAGTGTGGCGGGAGCATACTATAAAGGCAGTGAGAAAAATAAACAAAGTTTTTCTTCGAATAAAATGCTTCAAAGAATTTACGGCACCGCATTTGATTCAAAAGAAAAATTGCAGAAGCATTTGGAAATGCTTGAAGAGGCAAAAAAGCGTGATCATAGAAAGCTAGGTCAAGAACTTGAATTATTTACTTTTTCCGATGAAGTTGGCCCGGGACTTCCGTTGTGGACTCCAAACGGAACTATTATTAGAGAAGAACTAGAAAAATGGGCAAAAGAAACTGAAAAAGA
>MEVN01000005.1:13269-36699 GCA_001772985.1 candidate division WWE3 bacterium RIFCSPLOWO2_12_FULL_36_10 | reverse complement strand
TGATTTATAAATCTAAACCAAGATCATACAAAGATTTACCACTAAGATTTGCTGAATATGGTGCGGTATATAGGTATGAGCAGTCCGGCACTTTGTTTGGGTTAATGAGAGTTAGATTTATTTGTCAAAACGACGCGCATATTTACTGTTCTGAGGAGGATGCTGAGGAAGAGTTTTTAAACGTCTTAAAACTTCATGAATATTATTACAATACTTTGGGCCTCACAAAAGACGATTATCATATTGTAATCGGACTTCCCGATGAATCAAAGCGTGATAAGTACCACGGAGACAAAGCCCTTTGGGATAAGGCAGAAAAAATGATGAGGTCTGCTATTAAAAAATCGGTTATTAGATCAGTAGATGACATCGGGGGGGCGGCCTTTTATGGACCAAAAGTGGATTTTAATATTAAATCTTCAATTGGCAGAGAATTTGGCATTTCGACAAACCAACTTGATTTGTACATGCCAACAAGATTTAATCTTGAATACACAGACAAAAATGGAGAAAAAAAGCTTTGCGCAGTAATACATAGAGCTCCTCTTGGTTCTCATGAGAGATTTATTGGATTTTTAATTGAACATTTCGGCGGAGCATTTCCGGCTTGGCTGGCACCGCTTCAAATAAAAGTTATTCCAATTACGGAAAATCAAGCTGAATACGCCAAGTCAATTACTGAAAACTTGAAAGCGGTGGGATTAAGAGCAGAAACCGATGACAGAAACGAAAGTATGCAGTCAAAAATTAGGGACGCGCAAATCTTTAAAGTTCCTTACATGCTTATTGTTGGAAAAAGAGAGCAAGAAGCAAGTAAAGTAAGCGTAAGATTAAGAACCGGAGAAGACTTGGGAGCTATGGAAGTTGATGCAACTATAAATAAGATAAGAGAGATGTATTTGACCAAAAGCCTTAATTTATGGTAAGGTAACGCGGTTGAGGAACATCAAGAAATACAAGATAAATCAATTAATAAAATATCCCAAAGTAAGGGTTGTTAGCAGTACAGGCGAGAATCTTGGTGTAATGGACACAAATGAGGCGTTACGAAAGTCTCAAGGAGACGAAATGGATCTGATTTTAATAGTTGAGAATGCCAATCCTCCTGTAGCAAAAATTCTTGATTTTAATAAGTTTTTGTACGATGAACAAAAAAAATCATCGGTAGCAAAAGCTAAATCAAAGAAAAGTGAGGTAAAGGAGCTAAGATTTGGCCCAACAATAGGCGAAGGTGATCTGCATGTTAAAATAGACAGAACCAAAGAGTTTTTAGCAGACGGCAATAGGGTAAAAGTTACGGTTGTTATGAAGGGTAGAGAAGCCACCCATCCTGAAGTTGGAATTGTTAAACTTAGAACTTTCATAAACGAGTTAAAGGATGAAGCTAAAACAGAAGCAGACTTAAAAAGAATAGGAAATAGTATATTTATTACGTTTGTAGGAAAATGATTTATTGAAAGAAAAAATGCCGAAAATTAAAACAAAGAAAACATTATTAAAAAGAGTAAAAATAACAAAGGGTGGAAAGATGTTAAAGAAACATATTAAAAATTCTCATCTCAAAGTAAAGTTAGGATCAAATTCTAAGTATAGAAAAAATAGAAATGGTATTATAGAAAGTACGGGTTATAGAAAAATGTTTAGAAAATTACTAGGAAAGCAAAGATAAATGACAAGGGTAAAAGGCGGATTTGCCAGACATAGAAAACACGTAAAGGTTATTAAAAAAGCTAAAGGCTATTACTTAACCAGAAGTAAAAACTTTAAACGCGCAAATGAGGCTGTTGTTAAAGCCGGAGAAGAAGCTTTTGCGGGTAGAAGAATAAGAAGACGTGATTTAAGAAGAGTATGGATTTCAAGAATAAACGGCGCTCTTACCGAATACGGCATTCCATACAGCAGATTCATAAATAAACTTAAAGTTGCAAATGTAACACTTGATAGAAAAACTTTAGCTGAAATGGTTGTAAACGATTCCAAAGCTTTTAAGACGCTTGTAAAATCACTATAAACACTGATAAACTATCCATATAAACTCATATGGAACTTCAAGATAAAATAGACAAAATTAAAAATGCTTTTTTTGAAGACATAAAGACTTTTGAGAAATCAACAGACTTTGACGCCTTGTATTTAAAATATTTTTCAAAAACAAAAGGGGAGGTTACAAATTTGGTAAAAGAGCTTCCTAAATTAAAAGACGAGGGCAGAAAAACCTATGGTCCCATTATTAACGAGTTGATGGAAAACCTTAAAAAGCAAATTGAAGGTTTAAAGGCAAACTACAAAAATACTCTTCAAAACGATCCGTTTATTGACTTAACCCTTCCCGCCAACCCTAAAAAGACCGGTTTTTTGCACCCTGCGACTCAAGTAATTAGAGAAATAAATGATTTTTTCAGGTATTATGGCTATTCTGTTTGCGATGGCCCTGAAATAGAAACTGCGGATTTTAACTTTAGAAGACTTAATTTACCAGACAACCATCCGGCTACAGACTTACAAGACACGTTATTTATTATGCAACCTGAAGTACTATTAAGAACTCATACATCGTCGGTTGAATCAAGGATTTTGACTCAATACGGACCGCCAATTAGAGCTGTGATACCGGGTAAGTGTTATAGAAACGAAACAGGAAATAAATCAAATAATTCGTATTTTTATCAATACCAAGGAGTTGTTGTTGATGAAGGAATAACAGTTCAAAACCTAAAAGAAACTATTACCTTAATGCTTAGATTTTTATTTGGAAATGAAACTGAAATTAGATGCAGATATAAATACTACCCCGAAGTTTCTCCTGGTTTGGGCTTTGATATAAAATGTACTTTTTGCAAGGGCGTAGGATGCGATGTTTGCAAGGGGAGGGGATGGCTTGAAATGGGAGGATCCGGAATGATTCACTATAACACCTTAAAAATGTGCGGAATTGATCCGGAAATTTATACCGGTTTTGCCTTTGGTATGGGGCTTGATAGAATGGTCATGTCTAAATTTAATATTTCAGATGTTAGAAAACTTTATAGCGGAAGGGTTGTTTACGTATGAAAATTCCTTTAGTTTGGCTAAAAGACTACTTAGATATAGATAAAACTCCAAAAGAAATTGCAGAGTCATTTACGGCTTTGGGTTTAATGCTTGAAAAACCAATTGAAAATAATGTTCTTGAGCTTGAACATAGATTTGATCGATCTGATTGGCTTTCGGTTATTGGTTGCGCGAGAGATTTATCGGCAATAGAAAAAAAAGAACTGAAACTTCCGCAAAGACATACGGAAAAAGGAAAGGATGGCGGAGGAGTTGAAATTAAAGTTGAATGTCCGAAAGTTGTAAACAGGTTTAATACAAGGGTTTTTAGAGGTATAAAAGTTGCAAAATCACCTAAGTGGCTTTCGGAAAGGCTTGAATTATACGGAATTCCCTCAATAAATAATGTTGTTGATATAACAAATTTTGTAATGGTTGAGTATGGCCAGCCAATGCATGCCCAAGACCTTTCTAAATTTGACGCGCGGGAAATTGTAATTAGAATGGCAAAAAAAGGAGAAGAAATAACAACATTGGACGGGACAAAGATTATACTCGATCCTTCTGTATTTATTTTAGCCCAAAACGATAAGCCTATTACAATAGGCGGGATAGTTGGCGGGAAAGAAACTGCAATTACAGAATCAACAACCGATATAATTCTAGACGCAGGAAATTACGACCAATCTTTGGTAAGAAAAACCGCAAGAAAATATAAAATTCACAATGAAACGGTTTTAAGGTACGATAAATTTTTGCACCCGGCCGGAACTCAATTGGCGCTAGAAAGAGCTGCGTACTTAATTTTAGAGCTGGCGGAAGGAGAATATTATGAAAATTTTGACTATTATCCAAAAAAATCAGCGTTAAATGTTTCAAAAATTCGTTTAGACAGAATAATGAAAATAAGCGGAATTGAATTTAGTATATCAGCTGTAAAAATGACTCTTGAAAGTTTCGGATATAGATTACTGGAAGAATCGGCCGAAGAGCTCACAGTTGAAGTGCCTTACTTTAGAACAGATTTTAGCGTAGAAGACGATATTGTTTCGGATATTTTAAGAGTTTACAATTTCGAAAATATTCCAAACGCCAAAATAAATACTGCGCCACCAAAAGATTTAACACCGGAAATACTTAAATTTGAGGAAAAAATAAGAGACTCTTTAATAAAGCTTGGACTTCATGAACATATTACAAATCCGCTTGTTGCTTCAGATATTAATGATTTTAAACAGATAAGACTAGAAAACTCACAAAACTCCGAGCAGGACGCACTAAGAACAAATATGTACGATACGTTATTCCCAATTATTAATACCTACGCAAAACATAAAATCTTTGAGGCTGGTATTTTTGAAGTTGGTAAAATTTACTTAAAAGAAGGCGATAAATTTGAGGACTTGAAAGAGGTTAGGGTAGTTGAGGTTATTTATGAAAAGAATTCTAATTTGAGAGAAAAAAGTAAATATATACAAAGTTTATTATTTGGGCTCTTTCACGAATTGGATATTAATAATATAAACATTAAAAAACACGACGACAAAAATAGTATTTATCAAGGAAGTTTACTGCTTGGAGAAATTAGATTTAACTCATTTTCTTTATTTACAGAAAACTTGCTTTGTGCTTTGAAAAATAATATTAAAGTTGTGGATGAGTTTATAAATACATCAGAGGAAGATTTGTCTTTAATTTTGGAAATTGGAAAAAGTGCCGGAGATATAATAAATTTTGTTAATAACTTCGACGATAGAATAATTGGACTTGAAATACTCGATGAATACGAGGATTCGACAATTGGGCTGGGTAAAAAAGCTATAACATTTAGATTAAAATTTGTGAATGAAAAAGGGATAACTGAAATAAAGGAATCATTAATTAGAGGTCTTGAAGATAAATTTGGAATAAAAATACGTAAATAGCTTAGTCTGATACTTTAAGCTTTATTTTTGTACTGCCTTCTTTCCCTTTGCTATCTTCTGCTCTAACCTCAAACTCGTGATCGCCTTTCTGATCAACAGTAAACACAAAGTCGTACCCATATGGAATGGAGGTATCTGTTGTTATCTGGTTTCCGTCAAGATAAATTCGTACCTTAGTTATTGTGTGTGGAGATGAAACTTCCGCTTCAAGTCTAAAAGAAAGGGGCACAACGTCTCCGTCTTTTCTTCCTACAATTTCTACACTCGGATCTCCGTCTTCTTTTGGATTTCCATCGTCGTCAAAGTAGAGTTTTGATGTAGTTGTGGGCGTAAAATACTTACTATCGTCTGCATAATGCTCCTTAACCCACTTATCCACGTCAGCCTGCCACTCAGGAAGTTCCGCTGTTAATTTAATAAATGTCTTAACCTTGGTTTTATCAGCTTTTTTGCATGAATCATTTGCAATCTTTCCATCGGATTTACATATTTCCAATTCTTTGTACCATTCACTGATTGCAGTTGGCTCTGTACCGCTTATAAACCATTCCGGTCTTGTTTTCTCGTCCTTAAACGGCAACATACCTGTTACCTCATCAACTGTAATTTTTTTAACATTTTTAGGAGGTTCAAATTTATCAAACTGCTTGTCTTTTAAATAATCTACTAGAAATCTGTGACCAATTGGCGTTGCTCCTGTAATTCCGGAAGAAACGTACTGATTCATAGGCTCATTGTTATTATTCCCAACCCAAACTCCAAGTGAAATAGAAGGAGTAAAAGCCATAAAATAATTATCTCTTCTATCATCGGTTGTTCCGGTTTTTACAGCAACTCTTCGACCCGGAATATTAAGTAAACTACCAGATCCAAAAGCGTCGGATCTTGCTCCATCGTCTGATAAAATATCCGAAATAATAAAGGCTACATCTTCTCCCAATACCTTATCACCTCCATTATCCTGATGTTTATAAACTAACTTTCCGGCAGAATCTCGTACTTCTAAAATTGCGATCGGATCTCTGTGGACTCCTTTAGCCGAAAATGTTGCAAAAGCGCCAGTCATTTCTAGTAATTTTGTTTCGCCTCCGCCTAAAGTTAAAGCTAAACCATACCTTGCGGAATTAGTTAGAGTTTTTATACCCATTTTCTTGGCAGTATCCAAAAGCTGATCTACTCCCACTATTTTTAGTGCTTTAACTGCCGGTAAATTAAGTGAATTACCTAATGATTTTCTTAAAGACATTGGACCTCTAAATTTCCCATCGTAGTTTACAGGTTTATAATCCTTGCCCGCGTCAGCCTTTAAAAATACCGTTGGAACGTCTAAAAATGGGAATGATGCGGTATATCCATGTGTAAGCATAGTTGCGTATGTTAAGGGCTTAATAGACGACCCCGGCTGTCTTTTCGCTATAGAAACGTTAAAATTAGGCTCAAAATCACAACTTCCAACGCCGGTGGTACCGGAAGCACATCCTTCCGGCTCAAGTTTGCCAAAATAGTCCTTAGAGCCAACCATAGCCAGTATTTCGCCTGTTTTTGGATCAATAGCCACAAGGGCGCCATTCCCCACGTTTAATGTCTTTGCTTTATCCACTTCTTCTTTTACGATTTTTTCTGCAAGTTCCTGCGTTTTTAAATCTATCGAAGTCTTCACAATAAGCCCTCCCTGCTCAACTTCATCTTCTCCGTATAAATCAGCCAGCAATTGCTTAACATAAAATACAAAGTGGGGAGCTTTGAAAGACTGTGTGGACGACTTAAATACTAATTTCTCTGTCCTTGCTTTAAGATAATCTTCTTTACTCAAATAGTGCCTCACGCCATTTACGTCAAGCCATCCTCTTTCCTTCATTAAATACAAAACGTAGTCTTTTCTTTCAAGACCTGCGCTTGGATTTGAGCTATAAGGGGAGTAATAACTTGGCCTTTGCGGAAGTCCCGCCAAAAATGCGGATTGAGCAACACTAAGATTTGAAGGATCTACATCAAAATACACTTTTGAGGCAGTTAATACTCCATAATTCTGCCCACCATATGGGGTCTCATTTAAATACATTTGTAGGATTTGATCCTTAGAATATTTATTTTCTAACTGCAAAGACAATATAAATTCTTTAATTTTTCTTGAAATTGTCCTGTCTTGTGTTAATAAAGCGTTTTTTACTACCTGCTGTGTAATTGTTGATCCGCCCTGTAATCCATTCCCCAGAAGTGTATTTTTTACAGCTCTTAGTATTCCTCTTAAATCAATGCCCTGATGACTATAAAAACCTGCGTCCTCAACCGATAAAGTTGCGTGAACAATGTTTGGTGTAACTTTATCCAAAGTAATTATACTTCTGTTTTTTTCTCCAAATACTTCAAAAATCGGAACACCGTTTCTATCTAAAAGTTTAGTTGAAAGGTCTGTACTTCTATTTAAAAGCTGATTTGGATTTGGCAACTGTCGTGAAAAAATTGCAAATATTATTACAAGAAAAATTATTCCTCCCAAAAGCGCAAAAAGTGTGAAGGAAGACAAATATGTTAAATAAAGAAGGGTTTTTGACCTGTCAAAACCTCGCAGTTTAAGCAGTTTTTTAAGATTTCTAAAGTTCATCAATAGATTATATCACTAGGTTTCACCCAGCTCCACCCTAAATTCAATTGATATGACAGCTTTTTGTTTTATGGATAATAATTTAATGATTAATCTTGTTGCAATAACGCGGTGTTTATTTGAATCAGAAAATAAGACATTAAAGTGATGGGGATTTTTCAGGTGGAACTGGGTGAAACCTAATCCTTTATGGTATCCTATTGATATGCAAAAAATCAGTACAGACAAAGATAAAATTAATGAAATTCTAACTCGAGGCGTTCGCGAAATTTACACAACAGATGAATTAAGAGAAAAACTACTTTTGGGAAAACAATTACACTTAAAATTAGGCACGGATGTCACAGGACCATTATTACATCTAGGCCATACTGTAGTGCACAGAAAACTTAGAGATTTTCAGGAACTTGGACATAAAGTAACTTTAATAATCGGAGATTTTACTACACTAGTGGGCGATCATTCGGACAAAGTTGATATGCGGGCGGAGAAGGATTCTTTAAATATAAGTGCTGATGAAAGAAACTACAAGGAACAATTTTTTAAAACCGTTTTTTCCGATCAAACAGAAATTAGACATAATTCAGAGTGGCTTACAAAACTTAATTTTAATGACGTAATAAATCTTTCAAAACAATTTACGATTGCCCAAATGCTTGAAAGAGAAGCCTTTGCGCAAAGGTTTAATAAAAAAAGTCCTATCGGTATGGATGAATTTTTATACCCTTTGATGCAGGGCTATGACTCGGTCGCATTAAAATGTGATGTTGAGTTTGGAGGAACCGATCAAACTTTTAACTTGCTGGCCGGAAGAAAGTTAATGCCTGTTTTTGGCTTAAAACCTCAATCCGCTGTTGTAATGAAACTTCTAACTGGAAGCGATGGAAGACCAATGGGTAAAAGTCTTAAAAACTTTATTCCTGTTTCCGATGACGCAAATAGCATGTATGGGAAAATTATGTCAATTATTGATGATGTAATTTTTGAATATTTTGAACTTGCAACAAGAGTTCCAATGAAAGAAATTGAAGAAATGAAATTAGCAGTGAAAAACGGCGAGAATCCAATGGCCTTCAAAAAAAGGCTAGCGAAAGAAATAACGACGTTTTATCACGGTGAAAAATTGGCATTGGTTGCAGAACAAAATTTTGAAAGAGGTGTACAAAATAGGGAACTAACTGATGCAAATACTACTGAAATAAAATTAAATGAAGCATTTAATAGCTACGAGAAAATTCAACTTTTTAGATTCATATCAAATTCCCTAACCGGCAAAGTTTCAACAAGCGATGTGAAAAGAGTAATTCAACAGGGTGGCGTTGAAGTGAATGAAAAGATAATTTCAGATCCAAATGCTGAATTTACTTTTAAATCAGGGGACGTAATCAAGTTTGGAAAGAGAGATTATATTAAAATTAGTTAGAAAATTTTTTAAATGGGCAAGAAAACACAGATTTTTTTATAAGATTTTTATTATTGTTGCTGCGTTATCACTTCTCGCTACATCTGTTCTACCATACTTAGGATGAATTTATCATCAAACATAATTGAAGTACCGGGTGTTGGACCAAAATCAAAAAAACTATTAGAAAAACTTGGGATTAAAACCGTAGAAGATTTAATTTACCATTTACCCTTTAGATATCAAGATTACAGCAAATTCTTTAAAATTAAAGATTTAATGGCTTATACATCTGCTACAGTAAGAGCCAGAATTGAACGTGTTGACAACATATTCACAAGAAGCGGGAAAAGGCTTACAAAAGCTAGAGTTTTTGATGAAACAGGAAAAATGGATCTAATTTGGTTTAATAGCCACTTTATAAAAAAGCAGCTTACGATTGGGGAAGAATTTAATTTTAGCGGGAACGTACAAGCAATTGGAAACAAGATTGGCTTAATGAGTCCTGAATTTGAAAAAGCCGAAAGAAATAATATAAATACAGGAAGACTAGTTCCTGTTTATCCTGAAACAACTGGAATTTCATCCAAGTGGCTACGAGCTAGAAATAACGACGTCATACGTATTTTGGGAGATATAAAAGATTTTCTCCCTCTAAATATTTTAATTAAGAATAAATTGATCGGATTAAACGATGCGTTAAATAAAATTCATTTTCCAATTACTGAATATGATGTTAAAACTGCAAAGCACAGACTTTCTTTTGATGAATTTTTTCTTGAACTTTTAAAAGTAGAAGAAAGGAAATCAAATTGGAATAGTAACAATTCCGGTGTAAAAATGCGCATTGATAAACTTAATACCAATGTTGAATCATTTATTCAAACCTTGCCTTATAACCTAACTACATGGCAAAAAGAAGCTTGCATTGAAACCCTAAACGATATGTCAAAAACTGTTCCTATGAATCGGCTTTTAGAAGGCGATGTTGGAAGCGGAAAAACTGTTGTTGCCGTTATTTCTTCATATTTCGCTTATCTTAACGGATATAAAACTCTTTATCTTGCCCCAACGGAAATACTTGCAACTCAGCATTTTGAAACATTTAAAATGCTTTTTGACAAAACTAGAATTAGAATATCTTTAGTAACTTCAGCAAAAAGGAATCTGGATGATGGCTGGGACGTGCTAATTGGAACTCATGCAATTTTGTTTTCTGAAGAGTATAAAAATATAGGACTTGTGGTTGTTGACGAACAGCATAGATTTGGAGTTGAACAAAGAGAAAAAATTAAACTTATGGGTACAAGCTCCCGAGGAAAAATTCCGCACTTTCTTTCAATGACTGCAACACCTATTCCGCGTACACTTGCGTTAACTTTATATGGAGATTTGTCTATTTCAGCTTTAAAAACAGGCCCTCATTTAAACAAAGAAATTAAAACATGGGTTGTTCCAGAAGAAAAAAGAAGCAGTTCGTATGAATGGATTTTAAAAAAACTAAGCTCAATAAAGAAGGGCCAAGTTTTTATTGTTTGTCCGTTTATTGAAGAGTCGGAAATTGAAAACTTAGAAAATATAAAATCAGCAAAAAAAGAGTTTGAACAATTAAAATCAGGTGTTTTTAAGAATGTAAAAATGGGGCTTTTACATGGCAAAATGAAATCATTAGAGAAAGACAAGATTATTCAAAAGTTTCGGACAGGTGAAATAAGAGTATTAGTTTCAACACCTGTTATTGAAGTGGGTGTTGATATTCCGGAAGCCGAAATAATAATTATAGAAAGTGCTGAGAGATATGGCCTTGCTTCACTACATCAACTAAGAGGAAGGGTTGGGAGAAAGGGAGGAGAAGCTTTTTGCTTGTTATTTATGTCAAATTACTCAAATACTGCATTCAAGCGGTTAAAATACCTTGAAAGTATAGATTCTGGCATTGAACTTGCAGAAATAGACATGAAAATGCGGGGCAGGGGGGATATATTTGGTACAATACAGCACGGTTACAAGAAATTTAAAATAGCGGATATATCGGATCTAAAGCTTTTGGAACTTGCAAAAATGACCGCGCAACAGTACTATCCAAAAATCAGTGAATATCATGAGTTAGAAAGAAAATTTGGAACAATGAATACAAAATTAATAGGAAATAATTGAAATGCCAAGAGTAACTTCCGGTGATTTAAGAGGAAGAAAACTTAATGTCATGGAAAATGACAAAATGAGGCCATTACAAGACGTGGCAAAACAATCAATTTTTTCTATATTAGGGGAAAAGGTAAAGGGAAGCCTTTGTCTTGATCTTTTTGCCGGTATCGGAAGTTTTGGAATTGAAGCTTTAAGCAGAGGCGCTGAGTTTTGTGATTTTGTTGATAGCGATTACGAATCAATTGGTACAATAAATGAAAATCTTCTAAACATGAAGTTAAACGAAAAAAGCGCGGTCTTTCATGAGGAAAGTGCAAAATTTGTATCAAAAACAAAGAAAAAATACGATATTGTGTTTGCAGACCCTTACTACGAAGATCAAGCCCAAAGGTTCTTATTTAAAAATGTGCCCGGAATACTTAATAAAGGCGGGGTATTTATATATTCGCACGGAAAACAATCGGATGTGTCAAAGTTAATAATCGACACCGCCCTAGTTATAGTCACAGAAAGGCGGTTTGGTAGCGCTTTATTTACTATATTAAAGCTAGTTTGACAAAAGTCATTACCTTCCTATATATTAGGCCGTATGGCAGTACCAAAGAGAAGACATAGCAAAGGTAGAACAAAAAGAAAACGAAACGGTCACTATTTTGAGGTCGTTACGGAATCAGTATTCTGCGAAAACTGCAAAAATCAAAAGCTTCCACACAGGGCTTGCCCAACGTGCGGAAAGTGAAGTTAAGTTAGTATTAGGAGAAGGCAAATGGGACTAAAGAGCGATCCAAGGCATCAGGCGAGAAAAATAGCTCTCGCAACAATATTCTGTTGGGTATTCCAGGAAGGCGACAACAAAGACTTCGAGCTTCTTTCAAAGGAGCTTCTTGAATGCGGGCAGGCGGATTTTAAGCTTGTTGAAATCATAACCGAGGGCGTTGAGACAAATAACTCAAAAATAGATAAAATAATACAGGATAATGCAACGGATTGGCCATTGGAAAAAGTATCGAAAATTGATTTGGTTATTTTAAGGATCGCTGTCTTTGAATTATTAAAGCTCGGCGATATACCAATGAAGGTGGTGGTTGATGAAGCAGTTGAGCTTGCAAAGGAATTTGGTAGCGATTCGTCGAGTAAATTTGTAAACGGTGTATTGGGAAGTATAGTAGACAATTTAGAAAACTTAAGTTTATGACTGAATATTTAGAAAAAATTAGAAATTTAATATCGGACAAATGCGGAATAGACAAGTCCGAAATAACGCCAAACTCTTTTTTTGAAGACGATTTAAACATTGGCGAAATTGAACTCCTTGAAATTCTAGAAGATTTAGAAGAAACTTTTAAGGTAGACTTAATGGCAGAGAAGGAAAATATCGAGTCGGTATCTGATTTACTTACTGTACTCGCAGACAAACTTGAATGACTTCGTTAACTAAAGAAAATAAGAAGAGTTTCTTCGAAATTGAGAAAATTCTTGATTGTAAAATTCAGGACTTCGATATTTTTAAGACTGCTTTTACTCATAGATCATATTTAAACGAACATCCCGAACATAAATTTCCGTCAAACGAAAGGTTAGAGTTTTTAGGCGATGCTGTTCTTCAATTTTTATCCTCTGATTTTTTATATTCAAACTACAAAGAAGCTCCTGAGGGCGAGATGACAAACTATAGAGCTGCTATTGTGTGTACACCTTCTTTAGCCGAGGAAGCAAAGAGGCTTGGATACGGGGATTTACTATTTTTATCAAATGGGGAGGAAGTTTCGGGAGGGAGGCAAAGAGAATATATTTTAGCAAATACTTTTGAGGCCGTACTTGGAGCTTTATTTCTTGAAAGGGGAATTGAGGTTTGTAGAAAATTTGTGAATAAAAACTTGTTCTATAAAATAGTTGAAATTGTTAAAAACTCTACATACAAAGATTCGAAGTCGATATTTCAAGAAATTGTTCAGGAAAAGTTCAATCTGACACCTAAATACGATGTAATTGATTCATGGGGTGCGGATCACAATAAAACATTTAAAGTGGGTGTTTATGTTGGAAAAGAGTTATTTGGAGAAGGCGAGGGCGGAAGTAAACAAAAGGCTGAACAAGAGGCAGCACAAGCAGGATTGGATAAAATCCCTTTAGTGGATAAAGCAAAATCCCTTTAGTGGATAAAGCAAAATCCCTTTAGTGGATAAAGCAAAATCCCTTTAGTGGATAAAGCAAAATCCCTTTAGTGGACAAGCTTAAATCTCTTTGATAGAATCCCTCAAGCTATGTCAATAACAATAAGACTTGCAAAATTCGGTAAAAAATTCGCACCAAGCTATAAAATCGTTGTTTCAGAAACACGAAATAAGAGAAATGGTAGATATGTTGATGTTTTAGGACATTATTCTCCTCTGGCACCTTCTAATAATTTAGCTTTAGATAAAGAAAAGTATAAAAAATGGGTAGAAAATGGCGCAACCGTATCTGAATCTGTTACAGAACTTATGAACGGCACCTATACCTATGTTAAATACACACCAAAAACCAAAAAGCAGGCAGGCGTGCAAGATACCCCGCAGGAAGGTACAACTGAGTGAAGGACTTTATAATCTTTTTGTTAAAATCAATAGTCGATGACCGAGAAGGTGTAATGGTTGTTGAAAAAGGCGAGGACGGAAATGTTAATCTTGAAATAAAGGTGTCTGATGCGGATATGGGTAAAGTTATAGGTAAAAAGGGAAAAATAATTAGAAGTTTAAGATCAATTGCTAAAGCCAAAGCAATAAGAGATGGTACAAGAGTAAACCTCACGCTCTTAGAAACTTCCGAAATTCAATGATCTCTTTTGATGTAATAACACTTTTTCCAAATTTATTTAACGAACATCTGGTAAATCTTCCTTTTAAAAAGGCTGTAGAACTTGGTTTGATAAGCGTAAATTTGCATAATCTGAGAGATTTTACCGAAGATAAACATAAAACTGTAGACGATAAGCCTTTTGGCGGTGGAGTTGGCATGGTACTAAAACCGGAGCCTATTTTTAAAGCCGTTAGTAGTATAGGAAAAAAAAAGAGCGCTAGAGTAATTACTCTTTCCCCACGTGGTATAAAATATACTCAAAAAAAAGCTAAAGAATACTCAAATTTAAGTCAAATTATCTTAATTTGTGGGAGGTATGAGGGAATTGACGAAAGAGTATTAACCAACTTATCAGATGAGGTGATATCAATAGGAGATTTTGTTTTATCAGGAGGAGAGCTACCTGCGCTTATTATTATGGAAAGTGTTGTAAGGCTTTTGCCGGGAGTTTTAGAAAAAGAAGAAGCGTCATTAAACGAGTCATTCTCTAAAGAAACTCTTAACGGTTCTCCTTTTAAGATAGAATATCCGCAATATACAAGACCTCAAAATTTTAATGGCCTAAAAGTTCCGGACGTTTTAACATCAGGCAATCACAAAGCTATAGAAGAATGGAAAAAAGCAAATTCTAAACCATTAATATAATTACTACGGAGTACTTTCGGTTGATTCTTTAACTTCAGCAGCTTTTTGAGCTTGCTGAGAAATATTTTCAATTGAAATATTGTAATATTTTAAGCCCTTAACTTTATTTATTATGGTAACAAAATCATCCTTTGTGATATCTATATTTACAGGATCATCAGTAACAGCTGTAGAATTTACAAATTGATAAGGAGATTCGAGCACAAACACAACGTCTAGTTGCTTTGTTTCGTTATCAAGAGAAAATCTAAAATCTTTTATGTTTATTAATCTCGAAGAATTCTCTAGATTTTGGGCGAAATTCTTAACTTGTAAGTAAGTTCCCTGAGCACCTAAGTTTACTATCACTACATCGTTAGTCTTTTCGGCACCTTTTTCATCTACTGCTACTGCAACTTCACCAAATGAGTAGCTTAATCTTAAAACAGTAAGGCCTGAATCCTTAGCTATTGTATCTATTTGAGTTAGTAGCTGAGGTGCGTTAGTGGCAGAAGATATTGCCTGCGAAACTAAAGAACTATTCTCGTCAACAACACTTTTAAAATCAAGAATACTATTTAAATTCTTTAATTTAGTATCAAGCTGATCTTTTAATTTAACCTTCGATTGAACTTCCTTATTTAAAACTGGAAGTTTAATTAAAGAAGGATAAATAACCAGTACAAAAAGAACTCCCGTTATTCCCAAAGATATAATTGGAATAAGAAAGTTCAGAAAAAATTGTTTTACTGCATTAAAATTAAACTTCATTTTATTAAGATCTTTCCATTATAACTAACAACAATAAAAAACTTCGCGGAGTTTGTTTGAAGATCAAGATTAACAGAATTTAGTTTTACATCTGTAAACAACTTTTCCAAATCTTTACCGGCAGAGCTAAATTTTGCATCCGTTAACGTATTAATAAATTTTGCGATTGAAAGATAATTTGATGCGTTTCCTGAAATACTTAGTTCTCCCGGTTGTGCGGAAGTTAACGAATCAATAGAAACATCTGCGGGTACTCTTTTTTGCAACTCATCAAGAAGGAGAGAATAAGATGTACGGTTTTCAAAAACTAATTTTAAAGTTAAAAATTTTGTATATAAATTTCTACCTGAAATTTCAATATCAGAAAGCTTCTTTATGTCAGATCTTAGGGCTTCAATATCCGAATCCAAAGTCTTTGAAGTTTCCTTAATCCTGCTAATGCTATAAAAGTAATACCCCGCAATTCCTATTGTTAAAACAAGGAGAATAATTGAAACAATAGTTCCGGCTTTAACTAATTTCTCCTTTTGCTGTTGGGACTTTTCGTGTGTTGGTACAAGGTTAATACTTTCGGGCATTATTTTAGCTCCTTCATTGCCAAACCAACAGAAGTAACATAAGCTGAACCTTGTTGCATCAATAATTCCTTTTGAGATTCAAGTTTTGGTGAAATTACAATATTCCTCCAAGGATTGGCCAATTCAACTTCTAAATCAAGGTTATTTGCTATATAAAATACTAGACCGGGCATTAGGGCAGTTCCTCCAGAAATTATTAACCTATTAATAATAACATTTGGATTGTGTGTTGTGTAGAAAGTCCTTGATCTTTTTATTTCATTTAATACGTTGTCCATTACGGGCTTTAACGCGTTATAAACTTTGCCATCCGCCTGTGATGTTTCCAAACCATATGTCTTTTTGTATTCTTCAGCTTGAGAAAATTCAAAATTAAGACCTTGAGACACTGCTCTTGTTAAAGCACTCCCGCCAATAGGAATAGTTCTAGTAAATCTTACCGCACCTTTATAAACAACTATGATTTCGGTGTTTTCCGAACCAATCGTAGCAATTACACTTGCGCTTGGTCTTTCTGGAGTGTCGCCCAAAACTCTGGAAACAGCTAAGGTTTCGGGCTCTAATCCCTTTGGAACAAGTTTTGCCTTTTTAAGAAGGCCAACATACTTTGTTAAAACGGTCTTTTTTGCTGCTACTAAAAGCACATTCATCTTATCTTTATCTAAAATATCTGAATCTATAACTTGAATATCATAACTAACTTCGTTCATAGGGAGCGGTATATATTGCTCCGCCTCAAAAGCAATTGAATTCCTTAAGTCTTTTTCACTCATTTGCGGAACTTTAATAACTCGGGTAAATACTTCGGATTCCGGTATTGCTGCAACAACATTTGTAGTTGTAAAGCCAGCTTCAGATATAAAAGTCCTTAACGCCTCGGCATATTTATTTATATCATCATCAGATTGGGATTCAATGTTCAATTTTGGGTTTTGGTAAGAACCAAATTTATCAAGTATAACCTTGCCTTTTGATAAACTTAATTCAACGGCTCTAAAATGGTAATTTCCTAGATCTAATCCTAATACGGGCATATTGTTATTGTATCATAGCGGTGAATTCTAAAATAAACTATTTTTGTGATAACATATAGACATGAACGCTTCTGCCCAAAAAAGTGGTATAGGGTTTACACTTGTAGAATTATTAATTTCTGTTTCCATTATTCTTATTTTATCCGGCATTCTCATACCGAGCTTTTCGGGATATTTAAACAATCAAAATGTATTGCAAGGAGCCGAACAACTGAAGAGCGACCTTAGGACAGTTCAAAACAAGGCTTTAACAAGGGTTGGAGCTGATACCGAAGCTAAATATTGGGGATTAAAGATAGCTTCAGATAGTGCTAATAAATATTACTTTTTTAACTCAACCAATAACGCTCAAGCTGACTGCGATTCAGGCTCAACATCAACAGCTTCAGTAAAACTTCCCGGAGACGTAATAATTAGAAACGGCGGAACAAGTTTTTGTGTATTTTTTAATATGGTAAACGGAGACGTAAACATGGTAAAACCAGCTGGAACAGGATCGAATAGAATCTCTTTAGGATATCCAAATAGTGGATCGAATTGCCGTGCAGTTGAAGTAAATTCCGTCGGAATGATGAAATTAGTTAATAACGTAACATGCGAAACAAATTAAATCAAAATGGAATAGGACTTGTTGAAACAATAGCTGCGCTTGGTGTTACTGTAGTTGTTATTACGTCACTTGTTTCATTAGCACTTTTTACTTTAAGGTCATCAATTAACTCAAAGTTGTTTTTAGAAGGCACAAAAATGGCGAATGAAGAAATTGAACTTGTAAGAGCTTATAGAGACTCAAGCGGTATGACTTGGTCAGGAACACCGGGATTTATTTCAAACATGTCCTCATGTTTTGGAGGCTCTGCCAAGTGTTTTATCGATGCTTCAGGAAATACCTTAACGGTGACTGCTTCGAATGAAGTTTTTAATACAGGAACACCAACTGAACTTAAAAGGTTTTTCAGGCTTTCGTATCCTGATACCGGCAACACAAACCTTGTTAGGGTTGAAGTTGAGGTTTCATGGAATGTTGGAAATATAGCAAAGTATTCTCACAACTATACTGAACTTGCTAATTGGAAGGGAAATTAAGCCATGAAAAGGGACTCGTCCGCCGTAGGCGGATTCACTCTTATCGAACTTTTAATAGTTGTAGCCCTAGTTATAATTTCTGCCGGAGTAACATCTGATATTATTCTCACTCTAATTAGAAGCTACAATAAAACAAGAATTTCAAATGAAATAGAACAGAACGGTAATTTTTTAACACTAAAACTAGATAGGGAACTTAGAGACGCAATTAGTATTGATACGACTCAAACTACTTCTACAAAACTTGTTTTCACAATTGTTAATTCTTCCGGCACACAAGATACCGTTACATACGCGGTTAAATCTGTATCAGGAGTTGGTTCTGTAGTTAGAAGCACCGGCAGCTCGCCAACCGAAGTATTACTCACAAATAATTCATCTCCGGAAGGTATCGCTGTTGAGGTTGGGGATGCTTCAAATCCTAACTTTAAGTTAATCGGAAGTAGCCCTACCGTAGTAAAGTTAAATTTCAAAATGTATCAGGTTGGATCGCCTGTAAACCAATTTACCGGTCAAACAACTATAAGAGACACCATTGTAGTAAGAGGTACTTATTAAATGCAAGGTAAAAAAGAAAATCAAAAAGGACAAACATTAATAATAGTTATTCTCACCATGATGATGGCACTTGCTGTTGGAATTAGTGTTTCAAGCAGATTTTTAAAAAGTGTTAATGTAACAACAAGATCGGATTCATCAAACAGATCTTTGGCTGTAGCAGAAGCCCTAGCAGAACGACTTTTAGTAAAACCTTACGCAACTTTAAAGGGTTATATTGACTTTGGAAATTGCGGAACTGAATGCGCCTTAACAATAAACGGGGAAGACGGGATATCGGCAACAGCCGGCGCTGTTCTAAGTTATGTGGGAAACAGCACATCTGCACTTTCGGTCTCTTTAAAAAGGAATAAGTCGATTGAAGTAGATTTAACAGATTATACGGCTAACAAAACTTTAAGTGTCTGCTGGAACAACCCATCAACTGGAGGGGAAGCCTCTATAACAGGATTTTTAGTATACGGCAACGGAAGTAGCACTTATGTACTATCAAATTTTGCTTATAATTCTTTGAGTTCAGTTTATTCTTCAAACGGTTTTAGCCAAGCTGCAACAAATTTCGGCTACACAAACTGCTTTAATATAGCAGGGCAGACAACTCCCAAACTGTTAAGGTTAAAATCTGTGTACAACGACGTTGACGCATTTGTTATACCGGCTCCGGGTGTTTCCCTTCCAATTCAAGGAATTCTTATTAAATCAACAGGATCAGTAAAAGATTTAACAAGAGTAGTAAGCGTTATAAAATCCGCAGCATCTCTACCTACTTCATTTGATTACGCTATTCAAATGAAGTCAACTACAACAACGTTCTCAAATTAATCACATAACCGTTAGATCGATTCCAGTTTCGTACAGATTAGAATCGTTGCCACCATCGTCACGCGAGTAGTTTGAGTAATACTCTAACTTCGCGTCAATTTCATAACCTTTTGCACTCCTTTTATACGAGTAGTAATAAATAGAATCATTTACCGGATCGGTTGGAAGCTTAGTAGTGTAGGGACTTAGGTCTTGATTTATCCAACCTGTTATTGAATTTTCTACAGGACCTGTACTGCCTGTTGGAATGGTATTACTTTTTCTTAAGGTGTTTACTATATCGGGATATGTTGCAGTATCAACAAAATATTCGTTTATCGCGCGGTCCAAAGTACTAATGTCACTTAATCTTTTATCGTCTCGCGTTTTTTGCTTTAAAGTAAATGGATTTAAAATTATGTAAGAAGCAAGAAACATTACCACAATTATCGCCATCACTATATACAATTCAACCAAAGTAAAGCCCCTTTGCGATAAAAAGCCTTTTGAATTTAATTTAAGGATTTTCGACTCCATAGCACACATCTGACGTTGCTGTCCAAGGCGAACAACCACCAACAGTCCCAGAAACTATATTATTTAAAGAAGAGCATTCAAAACCATCGTTTGAGGTAGAAACTTCCATTATTGCGGTTAGAATATAATTTGATCCTGAACCGCTTGTTTGATAATTATATCTGTAACTAGTTGGACTTGAACAAGCATCGGTTGGGGCGCCGGGAGTAGAAACCGGATCAACCGGAAAAGCGTTTATATAATTTGGCTTTAGTGTACTTGATAAAATATCGCCACTGCCAGTCACAAGTATCCAAGCGGACGATGCCGGATAAGCTCTACTGTCTGCAAAATAAAGTTCTAGTGCAGTTTGAATTTTTTTAAGATCCGAAACCCTTTGAGCATCGCGAGCCTTTGATCTTATTCCACCTGAATTTATAACTGTAAGCGTTACGCCTGTTAAAACTCCAATAATAAGAATTACAAGTAAAAGTTCGATTAAAGTAAATCCCTTGGCAGTAGATCTCATATATATAATGTTAGCACAAATAGAAAAGGATATTCTATGATAAACCTTAAATTAAGTTGATTTAACGATAACGCATTCTGCTCACATCGCTTAATAAATAAATTATGTTGAAAATAGGGTATTTATTAGAATATAAATAGTAAGTGATAATAATTCAAGTACAGGTTTACTTATGGTGTAGACAATATACAAGGTGTAACCTAGGATAATCCATATTTTTCGTGATTATAACAATACAAATGGTTATATGCAAAAATACCTACTGACTTATTCATTAGAACAACGTTATGCCCACATAAGCTATAATAAGCACATTGATATGGTGAGTGTTTTTGAGGTTTATCTTAGACTATCCTTAATTGCAGGTATCGTTGGCTCCCAATAAACCGCAGCCACCGGCTCCCGAATCTTTACACTCTTTTACCACTCCCCAGCTTGGGTGATATTTAAAGCACCATCCGGTTTTTCCAGAATTCTGAACGTTTATCGCAAATTTATCCGTTGAGGCAATATAGTAATAAAAATAATTCCAAGCCGGATCAAAAACTCCTTTGTCATCAACACCATCAGGCCAGTTTTTAACGTAAACTGTTCTAAAGACAGAAACTGTATCCGAAGATTCGGCATCAGTCGGGTACTTGCCCTCAGCCTGTTTATAAGATTCGACTGCAGATGCCAGTTTAGCTAAATTGGCTTTTCTTATCCCATCTCTAGCGATTGATTGTGTTTTTGTTGGGCTAACAATAGAAATAACTATACCGGTAAGTATACCAACAAGGAGTACAACCATAAGTATCTCTATTAATGTGAATCCGGTAAGATTCAATTTGGAATTATGTAACATAACAAACACGTCCCCCGCCATGGCGGGGGACCCACAATATCAAACTAAAAAACTATAGAGGACAAACTGGAGGATTAGCGCCAGTACAATGCTGGATCTGTCCTGCTCCAGTACCAAAATTCTTATAGGTAAATACGGTATCTGTTATACCAAACGATTTAGCGTATAAAGTAAAATTGGTTTGTGTGGCTCCTGCTACAGTACCAACGTAATTGTACGAACACGCACTTGCTGAAGCACCAGAACCGGTCCATCCACTTGCATCACACGTGCTGGGTAGCGAGTTGCCAGTTACAGTGAAAAGACAATTAACATCAACACCACCTGCTGCACAAGTCGATCCGAGTACATTCTGTAAAGAGCCAATAAATTGAGCGTCATTTGGCGATATGCCGTAAGATGAAATATATCCTTCTGTTGCAAGAACAACCTTGTTCATTGCAGCTTTAATACCTGCATCCTTTGCTCTATTCTGTTGTGCTCCTGGGTTAATAATGGCGATCAAGACTCCAGCTAAAATACCTATGATTACAATAACAATTAAAAGCTCAATAAGGGTGAAACCTTTTTGGTTTTTCATAAGTTGCACCCCCTTTCTTTATTCTTTTTTGAGATTACCTCATATAACATGATACTGGGCAGGTGATTGAAGGTTCTTCAACCAAGCATCGGTCAATCATCCTTGTGTTAAGTATGTCTAAATCTAAAACTTCTGTCAAGGACTACTGAACTGTTCCGGAATCAGAATAGATCCCAAAATCAAACATAGCGGGAAGATAGGGAAGTGGTCTTAGTACTGTTACTGTCTTTGTTACTCTTTGATTTGAAACTATATCATTTAACTCACCAACAGACGTAATTTTATATCCTTGTGTGGGAAGATTTCCACTGGGAAATAATTCAACCGTCGAGTCATTATTTATTGAGTAAATTCTTAAATATTTTGCGATCCCGGACCATGAAATATTTTTGAAATTGCTTGCCACTTGACCACACTTGCTGTTATTTCCGGCGGATTCAAAATTATTCGAATAACCACTCGGAAAACCGTTTCTGCTTATTGACTTTAATCCAAACTTCCTCAGTATGGCGGTATCAGAATAAACTGAATAATATAAATCGCTGTCTTTAGCGGACAAAACAGACGACCAACAAAGGTCGATTGACGAACTTCCGTATCCGCTCAAATTTATTTGAACAACTTTTCCTTGTTTTACTGTGAACGTAAACTTACCTGAAGGGTCGGTTGGATATTTTGTTACGGTTACAGACGCTTTTGTACTTATATTATCGTTTGATGTTCCTACAAACTTAATAACTTCCGATTGTTGACCTACTTTCGCGTCTAATTCAGAAATTGTTTTTGACAAATATCTTTCGGCGCCACCTTCCGCAGCAGCTAAAACCCTAGAAGAAGTATCTGTAGTTGAAGTTCTTGAGAGGGAAGACAAAGTTCTTAAAGAAAAACTTATACCAACAGCAAGCGCAATTGCCATTGTTGCAACAACGAATACTAAGACTTGTCCGTTATCTTTTCTCATATTTTTCATTGATCCTCCTCCCAAATAGCATCGTTTAAAAATAATCCGGATTTATTTGTCCCATTTGTCAATTCCAATGTTGTAAGTTTATCAATATATATCGGGTTGAATTTTATAACTTCGGCGGGATAGTTATTCGTGGTCTTTCTATCTCTTTCAAGCGAGACGTTGGCTTTAGAAACAAGCGGACCTTCAACCACAATTGTTGTGTCGGCAGTTGGATCGTTACTCTTAAATGTTATATCGCCTGTTGTTAATATAGTGGCTTCAACATGTGGCCTACTTGTAAGTGTGGGATTGGCGTATCCTGCTAACACCTTGCCATAAACTACCGGAAGTGCAGTAACAAAGATGATTCTTCTTTTAGAAGAAGCTCCCGCATCAGATCTAAAATTATTTTTGAATGTAAGGGAACCACTGCCAGTTACATAAATTACTACAACCCCATCCTTACTTAATTTATATGCTAAATCACTACCATTCAACCTATCCAAAAGACAATCGGAAAGTATTGTCTTGTAAGTTATATCTGGATTAAGATTGCCGTTAGTTAGGATGTTGCAGTTTGAAAATGAGGTTGCATCAGCCGGAGGTGTCAAA
>MEVN01000005.1:11857-13155 GCA_001772985.1 candidate division WWE3 bacterium RIFCSPLOWO2_12_FULL_36_10 | reverse complement strand
CCGAAAACGGAACCTATACCTTGAACCAGATAACTCGCGAAATCGGGACCCGATGAAGCCGGAATACCATCAACCACACTAAAACCCGAACCGGCTCCCCCAAACACATCGCCGTTAATAGAAGTAAACCAACCTGTAGTAACAAGTTTATAACCCAAATCGGCTTTCTCCGAACTTTCATCTACATTTATAGGCGCGCAAGAACCTCCCGGCGCTGTATCGTTATTTATACATGTAAGGATGTATCTGTAGCCGGGAGTTGCAGACACCGGCTGGGCGCATATAGTTTGATCTCCTCCGGGAACATTATCTATCTTGTAACTATAATCTGTGTAAGTATCAGGATCCCAGTTACCATAAATATTATCCGGAGAACTTACAATATATGGAGAGATGCTGTCTGGTACAACATCGCTTGGCTTTATTTCTTTAGTCGATTTGTTAGTGTAACTACAACTCTGCCCGGGAGGAATTTCCCAAATCCAACCTTGAACACTCGCGTTTACACAAACTTTTATATAGTCCGTATCACCACAGTCAACCCAACTGTTATTGATACTTGGGTAACCCGAGCACGTACCGCCAACAGAATCTATCGCGTCGATTCTAACATCCCAGCACCCAATATCGCCTGACGCAGGAGTCCAATTCCTATTTATAATACACGAGAAGTCATTGCCAATATTTCCTGCACAATTTTGTGTAGTACCTATTTGAGTCCAATTCGTGGCATTTCTATGAGCGGTGGCACTTAAATTATGATCAATTCTGAAAAATTTAAGTTTGTCCAAAGGAGAGTCTATGTCATTAGCTGTACCGGAAAAAGAAATTTGTGCTCCTTGTTCAAAGCCGGCGTTATCAACGGGTGCCGTAATACTCGCCGTAGGAGCTTTATCAGTACTAAACCACCGTACAGCCGAGCTCGTAACCTTTGAACCATTGTCGGCTAATATGTACCAACAATATTGTCTACTTGGCTCAAGAGTAGACGTTGTATACGAAATTATGTTTCGCGGTAAAGTCGCTAGTCTTGTATAACCGGAATTCGGACAAACACTGCTCACCCTTTCCGTCAAAAAAACCTTAAACTGATTATCATTACTCGGACATCCCTCTCCCCACTTTGCTAAACTTTTCCACTTAAGCTTAACATCCACTAGCCCTGTATCCGCGCCGGAATTTGGTGTCAGTAAGGAGGGCGCTCCGGGGCTGGTAGCTTTACAAGTATCTCCTCCACCCACACCTCCGCAAACATCACCCCAACAGGCTCTATAACAATAACCATCGGATTCTACCGG
>MEVN01000005.1:7110-11819 GCA_001772985.1 candidate division WWE3 bacterium RIFCSPLOWO2_12_FULL_36_10 | reverse complement strand
CCGCGGTACAATGCGTATCGGGAGCGCAAACAAGCCCTGATCCACACCCATCGCTTCCAACTCCTCCGGGAGAACATTCAGAACCACAAACTGCAGGATCGGGCCCGGGGTCGGGAGGGGGAGGATCGTCGTCTCCATTTCCACCACCTCCTACATTTCTACAACTAGTTCCCCCACAATCATCACACCACTTTTCCTGATTTGCTCCGCAATTAAAAGGCGCGTTCGGGCATTGCCAAGCTGAGCCAACTTGACATGTAAGACTACAGGTAGTTGATACTTTTTCGTCACCCGGGTCACACGAAGCCGTACAGGTACTTCCCTGATAGGCGCAGCTTCTATAATATTTAACAAATGAACCTTGACTAGTCTCTTCCAGACATTGTATTTGCCCCCCGCAAATATAACTTGCCGCGGTAGAAATATTCCCTCGCAAAAAAAACAACGCAAACACCGGTAGCAAAAAAATCAGAAAAATCTTAACAATCCTACTTAGCATATACCCCCAATCCAATATCTTTTGATGTATAACTAGCAGAGGCTTTCTTATAATTTCTTTCTATTCTATCTGTAAAATTGTTGTATTTGTATAGAGTGTCAATCCTCGATGCCAATTCAAATGCGGTTCTATCTATAAAATCATTTTTATTTGCAAACTCACTTGTAAAGCTTAAATGAATTATTGCTATTCCTCTTACAAATTCGAAATCAAAACTACTAAGCTCCGTACCTAAAGAACCGTCAGCATTTTTTCCAACGTAAACTACATTTTGATATTTACTATCATCAACTATTATCTTTACTGATTTAACAAAGAAAGGCCCTGTTCCTTCGTAAGGATGACCGACCTTAAAATATCCTTTCTCACAATGTAACAGGCTGTTCGCGAATGTTTTAAACAACTTCTTATTCGAGATCTTAACGGAAATTATTTTAGACTTTGAAACAACCGAAACATTACATCCGGCAAAAACAGGGTACAGAAAACGCACACCAACAGCCACTACCACAACAAAAACCGCAATAATGAGCAGATTCTTTTTCACTATATAAATATAACACAATTACTAATTAATTGAGAATATTAAGGTACCAAGATAAAAGTTGACGGCCAAAGAAAAAAGCGATCGTGCTTCCGAAGACCAAAAACGGGCCGAAGGCAATAGTATCTTTCATGCTTTTTTTCTTTAATACAATAAGAACCAAGCTAAAAACAGCACCGGTTAAGAATCCTGCAAAAATTCCAAAAATGTTAAGAGGAAATCCGTTAAACAAGCCTATCAAAAATCCAAGCTTAGCATCTCCGCCTCCCATTCCTTTACCTTTTGTGATAAAAATCAACAAATAAAAGAAAGCGGAGATTCCAATTGCGCTAAGAACTGTAAATCCAAAGTTTTTTAAATAAGCAAGAATCTGCAAATTCCAATAGCCGGTTTTAATTAAATACTTTCCAAAATCATCATTGCTTAAGTAATTGTAAGAACTATATGCTCCATAAATAAAGTTACCAACTATGTAAACGATTATAAAAATAAATCCAAAGATAACTACTTTATCCGGTATTATTCGAGCTTTAAGATCCGTTAAAAAAACAACGATATAAACACTAAAAACTACAGCTAAAAATGTATAAGCTACCCATGCAAGCACACTACTTGAATCAAATATTCTAATGAAAATTGCCGTTGAAACAAAAATTATTCCGGTTAGAATTTCTGAAATAGGATAATAAATAGAAAGTGGATTTTTGCAAAAACGACATTTTCCTTTTAATAATAAGTACGAGAGAAGAGGGAACAAATCTTTGTTTAAAAGTGATTTCTTGCAATAATCGCAATGAGATCTTCCCAAAAAAATGCCTTCGCCTGTTAAAACCCTATCGGAAACTAGGTTTAAAAAAGATCCAATGAATAATCCCGAAATAAAAACTAGTGCGTATTCGATATAAGCTAAATACAACATAAATTTATAATATAGGTTTTGTGGAAACTTTCAAGGGGGGACGGTTCTTGGGAATGTTGTTAACGTAGTTTGCGCAATCTTAACCTTCTATTAATGTTAGATATAAATCTTTTGGATCCTAGATAACGACGTGCTTTAATCTCTCCGCGCATATCATCGAAATTCCTCATACCATCATACACAAACTCTTTGTAATTATTTTCGGATCCAAAGTAGGACAAGACATCCTCAACATCTACTAAATTCCTATTAGTATTTTTCTCAATATATTCTGTGAACGAGCTCCACAAATATTGCTCGGGAAGAAGCACCAATCCAGCCTTCACAGGATTCAAGTGTATGTATCTACTCAATCTAAGTAAGTAATTATATTTATCAACAACAATGCTTTCGTATCTATTTCTGAATAAAGGTCCCCCAATTTTATACTTGTAACTAGAATAGACAGTAAAGTAAGTATTTAGTCTGTGCATAATTTTTGATAATCTCATTTTACTGCCTGTTTCGATACATAAATGTGTATGTGTTGACATTAGACAAAAGCAGTGAAGTTTGAAGTCTCCCTCAATCTTCAAAGTAGATAATTTATAAAGATACATTTCGTAGTCTTTAATGTTGTTAAAAAGATTAAGCCCTTTTATAGAACGGCTCATAACATGATAGCAGGTATTTGGAAGGTCAATGCGAGATGAACGAGGCATCTAACAATATATATTATCATAATAGTAATTGTACAGTCAATGATAATGCGTGGTTGGTTTGTTTATAGCCGTCAGAATAATATTTCCAAGAACCGTCCCTAAAAGAAAACCCCTCGAACTAGTGAGGGGTCTTCTCAGTGCGCATGCACGCCTGTCCCTGCTTGCGCAGGCAAGTGCGCAGGTAGACGTAACTATTCTCCAATTCTAGGCACTAATTAGAGAATAGTAAGTGACGTTCCAACTTCGTAAACACCTGCAGCGTTTCCACCATCTGTACTCATTAACGAAGTGTTATCGGTTGACTCAAGAACCGCATTTAATTCGTAATTTGTAAGGGTAGAAGCAAAGGTAAATACGCTGGCTCCGGTATTTGTAGGATCAACGGGAAGTGCCGGAACAAACTTAACTAATCCGGTTTTTCCAGTTGGGATTGTGAACTTAACCCATCCGGTGCCATCTGCTGCCTGTGTTCCAGATCCGCTATTACACGACGCGCAAGTACCTGTTGCCGTAAGTGTAACTTCGGAATCCGCAAGAGCAAGAGCCAAGGCCTTGTTCAAGCTATCCATATCTTGAAGTCTGGTTGCATCTCTTGATTTCGCAAGAAGTGCTGCAGGATTTATAGCGACCAAAAGAACAGATGCTAATACCGCAATAATAGCAATGACTACCAGCAACTCAACTAATGTAAATCCCTTTTGTTTAACTTTTTGATTATGCATTCAACTCACCCCCTCTCAATCTATTAATTATCATATAGAACTTGTAATTTTGTAAATAGGCGTAATAAACGATACTATCAATAATCCTACCATACCTCCCAAAACAATCAGTATCAAAGGCTCAAGCGCTGCGGATAATCCTTTTACCGCGTGATCAGTTTCTCCGGCAAAAAAGTCTGCTACTTGATTTAAGACAGAATCAAGTTGGCCGGTTTCTTCTCCAACAGAGGCCATTTGAGCCAAAAGGGGAGGAAACACTCTGTTTGACCGTAGATAATCAGATAAAGAATTTCCTTTCTCAACAAAAGACGCAGCTTCAACAGCAGCCACTCTGTAAGTATGATTAGTTATAACTTTTGAAACAATAGTTAAAGCCTCAACAATTGGAATTGCGGATGAAATTAAAAGGCTTAAAGTACGTGTAAAATCCGATAATTCTTTTTGTTTACTAATTTTGCCAAAAATAGGAAGCGCAAAGAGTACTTTTGAAATAAACGCACTTCCAAATGGCGTATTTTTAAACGCTTTAAACCCAAGAGCAATGCCAATTCCTACTATTATAATAACGTAGTATCTTGTTGCCATAAAATTAGACATCCCAATCATAACTTTAGTTGAGCTTGGAAGTTCAACATTCAAGCTTTTGTACATAGTAGCTAGTTTTGGTATAACAAATATCATCATCATTGCAAAAACACCAACCATAGTAACAAGAACAATTGCAGGGTAAATAAGGGCTCCTTTAAACTTTGACTGTAATTCTCTTTGTGACTCCATTGTATCGGCTAATCTTTTTAAAATAGTGTCTAGTTTTCCCGAAGCTTCGCCTGCCCTTGCCAAAGCTTGATACGTAGTTGAAAAAACTTTTGGAAATCTCCCAAATGCTGTAGAAAGGGGAACTCCGCCTTCTATATCTCGAAGGCAACTATAAATTACTGTTCGCATATTTCCGTTTGGTGTTTGTTCTGCTAATACATTTAAAGCTTTTGCTATCGGCAAACCGGCCGAAATCATTGTAGAAAACTGTCTGGTAAATGTGACTACTTCGTTTGGAGGTACGCCTTTGAAGCTTAATAAACTATCAAAAATTGAATTTTTCTTTTCGGTTAATGAAACAATGAATAAACCTTGATTTCGTAAGAGTGTAACGGCGGAACTTTCGGATTGAGCATCTACAATTCCAGATTTTGATTTACCTAAACTGTCTTTTGCCAAATAGTTATATACAGACATATTATTTCTTTGACCTGTCCCCGGAGGCGCCTGTCCCCGAATGGGGAGACTTACCGCGACTAATTAACATTCTTAACTCATCTGGTTTTGA
>MEVN01000005.1:167-7091 GCA_001772985.1 candidate division WWE3 bacterium RIFCSPLOWO2_12_FULL_36_10 | reverse complement strand
GCATATTCAATACTACCGTTTTCAATTAAATTGGCTATGCTACTTTCAAGTGTCGACATACCTAAATTTGAACTTGTACTTATTATGTTATCAAGCTGATAGGTTTTACCTTCACGAATTAAATTTTTTACCGCAGTACTTGCCAGCATTATCTCAATCGCAGGAACCATGCCCAGTCTTGCGGATGGAATTAGCCTTTGGGAAATTACTGCTTCTATTATTTGAGAAAGTTGAAGCCTAACCTGCCCCTGCTGAGTTTCGGGAAATGAATCAATTATTCTATCTATTGTTTGTGAAGCTGAGTTTGTGTGAAGTGAAGCAAAAACCAAATGGCCGGTTTCAGCAATGGTTATTGTGGCGGCTATTGTATCAAAATCCCGCATTTCTCCAACTACAACAACGTTAGGATCTTCTCTTAAAATAGACCTTAAAGCAACTTCCCAAGAATGAGTATCCAAATACATTTCCCTTTGTTCAATGAATGATTGTTTGTTCGTAAAAATATATTCTATTGGATCCTCAACCGTTATTATGTGCTCAGAACGAGTGTTATTTATTCTATCTAACATTGAGGCTATTGTTGTTGATTTTCCTTGACCCGTAGGACCTGTAACAATTACTAAGCCTTGATGAAGCTCACACAAAGAACCAATTATCGGTGGTAAATTATTCTCTTCTAAGGTTGGTACTTTTATTGGAATTATTCTTAACGCTGCGGACGGGTATCCTTTTTGATGAAATGCATTTACTCTAAACCTAACTGTTGAACTTAATGCTATAGAAAAATCTATTTCTTTGTTTACATCAAATATATCTTTTTGCTGCTGTGTTAATAATTGGGATAAAAAGTATTCAACATCCTCAACAGCTAGAGGTTGTATATCGGTAAGTACTGATAGTACAGTATTTATTCTAACAACAGGACTTGTCCCAACCGACAAGTGTAAATCTGAAGCGTGCATTGAAACAACTTTTTCTAATAATTGCGATACGTTAAATTTCATTTTTTCCTTTTTTAGCCTTTTGCTACTCTCATAACTTCTTCGAGTGTTGTAATTCCTTCAATAACTTTTAAGTAACCATCTTGAAGTAGAGTTAACATACCTTCTTCTACTGCTACTTTTTCTATTAAATCCGCCGGTTTTCTATCTAAAGTTAACTCCGCAATTTTAGGACTCATTTCCAAAACTTCGAAAATACCAATTCTGTGCCTATACCCCGATTTGCCACATTTTTCACATCCTTTACCTCTAAATAATTTTATTTTTCCAGAAGTTATCTTTTTCATATCATCCGCGATTACCTTATCTTTACTCATTAAAACCTTCGAAGTTTCAATTGAACTCAAAGTATTCTTTATATCTTCCTCTATTTCCGGAGGAGGGGAGTATTCTTCAATACAATCAGAACAAATTTTTCGAACAAGTCTCTGGGCCAAAATTACATTTACGGTTGATGCCAAAAGAAAACTTTCAGCTCCCATATCTAAAAGCCTAGGAAGTGCGCCTGACGATGAGTTTGTGTGTAAAGTTGATAAAACTAAATGGCCGGTTAAAGCTGCTTGAATGGCTAGTTCCGCGGTTTCACTGTCTCTAATTTCTCCAACCATAATAATATTAGGATCTTGTCTTAAGAACGATCTTAAACCGTTCGCAAAAGTTAAACCTGCTTGAGGATTTACCTGCACTTGGTTCACACCCGCAACTCTAATTTCAACCGGATCTTCAAGAGTCACAATATTTACCCTTACGGTATTTAATTTTGCCAAAGCGGAAGCTAACGTTACTGTTTTTCCGGAGCCTGTAGGACCTGTTACCAAAATCATACCTGTTGGTTTTAATAAAGCTTCTTCAAATCGTTTTAACGACAGGCCTCGCATTCCTAAATCTTTAAATGTAAAAATAGAGCCTTCTTCTTTTAAAAGCCTAATAACAACTTTTTCACCATAAATTGTTGGGAGCGTTGAAACTCTTAAATCTGTTTGGGTATTTCCAACTTGAACCTTAAAACGACCATCTAAAGGGATTCTTTTTTCATCAATTTTCATTTGAGCTAAAATTTTAATGCGGGCAATTATTGAATCATGCATTTCTTTTGGAAGCGTTCTTTTCTCGGTTAAAACTCCATCAACTCTATATCTTAAACGGGTATTTTCTTCACTTGGTTCTAAGTGAACATCGGAGGCTCCAATTTTTACGGCCGTTTCAAGGATCATTCCAACGATCCTCGCGATCGGAGCGTCTCTAATTGTCGATTCGTCGCTACTTAAATCTCCTTGGCTTTCATCAATTTTTAAAGTTGTAGCGGTAATTTCCTGAAGTGCTGCGCTTATTTCTTCTCCAATAGCTTTTCCGCCTATTTCGTCAATTATATGCTCAAGCTCTTTTATTGTTGAAATAAAGGGAACTACTTTATAGCCGGTTTTTCTTTCAACGAATTCTATTGTTTGCAGATCAAGAGGATCGGCCATTGCAAGAGAAAGTTTGTCGCCGTCTAAAGCAAAGGGAACTATATTGTATCTTTTAGCAACTGCGTGTGGAAATATTTCTAAAAGCTTTTGATCAATTTTATTTTCGGCAAGTTTAATATATTCAATTCCATAAACTTCACCGAAGGCTTTAACATAATCTTCATTACTAACGTACCCTCGCTCTTTTATTATTTGATCGGCATTTTTACCTGTATTTACATGTTCAAATTTAATGGCAGAAAGCTGATCGGAGTTTATTAGCTTCTTTTCATAAAGTACGTCTTCAATTCCTTTTTGATTTTGGGCAGTTAAAACGGGCATCAATAAGAATGATAACAGTTAGTCGCCGTTTTGTGTAGTAAGGTGTAATACCAAATATTCAAGCGCCAGCTTCAAAGTGATGTTCGTCTTTTGAACATCGTTTAAGACTTTTGTGATTAAGTTAATATTTTTGTAAACCCCACGGTTTCTTTCTGATCTAATCCAATTTTCAAGCATTAAAATAATTTCTTCCTTATGTAAGGTTCCAAGTTCAGAAACCCAGTCTAATCTTCCTCCAAGATGCATTTTTAGAACTTCATTTAATTTGTTGTTTTCTAAAATTATTTCTCTTTCGCCCGTGGCTTGTACTTTTATGCATCTCGAGACAACTGTCGGCAAGAGCGCTTCTTCGGTTTTTGAACAAAGTATAATTTGTGCGTAGATAGGGGGCTCTTCTAAAACTTTTAATAATGCGTTTTGCGCAGGAATCGTTAAAATATCTGCGTTTTCTATTATCGCGGTTTTTTGTTTGTGTGAGAACGGTTTTTCCCAGATGTATCTTACAAGTTGTTTTATTTGTTCAATTCCAATTGATTTTTTTTCTTCTATTGTAGTTACAAACAAAACGTCTGGATTGTTTGGGGTTTGTTCTAGATCAGTTTTTTTGAGTAACTCTGCTATTTTAGCTTTTCTTTTTTCAGGCGTTGATCCATAAATTAAAACTGATGAAGACATGAGTTCATTATACTAGATAAAGGATCCGATCCTTGCCTACCCTTATCTAATAATATAAAATACCAAAGCAATGGCAACTATTGATGATATTCAAAAATATAGCGCTGATCAAATACAGGTTCTTGAGGGCTTGGAGCCTGTTCGTAAACGCCCCGGAATGTATATTGGCTCAACCGATATATACGGACTTCAGCATTTAGTTACAGAAATAATTAACAACTCAATGGACGAGGCCATGGGAAGTTTCGCGAACCATATTAAACTAGAATTTTTTGAAGATGAGTCGGTTGCTATTTATGACAATGGACGAGGTATTCCATACGATATTAAAAAAGGATACGGTGTCTCTGCACTTGAACTCGCGTTCACCAAGCTTCACGCGGGTGGAAAATTTGGAGCAGGCGGGTATAAAGTATCAAGTGGGCTTCACGGAGTAGGATCGTCGGTTGTTAACGCGTTATCTTCTTGGCTCCGAGTTATTGTGAAACGTGAAAAAGAATACGTAATGCAGGAATATGAAAACGGCGGAAAAATTCTCGGAAAAGTTAAAAAAATAGATCCAAAAAAACCGGAAATCAACTTAAAAGACGCTAAATGGCAGATTAATCTTGAAGATTGGAATTACGAAACCGGCACGATAGTTCAATTTAAACCAGATTCAAAGATTTTCGAAACAACAGACTACAAAATCAATTTTTTTATTAACCAGCTAAAGGAATATGCTTACTTAACTGCGAATACTAAATTTGAAATCATTGACCACAGAGTAGACAGAACTCTTGCGTATTATTTTGAGGGCGGGATCAAATCATTCCTAAAGTCATTAAATAGAAATAAAAAAGTGTTAAATGAAAATGTTTTTTTTGTCTCAAAAGCCGTTGATGAAATTAATGTTGAGGTGGCTCTTCAATACAACGATTCATATAACGAAAATGTATTAACGTTCGCAAATCATGTAAAAAATCCCGAAGGAGGAACTCATTTAACAGGATTTAGAACAGCCTTAACTAAAACTTTAAATGACTACGCGCAAAAATCAGGACTATTAAAAGATGGAGAGAGTCTATCTGGAGATGATATAAAAGAAGGTTTAACTGCGATTGTGTCAATAAAATTAGATTCAGCAACTTTACAATTTGAGGGACAAACAAAGGGTAAACTTGGAAATTCAAACGTAAGACCGGCAGTTGAAACTGTAGTTAAAGACGGATTGGAAATGTTTCTTGAAGAAAATCCAAAAGACGCCAGAGCAATAATAGAAAAAAATGTTATTACAATGAAAGCTCGAATTGCTGCAAAAGCTGCGCGCGAAACCGTAATTAGAAAAACTGTTCTTGATGGCGGGGGAGTGCTTCCTGGAAAACTTGCTGATTGCTCCGAAAAAGATTCTACTAAAACCGAGTTGTTTATAGTTGAAGGAGATTCGGCCGGAGGCTGCTTTTTTGGCGGTACATCAATATATTTGGCTGATGGAAGAAATTTATCTTTCATGGAAATTGAAAAAGAACAAAAAGAAGGTAAAGAGCACTACTGTTACACAATTAAAAATAACGGCGAAGTCGGGATAGAAAAATTTATAAACTCCAGAGTTACTAAAAAAGATGCCAAGGTAATTAAAGTTGTTTTAGATAACGACAAAGAAATAGTTTGCACACCCGATCATCTTTTTATGTTAAAAACAGGGGAATATAAAAAAGCCATGGACTTAAAAGACGACATTTCGCTTATGCCTTTATATAAAATGAAATCTGATAAAAAGGTGCCTGGAATTACCATAGATGGTTATGAAATGACATGGAATCCAAATAATAACGATTGGATTTTTACTCATACACTTTCTGATAGATTTAATATTGAAAACAACAACTATGCCCACACCTATGGAACACATTGCCATCATATAGATTTTGACAAAAGCAATAACAATCCAAGCAACTTAATTAGAATGAGCCGAGCTGATCATTTTGACCTTCACAGAAAACACATAGAGAAAACGCTTCATAGACCTGAAATAAAAGAAAAATCACGAGTAGCTAAACAAACAAAAAAATATAGATTAAAGATGAGCAACAGAATGAAAGAACCTGAAACTCGTGATATTTTATCAAGGAATGCAAAAAAACAATGGGAAAATGATGAATACAAAAAATATATGAAAAGTAAATTCCAAGAATTTTACGCTTCCAATTCAGAATATAGAAAGTTAACCAATAAAAGGCTGAGTAACTCTCAAAAAGAATATTGGAATAAAATTGAAAATGTAGACAGGAGATCTAAAAAAGTTAAGAAATATTATGAAGATAATCCAAATGCTAAAATTTTTCTATCTTTAAACTCAAAAATGCAGTGGAAAGACTACGATAAAACCTATTTAAATAAGTCACTTGGATTAATGAAGCAAATTTATGATCAAACTAACGAGGTGAACGAGAATTTATACAACCTATTAAGGGCAGAGATAAATGACAAAAGTATAATAAGGATGGATACTATCACACAAAGGTTTTTTAATGGTAACAAGGAAGAACTTAAAGAGGCGGTAATGCACTATAACCATAAGATAAAAAGGATTGAAGTATTAAATGAAAGAATGGATGTTTACGATGCGGAGGTTCCAAACACCCATAATTTTGCTCTAGCTAGCGGAGTGTTTGTTCACAACAGCGCAAAACAGGGCAGGGATAGGGAAATTCAGGCTATACTTCCTCTTTTTGGAAAAGTACTAAATACAGAACGCGCTCGTTTAGACAAAATTGTTGATTCAGATAAATTTAAAAACTTAATTATTGCCATTGGGGCCGGAATAGGGGATCAGTATGATGCTACAAAACTAAGATATAACAAGTTAATAATTATGGCTGATGCGGATACAGACGGTATGCATATTATGACCTTATATTTAACGTTCTTCTTTAGACATATGTATAGCCTTATCGAAAATGGGCATGTTTATATAGCGGTTCCTCCATTGTACAAAGCTACATGGGGAAAAAATAAAAAATACCTATTTAACGATGTTGAAAGAGAAAAGTTCCTAAAGACTTCGGATGGAAAGAACGCTATAATTCAAAGGTTTAAAGGCTTAGGAGAAATGAACGCTGAAGAACTTTGGGAAACTACAATGAACCCAATGACAAGAGTTCTTAAACAAGTACAAATAGCCGATGCTTCAAAAGCTGATGAAGTTTTTACAATGTTAATGGGCGAAGAAGTCCCTCCAAGAAAACGTTTTATCCAAACTCACGCCAAACAGGCAAATGTGGATATTATGTAATTTCTTGTGCTAAAAGAAAAAGGACAGAATCCGACTATCTGTCCTTTATCGAGTGATTACTTGCGCCTAAAGACTACTAACGTTATCAAAGCCAAAACAAGAAACAAAACTATAATATAAACCAAAAGGCCGAAGTACCCGTTATAATACCGAGCTTCAAAGGACTCAAGCCCCACATTTGTCG
>MEVN01000005.1:0-158 GCA_001772985.1 candidate division WWE3 bacterium RIFCSPLOWO2_12_FULL_36_10 | reverse complement strand
ACTCGTAACAAGGAGACAACGGCGTTGGTGTCAACACCGGGGTAGGTGTCCTAGTTGGTGTGGCAGATGAGACTTGAGTCGGTGTCGCCGTGCAATCCGGATAATCAGTTGACGTTGAAGTTCTCGTTGGCGTTGGAGTCCTCGTTAACGTTGGCGTT
>MEVN01000004.1 GCA_001772985.1 candidate division WWE3 bacterium RIFCSPLOWO2_12_FULL_36_10 | reverse complement strand
ATACCAAACTCCACCGGATCTCCGTTATCGTCAACACCCTCACCATCCGTTGGTTTTGCAAAGTCACATTCCGGAAATCGCGAGCAACTTAAAAATTTGCCATACTTACCTAATTTAATGTACAGAATCTTTCCACATTTCGGGCATCTTTCATCACTTTCGCCAAGTTTTGTAACATCCGCTTTACTTAATTCCTTTTATTTTTTTACGACATTCTTTTCAAAGGGTTTATAAAAAGCGTCAATTATCGGCACCCACTTAACTTTACCTTCAGCTATTTTGTCTAAACTTTCTTCCATTCCGGCCGTAAACTCGTAATCTACAATATTTTTAAAGTTGGCCATCAAAAGATCAATGACAACATATGCCACATCTTCCGGTACAAATGCCCTACCATCTTTGTGCACATAACCTCTGCCCTCAATTGTAGATATAGTTGGCGCATAAGTTGAAGGCCGTCCAATTCCTAATTCCTCTAAAGTTTTAATTAGAGTTGCGTCAGTATATCTAGCTGGAGGTTGAGTAAAATGCTGATCAGATAATAATTCAAGCATATTCAAAATATCATTTTCAGCTAAACTCGGAAGTTTCTTTAAACCATCTATAGAAAATTCTACTTCTGCGCCCTCTTCTTCTTCATTTTGGGCTCCCATGTAACGAGAAACACTAAGCCAGCCCTCAAATAACACCTTTGAACCAACCGCTTTAAACACATAACTCTTTTGAGATTCAACAAAAACTGTTGTTTGATCATACACAGCCGACAACATTTGACATTCCAACGACCTCTTCCAAATTAAAGAATAAATCTTAGCTTCATCCCCCGCTAAATGACTGGTTTTGCTTAGGTTCAAAATTGTTGGTCTAATTGCTTCGTGAGCTTCCTGTGCTCCTTTTGAATTATTTTTATAATAATTTGGATTTTCAGGTAAAAATTTAGCTCCAATTGCAGTTTTTATAAAACTTCTTGACTCTGTTATAAATTTTGGTGACAAGCTAAAAGAATCGGTTCTATGATAAGTTATGTAACCGTTTTCAAAAAGTTTTTGGGCAGCACTCATTGTTCTTTTTGCTGTAAAACCAAAAATGTTGGCTGCCGATTGTTGAAGTGTTGAAGTTTTATACGGAGGATAAGGATTTCTTTTCCTTTCAGTCTTTTCAATTTTGGAAACTTTAAATTCATCAGCTTCAAGGTCGGTTTTTATTTTAATTGCTTGGTTTTTATTTTTAATTTCTATTTTCTTTTTTTGATACTCAAATAGTTGTGCTAAAAATATATCTTTTTTTGGAGTTTCAAATTTACCTTCTAATGTCCAATATTCTTTTGGCTTAAATGCCTGCCTTTCCCGTTCACGCTCAACAATTAAGCGCACCGCAACACTTTGAACTCTTCCTGCAGAAAGCCCATATCTAACCTTTTTCCATAAAAGCGGTGATAATTTGTAACCTACAAGCCTGTCTAAAACCCTACGAGCCTGTTGAGCGTCAACTAAGTTTAAATTTACTTCAGTTTGATGTGAAAAAGCTTTTAGAACCGCGTCCTTTGTAATTTCATGAAAAGTTACTCGGCCAAAGGTAATAGGCTTTTTACCTTTTGGCTTTTTAGCCGAAGATAAAATATATTGTAAATGCCAAGCTATTGCCTCGCCTTCTCTGTCTAAGTCTGTTGCAAGGATTACACTTTCAGCATCTAACGATAATTTTTTTAATTCTGTTGCGGTTTTCTTTGATTTTGCAGGAATTTCGTACTCAGGTTCATAATTATGTTCAACGTCAACCCCTAACCCTTTTTTTGGCAAATCTCGAATGTGCCCCATTGAAGCTTTTACTTCATAGTCTTTTCCAAGAATTCCTGAAAGTGTTTTTGCTTTTGTGGGAGATTCAACGATAACAAGTTTCATGTGAAAAAGGATACATGATGCTGTCAAATACACAAGGATTAAAGATCGGATCCGGATCGGATCGGATCTTATTTAAACCACAAATCCAAAAGCTGTCTTGCAATAGGAGCTGCATTATCTGCACCGGAACCTCCGTCTTCCAAAAAAACAGTTAAAGCAATGCTGGCTTTATTTTCTGCGTCATAGGAACCAAAAACCGTAAACCACGCGTGTGTTTTATCTTTATTACTAGTTTCAGCAGTACCGGTTTTTCCGGCTAACTTAATTCCGGGGTGTTTTTGGCTGAAATCAAAAAGAGGGTATGCGGTACCTCCGATTTCAACAGCAGAATTCAAACCGCTTCTTATTAATTCGTAATCTTTTTCACTTATTAAGTTTTTTGCAACTACTTGGGGGTTGTATTTTGGCATTTCTCCAATCTGATCAACAATTCTCGGCTTAAAAATATACCCCCCATTTGCAAAATAAGTTGTTATGTTATTAACCTGCAAGGCTGTAGATAGAACATCTCCTTGACCTATTGAAGTAATGTAAGTATCTCCTAAATACCACTTTCTCTCTTTCGCATCCGGAACAAATCCGGCTACTTCTCCTTCTATATCAATACCTGTACTCTTACCATAACCAAATTTTTTTGCCCATTCTGCTATTTTTTGTATTCCCAAACCTCTTATATCTCCATAGCCACCGCCTACAGTATAAAAATAGGTGTCATTACTCACCTGTAATGCTTTTTTCATATCAACAATTCCATGTCCTCCTTGTTTCCAGTTCCTAAATGTAGACTTTCCTGCCTGCGCAGGCAGGCCGACTTGAATATAACCAATGTCATTTATTGTCGTATATTCACTTACAACACTTTCTGTTAATGCCCCACTTGCCATAACAAGTTTAAACACCGATCCGGGCGGATATGTTGCTGAAATTGCCCGATTAAAAAACGGAAACCTTGTATCGTTTCTTAATTTTTCAAACTCTTTTATAGAAATTCCTTCGGATAACGTGTTTGGATCAAAAGACGGGTAACTAACTAAAGTTAATATTCCTCCGGTTGACGGGTCTTGGGCTACGATTGAACCACCTTTGGCTTTACCACTATCAACTATTTTCTTTAACAATTCATACGATTTCTTTTGAAGTTCTAAATCCAAAAATAATTTAATGCTTTGTCCTGAAGCGGGCGATGTTTGATGTAGTACAAAAAGAGATCTTCCCGTTGAATCTGTTTGAAACACCTTACTTCCTTTAATGCCCGAAATATATTTGTCATAACTTTTCTCTATTCCCATTTTACCTATTATTTCATGCCCAGAACTAACATATCCTACTAAATGTGCGAGGACAGGTCCATAAACATAGTCCCTTAAGGGTGTTATTAATATGGATAAACTTGGGAAATTAGAAATATTTGCCTCCAACGGGAGTATTTCACTTTTTGTAAGGTTAGTTGCCAAAACTATGTTGGAAATACCGGAATTAATTTCGTACAAGACGGTATCTCTATCTATTTTTATAAAACTAGATGCTTTATCTATTACTTCCGTACAGGCTGTTATCAAAGATGAATTTCTGCACAACTCAACATTTAGCTCAAGACTAAAGGTTGGTTTATTTCTAACCAATATTGCGTTGTTTCTGTCATATATAACCCCTCGTTCAGCTTGAATAGAAAGCAATTTTACGCTATTCCCCTGTGCTAATTTAAAGTTCTCTCTCCCCTTTACGATCTGTAAAACAAAAGACTTTGATAATAAAATAAAAGCGGTGAACATTATTAAAATACTAAATATGACAATTCTCCACTTCTTCTTATCTTCGTCTAAGACAAACTCGTTGTTTTTTGAAGAAATAGGAGTATCGGTTCCAACCATAAAAAAAACGTCACCAACATTTTTTCTTTTTTTCTTTTTTTTGCTTAATATTTGATTTAACACAGTTTAAAGTCGGTTCTTAAAACTTAATTGGTCATATTCATTTTTTAGAAAGCCTTTATAGACGTTTTTAACGATTAGATAAAAAATCCAAACAAACACTGAGGTTGAAAGTGAAGGAAATATATAAAGGTAAGGATTTCCTAACTTTGTTAAATTTACTAAAACTAAGTAAAGAAAGCTAAATATAAAAGCAAAAATACTAAAAGAAATATTACCTTTAAAAAAAGTTTTTCTAATATAAAAGATGCATAGTACAGACAAAACGTTAAGTAAAGATGAAAAACCAAAAATAGAAACTCCCATAAGATCAATTAATAACCCTCCGGCAAACCCAGAGTATAGTCCAAATTCCAAAGACCCTAATAAAATCAAACTTAATGTAAAAGCTAAAACAAGATTTGGGTTGTACTTTGCACCAAAAAGCTCAGATAAAAAAGATGTCTGCAATAAAGATAGAAGAAATATTGATATTGATATTACAATGTATTTAACCATTCTTTAATTTAAAACTATAAAAACTTTAGTAAGTTTGGAAAAATCAACCAAAGTCTTTAAATTTGCGCTTTTAAGAGGCTCTGATGCCAATTCACTAACCTCTTTTACTTCACCAACTACAAATCCCGGTTCAAAAATCCCATCTTTACCCGAGGTTACAATTAAATCTCCTTTTTGTATATATTCAGAAGGTAAAATCCTTGTCATTTCTGCCAAAGTTCCATATTGACCAACCACTAATCCTTCAGTTTTATTTTCAACACTTATATCATATACTGTCATAGAAACTTTAGGCGACGTTATTAAACTTGCAACACTTCTTCTTTCTGAAATTTCGGTAATTAACCCAACCAAATTATTTCCAATTATTACGTTACCGCCTTTTTTAATACCGTCCCTCGTGCCTTTATTTAAAATGATACTACTTCCGGTAATATCTTGCGGATTTCCTAAAACTTTAGCTAGTACAAAGGATGTTATTTTCCCACCTCCGCTATTTCCGAGCAACTCTTCATTTAATTTTAATTGGTCCCTTAAAAGTTTGTTTTCGTCAGATAAAAAGCGCAATGAAATTAGTTCAGACTTTAAAGACGCGTTTTCGGTTAATACATTTAAATATTCATTGTGCACATTTTTAACGTTTTGAAAGAAATTAATACCGTCTTTAATTTGTACAGCGGTTTCCTTAAGACCGAACTGAATTGGATTTAGTATTAATTGAAAACCTGAAATTGCAAAATTTAATAAGCCAAAAAAACCTAAAAATACTATAATAAGACTTATAATCAAATATCTCACGTCCACATTCTAACACAAGGATCCGATCTAGATCCGATCTGGATCGGATCCTTCCATATGCTAAGTTTCCTCGGTTTTTTTTGTAGAAATTTACTTAACGTATGATAAACTCCAAGAAGTATGTTAAATAAACTATTAGGATTATTTTCACATGACATCGGCATTGATTTAGGCACAGCAAATACCCTTGTTTATGTAAAAGGTAAAGGAATTTTAATTCGGGAACCAAGCGTTGTGACAATCCATAAAAAAACAAAGGAGGTATTGGCGGTAGGCTCCGAAGCCCGCCGAATGCTTGGAAAAACCCCTTCAACAATTCAGGCTATAAGGCCTTTAAGAGATGGCGTAATTTCGGACTTTTATGTTACCGAGAAAATGCTTGAATATTTCATTAAAAACGTACACTCAATTCCTTCAAGATTTCCAAAAATTCCAAGACCACGAGTTGTAATTGGAGTACCGTCGGGAGTTACATCGGTAGAACGAAAGGCGGTGGTTGACGCTGCAAAAAACGCCGGCGCCAGAGAAGCATTTTTAATTGAAGAACCAATGGCGGCAGCAATAGGGGCAGGACTTCCGGTTCAAGATCCTGTAGGAACAATGATAGTTGATATGGGCGGCGGTACTACAGAAATTGCAGTAATTTCACTTGGCGGAATTGTTATAAATAAATCTTTACGAACCGCCGGTGACGAATTAGACCAAGATATAATTAATTACGCAAAATCCAAACACAACGTACTCATTGGAGAGAGAACTGCGGAAGATATTAAGTTTCAAATTGGAAGTGCCGATGAATTTGAGGGCGAAGAAAGCTTAGTAGCAGTTTTACGAGGCAGGGATTTAAAAACCGGCCTTCCAAAATCTATTGAGGTAAAGGCACAAGACATAAGAGAGGCAATAAAAATCTCAATAAATAATATTGTCTCTGCAATAAAAGATGCGATAGAAGAAACCCCGCCTGAACTTGTTCCAGACATTTTAACTACCGGTATAATTTTGGCGGGCGGTACTTCCCTGCTTCGTTCAATCGATAAATTTATATCAAAAGAGGTAAAAGTTAATGTAACAATTGCAAAAGACCCAATGACTTGTGTTGTGCGTGGCTGTGGGATAGTTTTGGACGATTTGGCATTACTAAATAGGGTGAAAATTTAGGTTCTGCGCCAGGACATAGTATCCACTCCATGGGCCTAACTGAACCGAAACTTTATCAAGAAGAATCGGTATCGGATATCTAATATTACCATTAATCTCCGGTAGCTGATTTTTCATATAGACAAATGGTGTCAGATCATTAAGGGAGGAATGCTCCCGAATGTTGTTATAGTAATAGATGTAGTTAAAGGCCTCTTTCAGTAAATCTTCGTTACTCTTAATTTCTAAAACTCTGGGGATGTAGAATTCATCATCATCGGTTCGGTGTGATCTCTCCAACTGAGAGTTCTCTTCCGGATGTCCTTTGTGATTCTGGATAAGTCGGCAGCCAAAACCGGAGATGAGTTTTCGGAGTTCCTTAATCTTCAGCCAGGACTTACCGCCAAACTCTTCACCATTGTCAACGGTGAAAACGATGGGGCAGGAAACACCGTTAGCTCATAAGAAAGAGATGACCCAGAGATACCAGGTTAAGCCATTCGTCCAAGTCTTTTCCCTAGAGTAGCCAACCATCTTAAATCGAGAGTTGACATCCAAAGCTCCCCATTGGTAGTTGGGGATATCATACTTATCAAGATGGATTAACTGCTCTTTGGATAGAGCTTTCTGATCTCTAATATGTTTAATATCCACCTGAACCACTTCAAAGGGTTTAGCAGAGTACCAGTCAATAAATTCTCGTTTCTCTCCGTGTTTAAACCTTCTGTGTCTTTGGTATTTAATCTGATCTTTGTTCCGTCTTAAGATATGGCGGAGGGTGCCATAAGGAACACTAGTGTTCTCATACTTCAAAAGGTATTTGGAAAGTCTTTTGGCTCCAAGTCTGGTTCTATTCTTGAGTTCGATGACCTTGTCCTCCACGGCTTGAGAAGTCTTTGATGGGCTGATCTTAGGAGCTTTGGAACGATCGGAAAGATCACCCTCCTTTTCCTTCTTGAGAATATCGTAAACGACGGGACGATTGATGCCAAAGATCTTAGCTGTTTCCGAAATGTTTAGCTCGTTAGCTCGAAGGTATTCCAGGACAGCTAGTCTAGCCGCTTCGGGGTTAATTTTCCTTAGCTCCTTGTAACTGATAAGGATTCCAGTTTTCATACAACACCTCCTTTACAAAATATTCAACGGACAGACCCGTCAATTCTAATACTTTACTGATGTAGTCAGAGTACCCGGAGTGTATAGTATGTCCTGGACAACGGACATTTAGGGATTGCTTTTTAACTTAGTTTGCCTTATAGTATACCGTATACTGACTGCATATAGGAGAAACTTATGTCTGTCGTAACTCAAGCAAGTACGGCACCACAGGTTGGAGAGTCTTATGTTCTTAAAGAAAATGGTTGTCTTTCTGGAATAACTGAGGGTGGATCTAGAAAGTGTATCTACAGAACAGCCTCAGTAACTGATGTTGGTTTGTGTGTTGAAATAAGATCGGGCAAGGTTTACTTAAAGTTCAAGAATGAGGGCTTTATTGTTTGGGTTGGAATTGACGTATTCAAAAGAGAGATGGCGCTTCTACAATAAAAGCAGAATGAAAGGAGGAAGATGAAACTCGAAGTTGGAAAAGGGTACAGGGTTAAACCACATTGTAAAATCGAAGGTGTATTCTCATATGTTAGAAACGGCAAGAAGCTTCCCGTTCCAAGTGAATACAGCTTGTGGTGTGCAGCTTTAAATAATACTAGAGCTACTTTTTTTGTGTACCGTAAAAGAAAAAAAGGTGGGTGGATATTATTAAAATCCAGAAAGATGGCGGTAACAGTTACACTTAACTTAGATCAGGCAGGATTTCTTGAGGAAGTTGATTCCAAAGGATAGAAAACCATAGGACTGGAATTTTTCCACAAAAACCAGTCCTTTTTTGTAATTTATAGTTGCAATTAAATCTATTTTGCCTTATAGTCGTACTAATATTCCAGATCAGAATTCAGAAAGGAGCAAAGATGGTAACTACAGCGGAAGTTGGGGAGATTTACAGATTGAGAAGAGGTGTAAGTTACGTCGCTGGTAAGGATCTTTGGAGAAAGCTGGCTTACTTATTTGAAAAAGACATTGCGAAATGCGAAAGTGTGGATGAAAAAAGAGTTAAGCTTGTTATAATGCAAAGTTCTACCAGACCTGTAAGCTCTGTTATTATTCTTCATGTTGACACCTTTACCAATAATATGGTTAGAGCTTAGCTTACCGAAACCAAGACCGATCCGTAAATCCATAACAAGAAAGGATGGGAAAATGGGAACATCTACCGGAAGCGGGACAGCAACGGCGATTGTTGTTGGAAAGGGATACAAAGTTGCGACTGGTCATACTGTTTTTGGACATTATTCGCACATGGGGGGCTATCAGCCTATTAGAGACACATTCAAACTCATTCTAGGATGCGTTAGCGTCAGAGACGTGATTACTTTTACGTTAAGATCGCCGGATTCAAGAGAACCGTTGACATTCCTAGGCAAGCTGGTCTATTTTGATGTAGAACTGGACCAAACAGAAAATCTTGAGGAATTCTAGTTTTAGTAGCGTAGCCTTCTTGATTTTGCCAAGTACAATGGCCTCTTTAGCTACCAAATAGCAATCGAGGCCGTTTTTCTTTAAAAGTGATAAAATCCCTAATATGGCAGTAAAAGCAATACTAAAATTTCCAAACCTCATACTCACAACTCCCT
>MEVN01000003.1 GCA_001772985.1 candidate division WWE3 bacterium RIFCSPLOWO2_12_FULL_36_10 | reverse complement strand
TGGATAGCATCTGCAGTTCATCCAACTCACCTAGAATATCCTGGATTTGATCAATTAAAAGGTTCTGAAAAAGGAACCACTTATTCGTTTAAGTTTGAAAAAATAGGGACTTGGAAATACCACGATCATTTACATCCTGGGAATTTTGGGTCGGTAGTTGTTGAGTAAAAAGTGATTTGAGTTTTTTAGCGGGTAGTACGCCTTACAGCGTACGTTTTTCGACCCGTGGATTCAAAATACACTCTTAGCAGAAGCTCACCAAGCATTCCCATCATCATCGACTGAATACCGACAATAATCATAAGAACGGCAGCAATAAATAAAGGTCTACTACCAATGCTTTGGCCAAAAATCTTTAGAATAGTTAAATACACCCCGATCAAACCACCAAGTCCGGTGATTACAAATCCAGTAAAACCAAATAGTCTTCCCGGCATCATAGTAAAAGGCTTTTTTGCAAAATAAAGCATAAATTGTAGTGTCAAAAGGTCAAGAAGTACTTTTATAGTCCTTTTATGCCCCTTGTAATAAGACTGACCGTGCTCTCTATCGTTAAAAGGGGTATCAAACTCAACCATTTTCGCTCCATAGACTGAAACATAATCAGGAATAAATCTATGCATTTCCCCATAGAATCTTAGATTTTTAGCTAACATTCTGGTAAAACCCTTCATTCCAGAACCTCGATCCTTCATTTCAACTCCTGAAATCTTTTTAATAATCCTGTTCGCCATACCGCTTTTTGCAGCACGGTCGCTACCTTCACCCCATCTACCTGTTCTATTTGTATTTACAAAATCATATCCGTTTTCTAAATATTCAAGTACTTTTCTAAGGTATTCGATGGGAGTTTCCAAGTCTGCTGAAACAATTAAAACGTAATCCCCTTTGGCCTCATCAAAACCTGCCTGATATGCAGCGCTTTGGCCAAAATTAGTCATTTGATCAATTCCAATTATATGCGGATGCTTTTCGGTTAATTCTTTTATGACTCCCCAAGTATTATCTTTACTGCCATCGTTTACAGGAATAATTTCGTAGTCATAATCCAAAGTCTTGAAAGTCTCAATAATGGCTACAATGGTTCTATCAATATTTTTCTCCTCGTTGACGCAGGGTATTACAATAGAAACTAGCTTTTTGTTATTCATATTTTGCATTATACAATATTTTTCCCTTGAATATTCGGTTCTTTTCCATATTCCGGGCTTTGTAAATCATTTATTCCTTTTTTTCCCAACGCCCAATTTAAAGTATTTGAGATCGTAAGACCAATTTTAATACCAGTAAAAGATCCGGGACCGGGATTTGATCTAAATTCTAAAACCTCCTCAATGGAAACTTTATTATCTTTAAGTATTTTTTTTATTTCGGAAACTATATCTATATCCCCCAATGACTTTTGAATAACTAAATCCTCACCGTTTTCTTGCTTAATTAGCGAAACTGATTTTTTATATCTCTCAGTTGAGTCAATTAAAATTGTGTATTGTAATCTTTCTTTCATTTTCACCTATATGTTCAAAATTAATACATATTGTCCGATCCGAAAACAATTCTTCTATTAACTTTGGCCATTCTATAATCGTAACAAAATCTTTATCACGTAAAATATCTTCAATTCCCAAATTTTTCGCCTCAACCACACTTTTTAGTCTATACAAATCAAGATGATTAATAAACCCATATTTTCTGTGCAAAACAAATGTTGGGCTTTGCACTCTGCTACATATACCCAAAGCTTCAACCAAATACCGCACAAAAGTAGTTTTTCCACTTCCAAGTTCACCGTATAAGGCTAAAGTATCGCCTTTTTTTAATTTTTTAGCTATTGTTCCAGCCAATTCTTTAGTGTCTTTGGTAGAACAAGATAAAACTTCCATAAAATTAAACCTATAAAAAATGCGCTCATGCTGTCAACCATTATGTCTATTACATTTCCTGACCTTGTAAATGTAAAAAGCTGATGATACTCATCAAAAACTCCGTATATAATTGTCAAAAGAACAGACATAAAAGGATTTTTTGTAGCCCTGTAAAAAGTTAAACACAACAGCATATAAATAATTATATGTGTTACTTTATGCACAAATGCGTCAACAGATTTCACTGCCGACACCGAAGCTCCAGGCAACGACGAGGATGTAAAGAGAAACAACATTATAATTACAGCCGGAAGCCATCTTTTAACCAAAAGCACTACGCAATTTTACCAGATTACTAAAAATATGTCCGACCACAGCTGAAATAACAAAAAACAAGAGGGCTACAGGAATGGATTTTTTAGCTGGTTGAATCTCACTTATTTCCTTTGAATTTTTTGTTTGAACTAAATTTATTGCACTTACCTCATTGCTATCTTTATTTTCAGTTTCAATATCAACTTTATATAAATTCTCATTAAACTTTTCCATGTAGTTGGCCATAATTTCAGAACTCCATATTTTAGTAGGAGCGGTTTCAAATACTTCTGGGGTTTTATATTTATAAATTTTAAAATGAATTTCTGTAATTTCCTTGGGAAAGCTTTTAAAACGTACACTTATTTTTTCTTTTAACTCCGGCATTCTAGTTAACATGTCATTTTCTGAAATCCATTGACCTAACTTATCATTAAAGATTTCAACGTTTGCAGAAGATGAAATAGGTTTTATATAAAATCCCTTTAATAAATTCGGATCAAAATTGTAAGTTAATTTAAAGTTAATAATTCCATCTTTATGCGAAACGTATGTTTCCGGCTTAATATAAAGATAATAATCCAAAGCACTAACTCCCCGGATAAATGTTAGAAGTATAAAAACATAAACAAGAACTTTGACCATATGCGAAGAATAGTTAAAATGTAAAATTTTGCAACGATGTAAACTCTAGTTTAACTAGACTTCATAAAGTTACCGCAAATGCCAATACAAACTCATATACCCGCCATCGTGAAAAATGAAAACACCATTACCTCCGTCTCCTAAACAATTTCTGCAAAAATAAGCATCGCCGTCTTCAACTGCATATACCGGAGTTCCGTAGGAGCCGTAAATATCTAAAGCCGGATGAGGTTTTCCACCGTAGTAAATATTTGAATAGCATGTATGTCCAAAACCCTGTGATATTGTTGGATTTGAAATCGGCCACTTCCATTTTCCACCACCGGTGCTTATATTACCGTAATCTCCACACCCATCATTCCAAAATACAGTTTTATTCTTAAGCATTTTTCTTGGATCTATATAATTTGAGTAATACCAATTCCACCCATCAATTTCACTAAACGATGAGTATTTATACACTCCAAAATGTAAATGATCGCCACTAGAAAATCCCGAACTACCTTGAATTCCAATAACTTCCCCCGCCTTAACATGCTCCGACTTACCGTTTTTTAAAAACTGCGCTGCATTTAGTATCTGATTTAACTCTCTTTGTGCGTCACCCAAAAGCTTCTGATACAAAGCTTCATCATTTTTTGTGACTTCTAAAAGTTTATTTCGTTCGGCCTTTTGAACAACGAGTTGTGAGCTATACGCTTCCAGTTTTGCTTTCTCCTTTAATACCTGCGCCCTTAAAGCCTCTTCCTCACTTTTTTTCTTTTCAAATAAATCCTTCTGAAGACCATAAGATTGCTTTGTGCTGTTCATCTCATTTAGTAACTTTTTATCCTGTATTCCCATAATTTTTAAGTATTCTGACTTTTGTATTATTTTATCAATAGTGGCAGATCCAAAAATAATAATAATAGGAGAAGTTTCTTTTGCTTTATACCTAGCCCGCAGTCTTTCGCCAAAAATCTCTTCCTGAAAGCTAATTGATTCCTCAAGCCGTTTTATTCTAACTTTTAAATCATCTATATCTGAACCTAACTTTTCAATTTGTTTAGTCTTTTTGTCTATTTCAGAAATGGAATTTTGTATTCGTAGCTCAGTTAGGCTTATTTGGCTGTTTGTATATTCAATCTCACGCTGTAGCGTCTGCTCCGTACCCTTCAGGGACTGAATTTTATTCTCACACGCCGTAATAATATCTTGCAAATTATCTTTGTTTGACTGTAAATCGGAGGTACATTTAACTTGTGAGAAAACCCTAAATGATCCAAAAAAAACGAATACACCTAATACAAAGGGGAATGTAAATACTAATAGAAAATTTCTTGGTTTAAACATTTCAAAGTTAAGGTAATCAAAATTTTAAATATTTCTTAACTGCTGTAAGGCTGCCAAAATAACCTAAAAGAGCGCCTGATAAAACAAGAATAACTCCCAGAATAATGAGATAAACAAAAATATTTACTTCAACAACCGGCAGAATAAAAACAGTTTTTATATCTCCAAAAAATTTGGATCCAACTAGCGAAAGTATCCATACAACAGAAATGATAAAAGACAAAATAGAGGAAACAAGCCCAAAAAATACTGCTTGAAAAATAAACGGTCTTTTCACGTAAACATCCGTAGCACCAACTAGTTTAAGAATCTCAAGCTCCTCACCTTTTGAATTTATTGTCATTCTAATTAGTGCTATAACAACCGAAAATGATATTGTTGCAAATATAAGAACAAGGCCTAAACCAATCAAATGGTATAAATTACTCCAAAACCTAAAATTCTCAATTACATCTTTAAAATATCTTACTTCCTCAACGCCGTCCTGCTTCTCAAACTTGACAGCTAATGCTGAAAGACTGGAAAGTCTTTTTGCTCTAATTTCCAAACTTGCCGGAAGAATATTGGCAGAAATTGATTCTAGTAGTATTGGTTCATTTTTGTTTAAATCTGTAAATATTTTTAAGGCTTGTTCTTTTGAAACATAGTTAACATTTGATATCGTTTTGTCTTTTTCATACTTCTCTTTCAAGCTTAATATATTTTTTTCAGAAAAGTCATCTTTAAAGAATATTGTAATTTGCGCTTGATTTTCCAAATATTTAACTGCGGTTTGAGAAAAAACAATTAAACTTAAAAAAAATCCTAACACAGTAAATGTTATAGTCATGATAATAAGTGTGGATAAGCTCAAAAATTTCTCCCTTTTTATACTTATTAATAAATTTTTCCACAATTTATCCATTATATTTCCCTTCGTTTTTGTCCGAAATTACTCTTCCGTTTTCAACTCTAATTACACGCCTTTTCATTCTATCAACAATAGAAAAATCATGAGTCGCCATTAACACAGTAGTTCCTAGAGAATTTATCTTGTCCAAAACCTGCATAACTTCCGCGGAGGAACCGGGATCGATCATACCTGTTGGCTCATCAGCTATAAGCACGTCAGGCTCATGAGCCAACGCCCTTGCTATTGACAGCCTTTGCAATTCCCCTCCTGAAAGCTGGCTTGGAAACCTTTCTGTCTTATCACTTAATCCAACCAATCCAAGAACGTTTGGCACAACGTTGCCAATAGTCTCGTCAGAGCTGTCTGCAACTTCTAAGGCTATTGCTACGTTTTCAAAAACGTTTTTTGATTTTAATACCTTAAAGTCTTGAAAAACTACACCTATTTTCCTCCTCAAAGAAGGCAACTCAACCTGAGGAATTAAACCAACATCCCTGTCATTAAATAAGACTACTCCGGATGAAGGTAGAATTTCTCTGATTAATAATTTAACAAGTGTAGATTTTCCGGCACCAGAAGGTCCTACTAGAAATACAAATTCTCCATCATTAATACCAAAACTTACCTCCTCAAGAGCGACGCTATCTTGACCATATTTCTTTGAGACATTTTTAAATTCAATTTGAGACATTTTTAAGTATTACAACAGCTACCTCTAACACATCCTTCTTTCCATCGATAGTTTTTACAACGCTCCCTGTAACTTTAGCGAAATATCCTTCAGCAACAACTAATTTTTGATCTTGAGCCCTAAGTAGGATGATTTGTTTTCCGTTTTTATCTAAAAGTATGTATGAGATGTTATCGTTCGGGTAAGTATTTGAATCTATATAAGAAATTCGACCCTCATAAATTGTGCCGGTTTGGTCTTTCACATTTGATTCTCTTGATAACTTTTCCGTGATATTACCCCCTGTATACGTAGATACAATATACCCAAAGAAAATACCTAAAAGTGCAAATATTACAAAAATTATGGCCAAAAGGACAAGAAGTCTTTTTCCTTTATATTCCTCGGCGCGATCATGAAGTGTTTTGAGCAGATTTATCATACTCACCCATTATACCTTTTTAACAATCGTTGCGGAAGTGACTTTAGTAAAGTATAATCTGCGGATTCTGCCAAAAGGCATGGATACAGAAGTTACACTTAAAGCCATAATAGCTTCGCCAAATAACTCCGATAATTTTACGGTTTACTTAGCATCTAAAAATGAATCTATAATCTTACCAATAATTCTTGATAAAAATTCCGCCATTCCTGTTATTAATGCAATTCAGCTAAAAGATTTTTCCGAAATAATACCAAATATCTATGACACAACGAGTAAAATACTCGCGTTATTCGGCGGAAATATTCAAAAAATCCTAATAACAACACCCAACGGGCTCGTTTTTTATTCGTATATTCATATAGAACGCGGTAAGGAACTATTGGATATAAGTTCAAAGGTCTCGGACTCTTTAGCTTTGGCGTTTAAATGCGGATGTCCTATTTTCGTTACTGAAAAAACTATGCAGATTTATGGCTTTGACGCTAAAGATATTTCCTAACATTATCGTTGTGTTCTTCAAGTGTTTTTGCAAAATGAGTTACTCCTTTTTTGTCCGTTAGATAATAATTGTACAAAGAGGTTTTATAGTTTAGAACAGACTTAATAACAGAGAGCCCGGGATTTGAGATAGGCGCGGGAGGAAGTCCTATATTCTTTCTAGTATTGTATGGACTATCGCTTAACAAATCGTTGTTACTTAAGTTTAATGCCCACCAATTAAATTCATTTAAATTTTTTGCAGTCGGAGAATAATTTCCATTTCCTGAAACAGCGTACTGAACAGTTGCATCAGCATCAAGTTTAATTCCGTTTTTGTACCTTGATATTAAAATTCCCGCAACAATGGGCCTATCATCTTCTTTTGAAACCTCTCTCTCAACAATTGAAGCTAAAATTATTGTCTCACCCTTTGTTAAATCGGCCTTTGTAAGGGCTAAGTCCGTTAAAATATCCTTTGTTTTACTTATAAAATTAGCTTTAAGGGCGTTTAAAAGACTTTCTTCCGAAACGTCTACATTAAAGAAATAAGTATCCGGAAATAAGTACCCCTCGTCGTTTTTTGCAAGAGACACGAACTTTTCATAATCTATCTTTTCAAATCTTTTTCCGGCTTCTCTTGCAAACTCTTCTACTCTCCAGCCTTCAAGGAAAGTTACTTTTATATCATTTGTACCTTTCTGAAACATACTGGAAATTTGTATAACATTACTTCCGGCGGGTATTTTATAAACTCCTGCCTGAACATTTGTGTGCAGTTTATTAACAATTAAATATGCTTTAAATAAAACTGAGGAGTTAATGGAGCCTTTCTCATAAAGGGAATCCGAAATTTCAGAAACCCCGTCGCCTCTTTTTATTTCAAATGTAATTTCTTTTCCGGACTGAGAGGGCCGGTTTATCGCAAGAACATAGTATTTATAAAACGCAAAAGGTAAAACAAATAAAGAAACGACTAGAGTAATAAATATATATTTCCATTTTGTTTTTGAATCTAAAACATGAAATTTTTTCGGATCGAGCTCTTCCATAGACAACTATTATACTAAATAATTTCGGTTTTTACCTGATTTGACAAAAGTTCCTATAGTGTTGTATAATATGTATCTCAGGATAGGAATCCGGTCCCAAGTAAAGGAGACGGCGGTAAGACAAAGATCTTACTGGCACGTATATCTTCGCGTAATCTGGTCAACTGCACGGGGTGCGGACGCGAGATATACGGGACGCTTATGATGCGAGAGCTGACTTTAGGGCAGGCATGCCAAAAAGTCGAAATTGCATCCTGGCGGTAAAAGGCGATAAGCCAATCACCTAATACCACTATGCCAGAGTTTGAGGAACTAAAGAACCGCGACCAGGTGCGGACAAAAAATGTTCTTGTGAGCAAATGCGCTCTATGGAACTTCCTCAAACAACGTTAAGAGATACTTCCGCGATGGCACCGCAATCTCTTAACAGCATTTCTATCCCACGTGTCTTCTCTGACGAGGATTGGTTCCGCTCATTACCCACAAGGTAACTGAATGAAAACCTTTCCTCGTCTATTTATTTCCCAAAAAACATGTTAAAATAAACTCGCAGGAAGCCGAGCGATTGATCCGCCGTAATAGGTGGATAGGAAAGTCCGGACTGATCGGAACATGGGGACGGAGGGCAATCTCCGACTGGTAACAGCTGGTGTTTCTTTTACGAAAGTATAAGAAAACATGGAATGAATTTACATTTCTTGAGAGCAACAGAGACGATCTTTTTTCTTAGCTTTTGACAAGTTCAACCTTAAAAGTTGAAAATGTCTTCAGAATGGAAAAAGTATGAAACGGGCAATCCCACCCGCAGCAATCCACGAACGCACCACAGCATTGTTCCGGCATCGGTGCAAAGATGGAGCATTAGATAGATAATCGCATAAAACAGAATCCGGCTTATAGGCTTCCTGCAATAAAAAGTTACTTATTGGAATATCTTAAAAAGTGTTTCACAATAACTACTAGTACCATTGTAATTGGAATCGCGATAACAGCTCCAACTATTCCAAAAAAATTGCTACCAATAAGAAGTGCCAACAAAATTACAAGAGGACTAAATCCAGAAACTTTTTGCATCACTTTAGGAACAAGAAAATTATTTTCAAGTTGCTGAATTAGAACAAAAAGACCTATGACTGCAAATCCCTTAACTGGGGATTCTGCAAAGCCTACGGTTGCTGCTAAGACAGCTGTTACCACAGGCCCCAATACTGGAACGATTTCAAAAAGCCCGGCTACTAGCCCAATGGCAAGTGGGTAGTTAACTCCCAAGATCAAGAGCCCTAAAAATGTTGATACTCCAATAACAATCATTAATAAAAGTTGACCCTTTACCCAATGTCCAATATTTCCTTCAACCTCTTCAACAAGCTTTTCCATTTCGTCTTTAGTTTTTCCTGTAAACAATGAGTAAAATCTTCTCTTAATATTTTCCCAATCCAAAGACATGTAAATCGAAATAAATAGAACGCTAATGACAGTTACAAAATTTGAAAAAATTGAGAAAGTAACAGTTAAAACATTTCCTGAAAGACTTGAGATCTGCGGAATTAATTCTTTTAATACGCTCTCTTTTTGCTGCAAAAACGGTATCTTTGTTACCAAACCTGATAAATTAACTAAAAGCTTTTGCGACTGCGAAACAACCGGCGGAAGACCAACCGTAAGTATTAAAATAATTACAACAACCGTAACTAAAAATGTTACTCCAACAGCTAAACTTCTAGGCACCGGCTTATTCATAAACTTTGTCCTCTTAAAAAACTTAACTCCGGGCTCAAGAGCCAATACAACAAGTAACGAAATGACAACAGAAAGTAAAAGGGGACCAAGCCTTATTAGTAAATAAACACCGAAAAACATAAGGGCAGTAGCCACAACCGTTTTTATTGAAATTACAATATCTTTGTTCATTAGCTTAATAATACAAAATTTTGAACGTTTTCGCTAAGCTTTTTGTCTTTTATATCAAACCACTTAATTTGGTCATTTTTCTTAAACCAAGTTTGCTGTCTTCGAACGTATCCGTGTAGATCAAATTTTGTCCTTTGTATTGCTTCTTGCACAAATGTTTTTCCATCTAAAAAATCTACTGCGTCTTTGTAAATTAATCCTTTCATCTGATGCGTTTCTTTATAACCGTTATTTATTAAACCTTTCACTTCTTCTATCAATCCATTTTCCCAAATCCAATTCACCCAACCATCAACTTTATTGTATAAAAAACCTCTGTCTGATTGTAAACCAATAAATTTAAAATTCACATTATTAAGCAAACTGACTAGGGAAGTGTCGTTACTTTTTTTTGTGAGCTCTTTTTCGATGGCTCTTATTAACCTAACTTTATTTTTTGTATCAATGTTTAATGTCTTATTGGAATTTATGGATTTTAAATATGACAATAACTCCTCTACGCTTTTATTTTCTAACTGCTCCCTTAGAACAAAATTAGGCTCATACTTAAATATCTGCTGTCTGCCGGTTAGTACATCAATATAAAAGCCGGTTCCGCCAACAATAAACACCTTTCTCCCATCTTTTAGTATTTCTTTAACTTTTTTAACTGCAAAATTAACATAATCAACAACAGAAAAATATTTTCCCGGAACAACTAAATCATAACCCCATATTTTTATGTTAACATTATGTTCGCCAAATGGAAATTTACCAGTGCCAATATCCATATATTTATATATTTGCCTTGAGTCTGCAGAAACAATTTCTCCATCCATTGACCTGCATAAATCCAAAGCTACAGAAGTCTTACCGGAACATGTAGGACCAAGAACTACATAAACTTTATTCATATTTTAATTTAGACGACTTCCAAACATTAGTTAAATAAGAATGGCGCCATTTCTTTTCTTTTAAGGTAACGTCGTCCTTAAAATATTTTTCGGCAGGAGTACCTTTTCTTGGAGAATATATAGAAATGAAGGCAACATTAAATATAATAATTTCGAAAAGTTTTACAGTATCCATGAACTGATCCCGTGTTTCGCCAGGAAAGCCAACAATTACATCTGTTCCAAATTCAACAGACGGCTTTGCAATTTTTAAACTATTAATTAAAGACATAAAGTCTTCAACCGTGTGCCTTCTGTTCATATTTTTAAGGACGTCGTTATTTCCTGACTGTACAGCTATGTGAAGGTAATCCGAAATTTTTGGTAATTTTAGCGTCTCTATTAAATCTTTTGTGAAATCGAAAGGATTTGAAGAAATAAAATCAATTTTTTCTATCCCTTCAATCTCATGAACTTTCCTTAATAACTTAGCGAATGGAAGTTTATGGCGACTACCGGTACGAATCTCAAATTTTTTTGATGTACTCAAACCCCATGAATTTACATTTTGCCCGCACAGAGTAACGTGGCTAAATCCCCTCCCAACTAAATGCGTTATTTCTTTTAAAATGTCATCTTTGGATCTTGAAACCTCTTTCCCTCTTGCATAAGGCACTACACAAAAAGTACAAAAATTATCACAACCAAAGGAAATATTTACAAACGCGTGATTAGTTTCCTTTTGTTTTGCAATTACACCTGACGGATCAAATTTCTGCACTGCCCACTCCCCTATTAGCCCGATCCTCAATAAAGTTTCTGGTATAGTCATTATTTGAGAAGGATTAATATACTCGTTAACCCAGGGCGTACGTTTTTTTAGCTCATTAAAAGCATACCTTTGTCTTTCTCCTGTTACAGAACCAACCATGCAACCCGCCATTACAACAAAAGGCATCTTTCCTGTTTTAAGTTGGTTCTGTTTCAAGAGTTTTGCTAAACCATAAACCTTATCCTCACTTTTTTGCCTAATAGAACAAGTGTTCACAACAAATAAATCACTTTCCTTCAATTCAAGTGTTTCCTCAAAACCTAACGCTTCCAAAACACCGGATATTGTGTTTGAATCAGCTACATTAGCCTGACATCCAAGTGTTTTAATTAAGTATTTTTTTGGTTTATATCCGGTTTTCATAACTTCCCTAATCTATTTCATGTGGAAAAGCTGTACAAAGTTTCCGTCTGGATCTTTGAATGTAGCAAACCATCCTCCCCATTCCTCTTTTTTAGGCTCCTTAACAAACTCCACCCCTTTTGACTTTAAGTCAGCCATAGACTGATTAATATCGTCAACGGAAAGCGTAATCATATGTCTAAAAGGCTCTTTGGCGACAGCTGAAGCTCCGCTATGCCTATCAAAATAAAGTGCAAGCCCGTGCTTCTCACATCCACCCATTTCGTTTTTCTCAAATCCCAAAATATCAATATAAAACTTGCTCATTGCTTCATCATTATCTTTTGTTGCCATAACAATTGTAAAACCGTTTGATTTCATAAAATTAATGCACCTCCTCACCATTTTCAACTTTATCCTCAAGCAAAATTAAAATTGGTTTCGAATTATTGTCAGAACCAACCGACAAAAGCATCCCTTCAGAAAAAAGCCCCATCATCTTTCTTGGCGCTAGATTTGCCAGAATTAAGGTTTGCTTCCCAATACAATCCAAAGGCGAGTACCACTTAGCCATTCCTGTTAGTATTTGTCTTTTAACTCCATTACCCAGATCAAAAACAAGCCTAATTAGCTTGTCGGATCCTTCAACTACCGAGGCCTCAAGAACAGTAGCAACTCTTATGTCAAGTTTCTCAAAATCTTTTAATGTTATCTCGGGCTTAAATTCCATACGGGGATTATACACGATAGATAAAGGCCAAACACTTATTGAAGTGTCTTATAGGTGTTTATTGAAGAATAATCTGCTAAAATCAGTTCATGGATGAATTATTTGAATCAAAACAATTAAAGATCATATGTGAGCAAAACGGCATAATATACTTAGGTTTATTTGGCTCTAGTGCGAGAGGAGAGAATCGTCCGGATAGTGATCTCGATTTATTGGTTCAATATGCGAGACCAGTTGGCTACTTAACACATGCTAAAATTCAAAATTTATTAGAGGACTATTTTGACAAGCCGGTAGATCTCATCTTTAGAAATAGCGTTAAACCAAGAATAAAGTCCCGCATAATAAGGGATTTAAAAACAGTTTATGAAAAAAGATAATCTAGTTTATATCGAAGATATGTTAAATTCTTGTAATCAAATATTGAGTTATGTTTTTGATGTTACGTATGAGGATTTAGCGGAAAATCAAATGCTTCTCGATGCTGTAATTAGAAATGTTGAAGTTATAGGTGAGGCTGCCAATAAGTTGGATGAAGAATTTAGATCATTACACCCTAATTTCCCAGTTAGAAGTGCAGTAACCATGAGAAATAAGCTTATTCATGATTACAATATGATAGATCCTAAAGTTGTATGGGATACTGTTAAAAATGACATTCCGGAGCTTAAAGGCCTGTGCGGACAGCTATTAAAATAACTACCCATCAAACAATCTTTTAAATGTTTTTTTCTGGT
>MEVN01000002.1 GCA_001772985.1 candidate division WWE3 bacterium RIFCSPLOWO2_12_FULL_36_10 | reverse complement strand
AGTGCCTCCAAAAAATAATCTCTTTTTGATTCTTTCGTCGCTATTGTTAGGATTGAGTTTCTACAGCTACCATTCAACCCGTATTTTTGCCCCGATTCTTATCTTGATTATCGGCGTTCTTTTTTGGGGGCAAATTCAAAAATTCTCCAAAAAGTTTATTTTTATTTTTTTATTGATTTTAACCGTGAGTATATTACCTCTGTTCTTATTTCTTCCCAAAGAAGCTGTTTCCCAAAGGTTTCAGACTACTACCCAAAAAGCCAGACTTGAGGATATTGATCAGTCGATAAAATTCATCCGCCAAGATCAAGACAAAGGTTTGAAATTTGCTAACCTTATTCATAACCGAAGGTTAGTTATAGCTCAGACACTTTTTAAAAACTATCTTTCTCATTTTAATCTCAATTTCCTTTTCACTTCCGGTGACGATAATTTGCGTCATCACATAGAAGGAATGGGTATGCTTTATCTATGGGAACTGCCTTTACTTTTGTCTGGAATATTTTTGATCATCAAAAACAGAAGCCGAGAAATGCTATTTATTTTGGCCTGGCTTTTGATTTCTCCCATTCCAGCCTCATTTGGCGATGCGGTTCCGCATGCCATCAGGAGTCTAAACATGCTTATTGCTCTTGAAATAATTGTTGCATATGCACTAGTTATTATTTATCAAAATTTCAAGTACAGAAGTCTATTTTTAGTAGTTTCAATTGTTATATTTGTCACTTCTCTTGCAAATTATCTTCACAATTATTTTTCTCATTACACAATTGATCAGGCATTCTGGTGGCAATTTGGTTACAGCCAAGCGGCCCAAGAATCAGAAGAATTAAAAGAAGATTATAAAAAAATAATAATTGATCCATCAATAGAGCAGGCCTACATTTTTTGGCTTTTTAATACCAAATATGATCCAAGGATTTTTCAGAAAAATGGTTCAAGAGAACATTTCGATAAATATTATTTTAATGCCCAAGTATCGGCAAGTCCAAATGAGCTTTTTATTGTAGATGCAGGTAAATTTCCAGGCGGATTTGAAGTAGTCAAAACAATCTATTATCCTAATGGTACTAAAGCTATCAAAATTGGACACCCAAAATGAAAAAACCTAAGGTCTCAGCAGCACTGGCTACTTTTAACGAAGAAAAAAATATTGTCGATTGCATTGAGTCATTAAAGAATTTTGCCGATGAAATAGTTATTGTTGATGGTAGCTCGACTGATCGGACAAGAGAACTTGCTCAAAAATTGGGTGCAAAAGTTATTAAAACTGCCAACAAAGCAATGTTCCATATCAATAAAAATTTAGCCATAGATAATTGCAAAGGGGATTGGATTTTTCTAATAGATGCAGATGAAAGGGTAAGCAAAGAACTATCACAGGAAATTAAACAAAAGGTAAGCGAAAATCCAAAAGAGAATGGCTTTTGGGTCAATCGCCGCAATTGGTTTTTAGGTGGTTTTCTGAAAAAAGGTGGCGCTTACCCAGATAGTGTCATTAGGCTTTTTAGACGAGGCAAAGGAAGACTTCCCGAAATAAGCGTTCATGAGCAGGTTAAGATTGACGGTGAAGTAGGGTACTTTAAAAATGATATCTTGCATCTGGCAGATCCGACTTTTGAAAGATACCTTGTGCGCGTTGACCGTTACACCGACCAAACCGCCCAACAGCTCAAAGTGCTGGATCCAGGTAGGGGAGTGTGGCCGATATTCTATCATATGCTTGCAAAGCCTTTGGTGACGTTTTTTACCATTTATTTTAGACATGGAGGCTATATTGATGGCTTTCGAGGTTTTATTTGGGCGCTTTTTTCCGCTGTCCATCATTTTTATGCTTATGTCAAATACTGGGAGAGGCAAAATGAAAACGGAAGTTGATGATATTTTGCCCTATTGCAATTTAATAAAAAACTTGCTAACAATTTTAAAAGATAGTTAATTTAGGAAAGGAGGCAAGATCTATGGCAAAGAAAAGAAAGAAGAAGAGATAAATTTCAAGACTTTGCAAAGTCTGCCCACCTTAACGGTTTAGTGGAAGAATATGGTAACCCAAAACAACGGAAGGTGGGTTTTTCTATTTTGCTGATATATAATCTTCTTAATGAAAGTCGTAGTCGATATAAGCCCAACTTTGACAGGTCACAGCGTCAGAGGGATTGGTAGTTATACCCAAAAATTAGTTGAACAGTTTAAAAAGGGCGAGTCGAAAATAGACTTTGAATTTTTCGAAAATCCGACCTCTCCCCCACCAGCAGACGTAGTTCATTATCCTTATTTTGATCTTTTTTTTCATACTTTACCTATAAAAAAAACAGTAAGTAGGGTAGTGACTATCCATGATGTTATTCCTTTAGTCTTTCCTGATTATTTTCCGGTAGGTATTAAGGGTTATATTAACCTTTTTTTTCAAAAGAAAGCCCTTAAAAACGTTGATGCAATTATCTGTGATTCGCAGACATCAAAGAAAGATATTGTTTCAAAACTTTCTTTCCCTCAAGATAAGATTCACGTTATTTATTTAGCTGCCAGTTCTAACTTCAATCCAATAACTGACGAAAATACTCTTTTTTCAGTTTCAAAAAAATATAATCTCCCTAAAAAATTTGTTCTTTATGTTGGAGATGTTAACTGGAATAAAAATATCCTGAATTTGCTTGAGGCTGTAAAGATTGCCAAGGTGAAACTGGTAATGGTTGGTAAGGCACTAACTGACGATAGTTTAACTCAGGTCAAAGAAATCGATAGAATAATTAAAAAACTCGGTTTACAAAAGCAGGTAATTAAAACAGGTTATGTTAGTGAAAATGATTTAATTTCTATCTATAACCTTGCAAGCCTTACTATCCTGCCGTCTTTTTATGAAGGTTTTGGACTGCCGGTTTTAGAAAGTATGGCTTGTAGTACGCCGGTGGTTTGTTCGAATGTAGCATCTTTATCGGAGATTACCAACAATTCCGCTATTTTTTGCGATCCGGCAGATCCAAATAATATCGCCAGGAATATCACTCGTGTCTTAAATCTTTCAAAAAAACAAAGACAAAATCTTTCACAAAAGTTAGTTAAACATGCCTCTAAGTTTAGCTGGCAAAAAGTTGCCAGACAAACTATTAATGTCTATAAATCGGTTTTATGATTCAATGGGTCAATTAATCAAATCCAATATAGCCAAAATTGTTATCTTATTTGTAATTTGGCGGATATTATTATTTTTAATAGCTTTTATCTCTCCGGCAGTTATTCCTCAATTTGGAGCCCGATTCCCTTATTATCAGGAAAGACTAATTGCCTCAGGTCTGCCTCACTTTATATGGTCATTTGGTAACTTTGACGGCGTTCACTATTTGGGAATTGCCAAAGATGCTTATGCCTATCAATATACGCAGGTTTTTTTTCCTTTATACCCTTTGCTTATTAGATTGGTGTCATTATTGACTTTTGGAAATTTATTGATCGCTGGTCTTTTGATTTCTAATATAGCGTTTTTTGTCAGCTTGGTTATATTTTACAAACTTGTTAACAAATATCACGGCGAAAAGATAGCTTTTTGGTCGTGTCTTTTTTTATTGTCATTTCCGACATCTTTCTATTTCGGAGCAATTTATACAGAAGGAATATTCTTTTTACTGATTATTTCTGTTTTCTATCTTTTTTATAAGAAGAAAATTCTACTTGCCTCAATTCTTGGATCTTTTGCCTCTGCTACCAGACTAGTTGGTTTATTTTTGATTCCTGCAATTTCTTTGAAAAAAAATATTCAGTCAATTATCCCAATACTGATAGCACCACTTGGGTTTTTAGCTTATGTTCTTTATTTAAAGATTGAATTTAACAATCCACTGTATTTTGTTTCTGCCCAAACTATTTTTGGTCAAGAAAGATCAACAACTCAAATTATACTTTTGCCCCAAGTATTTTGGAGGTATCTTAAGATTTTAGCAACGACAAACGGTCTAACTTTTGCCAATGCCGCATTCGAGTTAGGTATAACTATCTCGATATTAACTTTGTTGGTTCTATCATACAGAAGAGTAAAAACAGAATGGCTTATCTTTAGTTTTTTGGCTGTTTTAATGCCGACCTTCACTGGAACCCTTGCCTCCATGCCTCGCTATGTTTTGATTGCTTTTCCTGTATATATCCTTTTGGCATCTATTAAAAGTTTAATTATTAAAATTTTAATCGTGATTGTTTTTTCAGTTTTACTCATTATTACAACGGTTCTATTTACTCAAGGGTATTGGGTAGCCTAAGTCACTTGTCAATTGTTAAATGTCAGTGATATCATCACATCATGAACTTTTTTCAATTATTAATAACTAGTGTTTTCTTTAACGTTACGGCTAACATTCTTCTCAAAAAGGGTGTCAAGGCATTTGGGGGTATTTCTGGACAGAAAGCAAAAATAATTGAGGAATTGTCAAAAGCGGCTTTTTCCCCTTTTGTAATTTTTGGCCTTTTCTTATATGGTCTTTCTTTTATTATTTGGTTAAGAGTTCTAACCTTTAATGATTTATCACGTGCTTATCCGATTTTTGCTACAATTGTTTTCCTGTTAACAACCGCCGGCTCAATAGTTTTTCTAAAAGAAAATGTTTCGATTATTAGGGTTTTAGGAATAATCATCATGCTTGTTGGCATTTATATTGTTGCTCGCTACTAACGCTAAGTGAAGGCTGTTATTATCATTCCCGCATTTAATGAATCCCAAGTAATCTTTAAAGTTTTAGAATCTTTGCCCAAAAAACTGGATGGTATTACCACTGTTGAGGTTGTCGTAGTTGATGATGGTTCTTCAGATCAAACTGCAAACGAAGCAATAAAAACTAAGGTTAATGTTATCAGACATTTGTTAAACAGAGGATTGGGTGCAGCTATCAAAACAGGATTTTCATGGGCAAAAGAGCATAATGCCGATGTTGTAGTTACTTTCGATGCCGACGGACAACACGATCCAGAAGATATTCCCAAATTAATTAGGCCGATTATTTTGAAAAAAGCGGATGTGGTCATTGGTTCGCGCTTTTTAAATAAGCAAGCAATTCCGTTTGATCGGTTTCTTCTTAATTGGTTTGCAAATTTTGCCACTTTTGTTTTATACGGTGCCTCTTCCACAGATTCACAATCAGGACTTAGAGCATTTTCAAAAAAAGCAGTAAATCTTATTGATTTTAAGGCCGACAGAATGGAATTTTCATCAGAAATACTTCTTGAGGCAAAAAAAAATAATCTAAGACTTATTGAGGTACCGATAAAGGCTATCTACACTAGTTATTCGAGAACTAAAGGACAAAAAAATGTTAATGCATTTCCGGTTTTTATGAGATTTCTGGTTAAGTTATTAAGATAAAAAAACAGGTAGTTATAAAGGGAATTTTGATAAATCAGCAGCCACTTCGTGGCTCTGATATATATCAGGAAGCTCGGCTCAACTTGTTGCTGAGCCAGCAGGGCTGATATATAATACCAGCAAATTTTTAAAATGCTGACAACCATTCAAATTTTGCTTTTAGCCTTTATATTATTTGCAATTTCAAGAGTTTTTTTGCGAGTTAAGGAAAAGGTTCTTTCCACTCAGACTGGCTTCTTTTGGATTGTAATTTGGCTGGCGGCCTTAGTAGGTGTTATTTTGCCCGGGACAACAACGCAGCTTGCTTCATATTTTGGTGTGGGCAGAGGCGTTGATGTTATAGTTTACATATCCCTTGCACTTCTTTTTTATTTGGTATTCAGGATTTATGTGATGATTGAGGATTTACGTCATGAGATTACTTTTTTAATCAGACAACTTGCCCTCCAAAATTCTTCTCATTCTTCTGTGAAGAATCGTCGAAAAACAAGCAAAAAATGAAGATTCTTTTAGTTTCGGAATTTTTCCCAACCGGGAAAGATTTGAGATTTTCCGGCGGTGTCGAAGCCAGAACATTTTTTCTTGCCAAACATTTGGCAAAAAGACATAAGATTACAATTATTTGCACAAAACTTAAAGGGTCCAAAGTTAAAGAGACGATGTTTGGTTTTACAGTCTGCAGGATTGGTCCAGAGCGAAGATATGAGGCCACGGTCAGCGATATTATAAATCGCCTTAGATTCATTAAAGAAGCAGTTAAATTTGGTCAAACCCTAGATATTGATATTGTCGACGGAGGCAATTTTATAGCCCATTTTATTGCCAAGTCGATTGCCCAAGGTAAGAAAGTTTCTTGTGTCGGCTGGTATCCAGATGTCTGGATCGGTTCATGGATTAAAAATACAGGAGTTTGGGGTATTTTTGGAGAGATTTTAGAGCGAATTAATTTATTTCGCGGTTTTGATTTCTACATTCCGATTTCCAAAGTAGTTGCTAAAAAGCTTAAAAAAAGAGTAGCAGCGAAACTGAAAGTTATTCCTTGCGGCATAGATTGGCAGGAATTTAAGAGTTCAGAAAAAAAGTTCAAAGAGCCGACGATTGTTTGTATATCACGACTTGCCAAGTATAAAAATCTAAGAACCTTAATTTTTGCTTTTGCCCATCTTTCCGTGAAAATTAAAAATGCAAGACTTATCATCATCGGATCCGGCCCTGAACATTCCAGCCTAGAAAGTCTTGCCAAAGCACTCAAAATAAGTCCAAAGGTTAAATTCCTCTCAAATCTTCCAAGAAAACAACTTATTAGTTTAATTAAATCGTCGCATATTTTCACATCTCCAAGTCTTGTCGAAGGTTTTGGAATCGCTACTATAGAATCAGCAGCATGCGGCCTTCCTTACGTAATTTCTGATATTGCAGTCCATCGAGAAATCACCAGAGGCGGCCAAGGTGGATTTTTGCTTGATCCTTATGATGCTTTATCATTTTCCGACAGACTCTTTAATCTCTTGAAAAACGAGACTCTTTACAAAGAAAAAAGCAGACAAGCCCAAGCTTTAACTAAGAACTATAATTGGGAGCAAATTTCCACAGAAACGGAGTCCATCTATTTTAAGTGCATCTCTGATACCTTGATTTAAATCATAGTATCAATCTGTTTATGAGAGTCGCAGTCATTATCGATACCTGGTTCCCCTTTATTGGCGGTGGCCAAATTAATGCTTGGGAGATTTCCAAAAGGATCGCCAAAGAAGATATCTCTATCGATATCATTACTCGTAACAACGGTCATGATAATCTTCAGTTGTCTAAAAATCTTAAAGTATTTAAACTCGGGCCAAAAGCAGCTGCTGATGATACGATCTCAAAGATTGCTTATCTTGTGAGATCTTTTTTATTCGTTTACAAAAAAAAATATGATCTAGTTCACGCCCATGCATTCTTGCCAGGTATCACAGCGCGCCTCTTAATGATTTCTAAAGGTATTCCGGCAATATTAACGGTTCATGGAACATCAATTGGTACAGGTTTACTTAGTCTCCTCAGTGAATACGTCGAGAAATTTCTCCTGACGCAAGTTCGCTATAGCACCCAAATTACCGTTTCCAGAGATTTTCTAAAAATTAAAAATATAAACAAAAAAATTATCTATATTCCAAATGGTATTGATATAGATCGATTTGATAGAATTCAGATTCAAAAGGCTATAGACTCAACACTTATTTTCGTCGGCAGACTTCATCCCCAAAAAAATCTTGAAACGCTTATTCAAGCAGTTGCTATTTTGACTAAAGATTTTCCAGATATTCAATTGCTTATTGTAGGGAATGGAAAACAAAAAGCATTACTTAAAAAACTTATCCAAACATTACACCTCAAAAATCATGTTAAATTGCTTGGTCAAAAATCTGGACTCGATCTTATTAGGCTTTACAAATCAAGCAACATTTTCATTCTGCCATCAATTTATGAAGGTCAACCTTTAACTCTTTTGGAAGCATGGGCGGCAAAACTGCCGGTGATTGTCTCAAACACTGGAGATTGCCAGTACTTAGTAAAAGATGGCAAAAATGGTTATTTAATCAATAATATTCTTGATTCAATCCAGATTGCAAAGGTTATCAAAAAAGCGCTTATCGATAAAAATACCAATAAGATGGGCCAAAATGGTTATAATTTGGTAAAGAAATACTCTTGGGAAAAATCAGCCCAAGAGACTTTCAAGGTCTATGAAACTTTCAGGCGGCCCTAAAATCAGCGTTATTATGTCCGTTTATAACGGCATGCCTTTAGGCCCGCAATCCGCCAGCTGGCGGACGAGGACCGCAAGCTCCGCTTATCTTAGGCAGGCAGTTGAAAGTATCATCAAACAAACATACCGAAACTTTGAATTTATAATTGTTGATGATGACTCAACTGATGAAACTTGGGATTATCTAAAAAGTCTTAAGGACCCAAGAGTAAAATTAATTAAAAATAAGAAAAACTTGGGCTTAGCTGCTTCGTTAAATATTGCTCTTCGACAAGTCTTCGACCGTGAAGCTCAGACCGAATCGGCTCAAGGCGACTACATCGCCCGCATGGACGCTGATGATATAAGTGTGCCAGATCGTCTTAAGACCCAAATCGACTATTTGATTAAAAACCCTCAAATAGACATTTGTGGAACTTGGGTAAAGTTAATTGACGAGAACAATCAAATAATTGGCACAGTCCATAAACCAACAAACGATGAAAAGATTAAGAAAATGAATATCTGGATTACAGGGCTTATTCACCCCACATGGCTAGCCAGAAGAGAGGTATTTGAAAAACTTAATGGTTATGATACCCACTACGATATGGCCGAGGATTATGAATTCTTGATCAGAGCCAAAAATTTTAAAATGGCCAATATTAATGAAGAACTGTTGATGTGGAGAAATCCTCAGAATAGACGTTCCCAAAAAGGTATCGAAAGAATGTATCGCCAAAGTCTTGCTATCAGATGGAAATACTTCTTAAACGGCGATTTCGGAATTTTTTATTTACCGTTCTTGATCCGTAGTTTAATAACAACTTACCTGTTTCCAACAAAATTAAAAATATTTCTCAACAAAAAATTTGGGTTAATATGAATTTTAAAGGTAAAAGAATATTGGTCACCGGAGGCTCAGGATTTATTGGAGTAAATCTCATAAAGAAACTGAAGGAACTAGGTGCTCAAATCGAAAATTTTGATCTTTTGCAAGGTTTTGATATTCAAAATGAAAAACAACTTGAAAGTACAGCTAAAAAGAAGTTTGAAATCATTTATCACCTTGCCGGTTTTTCTGGAAGTTCTCAAAGTAATCTTTCGGGCAGTAAGTGTTTTAAAATAAATACATTGGCCACTGCTAATTTACTGGAGTCTCTTGCCAAGTATTCTCCTTTGACTAAGTTAATTATCTCAAGTTCGAGACTTGAGTACGGTAAACCGGTTTATTTGCCGGTTAATGAAGATCATCCGACTAACCCCACTTCTTTTTATGGACTTTCAAGATTATTGGCGACTCAGATGGCGCTTATCTATCATCAAAAAAATCATCTTGCGGTAACTGTCTTTAGAACTTCTAACGTCTACGGTTCTCACCCTAAGTCCAAATTCTCAGGCTTTAATATCATCAATTATTTCATCGATTTGGCAAGACAAAATAAAACTCTGACTATTTTTGGTGATGGTCAGCAGCTAAGGGACTATATTTTTATCGATGATCTAATTGAGGCTTTT
>MEVN01000001.1 GCA_001772985.1 candidate division WWE3 bacterium RIFCSPLOWO2_12_FULL_36_10 | reverse complement strand
TTGTAAAAGACGACATGGCTATCGATAAAGAAAAGCTTTTAGGAAAAAGATAAAAACAGGCCTAATATAAAAGGTTGGGATATACTTAAGAAGTGATTTCAGTAAATAAACGCGACGCTTTAAAGATATCAATACTTTTTGTAACCATAATTCTTGGTATTTATATCAGATATAGATTATTAGACGAATCCGGTGGAGATTTGCCTGTAATGAGAAGGGCAATAACCGATATTTTGGATCATAAAAACCCATATGAAATAACTGTTGGAACTTTTAGAAAAGATAAACCTTACGTTGGAACCGGTAGTGGTTTGGATCATGGTTATGCATATATGCCAACACTACTTTATATTTACACTCCGCTTTACCTTGCCCATCTTCATTTTCATATACCTCTTCAGAGAATATGGAAATTAGTTACGATACTCGCGGAAATTGGGGTCTCCGCATTTTTTATCATAAAATTTTATAAAAAGGATTTTGATATCTTAGTTATATCTCTCATTGTTTGGTTATTTAATCCTTATTTAATTGCTAGAAATTCGTATACTTATTCAGATCCGATTGGAATTTTATTTATGTTATTGGCGCTTGATCAAATTGGAAAATCTGATGTAAAATCCGGAATTTATTATACGTTGTCAGTTTCATTTAAGGCTTTTCCGCTAATTCTTTTACCTTTTTTTATAATTAAGTCAAGAAATAAAATTAAATTTATACTTTCCGGTTTTATAATTGCGTTAGCTATCAGCTCTCCATTTTTATTTAGTAAAAGAGAGTTTTTATTGTTTTTTAAAGGATCTTTTTTGGTTCATTCCCAAAGAGAAATACAAGGAAGGCCGTTTATTGCTTATATATCTTATTTGTTCAATCTTAAAATTTATAGTCCTCTTACAACTAGTATCTTAATTTATCTGGCAACGTTTTCGGGTTGGGTATATACAGCCGTTTTGCATTTGAAAAAGAGGATTATTAGTACTTACAATTTACCTTTAATTTGTTTTAATTTATTTTTTCTTTTCACGCCTGTTTTTACCAGAACTTATGTACTTTGGGTACTACCTGTCTATATCCTATTTTTATATGAGCGATTTAAGGGTAAGAAAGTATATTTTTATGCTTTTTTAATAGCCTTTTACCTTTTTTTCGGTCTATATTTAAAAGTTTGGGACCAGGGTTTTACCTTAAGAAACGGATTATTAATAGTTCAATAAGATATCAACAACCACCAGCTTACGCAGGTGGTTTGCTGTAATTCTCGCTACGCGAGCCTCTATACTAGCTTATATCTACCAGCTAACGTTGGTATTTTTACGCTCGAATTATAAAATAATCTGCTACAATGCGTTAATTGGGGCTCATAGCTCAGTTGGTTAGAGCGTTCGGTTTACATCCGAAAGGTCCATGGTTCGAATCCATGTGAGCCCACCAATTAAATATTGATAGTATGTTGGTAACACATTGTGTATCATTATATAGATGAGTTTTTCTAAGTACACTGCCCTTACTGCCAACGAAGTCTTGGGTGAATTTAATACCTTTTTAGATAGTGGTTTAAAAACCTCTGATATAAAAGTTTTATCTATTAAATATGGCAAAAACGTCTTAAAATTTGACGAAGTTAGATGGTGGAATATCTTATTTAGACAGTTTAAATCAGCCTTTGTATATCTTCTTGTTATAGCTGCAATAATAGCGCTTGTTTTAGGCGAAAGACTTGACGCATTCATGATTATGCTTTTTATTACAGTTAACACGGTTCTTGGTTTTACACAGGAGTATAAATCCGAAAAAACACTTAAACTTTTAAAGAAATTTTTAGTTAGAAAATCTCAAGTCTTACGAGATGGTAAAAAAATCACAATTGAAACTTCCGATCTCGTCCCAGGAGATATTGTTTTTATTGAGACAGGTAATCTTGTACCAGCAGATTTAAGAATACTTACTGAAAATGAACTTAGCATCGATGAGTCTTCATTAACCGGAGAAACTCTTCCTGTTAAGAAAACTATAGAAAAGTTAAAAATTCAAACTGAACAGTTGTATAAAGCTCAAAATATAGCTTTCTCCGGAACTAGTGTTACACAAGGAGAGGGTGTTGGAATTGTTATTAGTATTGGCAAAGAATCCGAAATTGGGAAAATTGCCAAATTAGCAATAGATTCCGATAGCGAGAGTAGTTTTGAAAAACAGATAAATAAATTTAGTAAGTTTACATTAACTCTAACTGTAGTAACGCTTCTCTTGGTTTTTATTGTTCATGCGGTGTTTAAACATGGTCAAATTTCGATTCCGGAGCTAGCAATATTTTCTATCGCTCTGGCCGTTGGTGTTATTCCGGAAGCTTTACCTGTTGTAACAACTTTCTCTCTAACCCGAGGCGCACATAAGCTTTCTAAGAAAAGCGTAATTGTTAAGCGTTTGTCTGCCATAGAGGATCTTGGAAGTATTCAGGTTTTGTGTTGTGATAAAACCGGAACTTTAACTCAAAATGAAATGACAGTGTCGCAGGTAAATTCAGACAATGTTAATTTAACTTTATTTTATGCCGCAATTGCTTCTAATACGTTAAACGGTAGCAAGGGTGTAGATTCATTTGACAAGGCTGTATTACATAATATTAGCGAAGAAGTAAAGGGAAAATTGGATGGAGTTAAAATTGTCTCTGAATTACCTTTTTCACCGGATAGAAAAAGAAACAGTGTATTAGCTAGTATAAATAGTAGAAACATACTTATAGTTAGGGGAGCGCAAGAATCTGTTTTGGGAGAGGTTAGGAATCTTGATCAAACAAAGGTTAAGGATTTAATTGGTTGGATTTTAAAAGAAGGTTCGGCAGGAAAGCGTGTTATCGCAGTTGCTTGTAAAAAACTTAATTCTATAAAATACACTGAGGCAGACGAGTGTAATAATCTAGAATTTGTAGGTTTGATATCATTTAACGACCCAATAAAAGCTAGTGCGTACGAAGCTGTGCATAAGGCAGAAAAGCTTGGAGTAAAAATAAAAATTTTAACCGGCGATAGCTCGGAAGTTTCCGGAACTGTTGCTAAGGAGGTTGGAATTATAACTAGAAAATCGGATGTAATAACTGGAGAAGATTTTGAATTACTTTCTGCTATCGAACAGGTTAAAGCAGTTGAAAAATATGATGTTTTCGCGCGTGTATCTCCCATTCAAAAGTATAAAATAATTCAGTTATTAAAGAATAAATTTGAAGTTGGATTTTTGGGCGATGGTATAAATGATGCGCCCGCTCTAAAAATTGCGAATGTAGCAATTGCTGTTGAAGGCGCTGCTGATATTGCAATTGAGGTATCAGATATTATTCTGTTAAAGCAGAACCTTCAGGTAATTGTTGATGGAATAGAGGAGGGTAGAAAGACGTTTATTAATACAGTTAAATACATAAAGTCAACATTAGCTTCAAACTTCGGAAACTTTTACGCTATGGCTTTTGCTTCGTTATTGCTTGATTTCCTTCCAATGTTACCTATCCAAATACTACTTGTAAATTTACTTTCAGACTTCCCGATGATTTCTGTTGCTACTGATTCTGTTGAGGATGAAGAATTAAGAAGTCCAAGAACTTATAACGTAAAAAGTATAACTCTAATTGCAACTATTTTAGGCATTACAAGTACCCTTTTTGATTTCATTATGTTTGGAGCTTTTTATAGACTTGGGCCTAAAATTTTACAAACTAATTGGTTTATGGGAAGTATCTTGACTGAGCTGTTACTTATATTTTCAATAAGAACTATGAAGCCGTTTTTTAAGGCGTCAAAGGCTCCGTCAAAGACGATTTTTGCTTTAACTTTTATCGCTGCTTTTTTCACTATTACAATTCCTTTTACAGCTATTGGTAGAAATATATTTGGTTTTATTAAACCAACTTTTACACAACTTTACATTGTACTTATAATTACGGGGATATATTTTGCAACTACTGAAACCGTTAAGCTTTTATACGTTAAATTTTTAGATCACGATAGATAATGAGTGAAACTAAATAAAAAATGCGCGGAGGTGGTTTTGATTCTCCGCGCTGGGTTTTAAACATGAACAAAAGGAATGTCTAAGTCATCCACTGGAGACTCCTCATCTTTCCTCTTATAAATAATATATCTAAATTTGCAGTTAGGACATTGATGAGTAGTTAAGCGAACCTTGAGTCTTATTTTTTCCCCACGAAATTTAATTATACCAATATCCTTACTAGTAACCAATTCGTATGCCAAATTGCTAGATACGCACAATGGACATAGATAAATCTTTCTGTTGTTTGTCGTGACTCTCAAATAAACTTGCGATCGAACCCACGAACCTTCAAGGAACATCAGAGTAGGTACGTATGACAAGTGACCAATTAATTCGTGCTTCCTTGGCCTTATTACGCGTAAAGGTCGCCTAAAAACAATCTTCTTTACAACAGGATTTTTTACCATCTCTCCTCCTCGCAGACCTGTATTATTTGGCTAAACAGTATTGTATCAGATTGAAGCCATATTCATCTTACTAGATATAATCTGCTGTCACCAAAATCTTTTACAAGTGATAATTTTTGTGAATTAAATAGAAACTTTAGTGATTCTTCATTCTCAGTTTTAAATATAACTAAATAATTAATGCCCATTTCGTTAAGGGTTTTTAAACCTTTTTCTGTAGGAATACTTTTAGTAAAAGTTTCAGAGCTATAATTAGAGAATTCATAACCGCGTGGATTTACCAATTCTCTTTTGTATACCGGAATCCAGAAAACCGCTTCATTTGTTTTATTGTAGGGATAAACAGCAATTTTTTCTATTCTTTGCGTATTATTACCAATATAAGTATAAATGTTCGGTGGAATATCCATTTTCCTTACGCTTTGAGGCACAAAAACCTCAAATAGTGTAAAAATAAAAATAATTGGTATAAATAGTTTAGTTAACTTTCTTATCCTATCACTAAATAGAACGTAGTTATAATCAAGAATTGTTCCAAAAATAGTTAATAAATATAATAATAGTACTATTGATAATCTTGATAATGAGCGGAACATCGGGAAAATTGTGTACATTACATACCCTGGTGTGTAAAACTTAATACCTCTAATTAGAATATAGGGAGGCATCATAAAAAGGAGAATTAAAGCAGAAACTATTAGATACTTACTGACTATTTTTGTTGATTTATGTTTGTAAATCAAGCTAGATATTAAAAAAGCCAATGTTAATAAAAAAGAAAACCCAAAAAAACTAGCATTATGTTCACGGTCAAAATATTGATCGAAAATTAGAATAAATCTCACATTTTCTAAATATAAACGGAGTGAATGAACGCTATTTCCATAAATAGGATTTTTAGTAGATGGTAGAAAAAAATGCCATGGTTTTGAACTAAATATCAAAAAATCTTCCATTTGGTTGGATGATCTTTGCTTTATTACTCGATCGTTATACGTACTAAAATAATTTAGTTTAATAAATGGGAGAATGGCGAAAATAGTGAATAAAGCACTAAGCAGAATAACTTGAATATATTTTTTTACATAAACGGTGGTTAATTTTTCTGAAATACAATCAAAGAAAAATACCATGAGAATAAAGAAACCTAAGTAATTTGAAATTAAAAGCGCTAAAGTTATGAACAAAGCCATTTTAATTATCGTAAGCGTATTAGTTTTAAATTTTTCAAGTAAAATCAGAAATAAAGGGAAGAGCCATATTTGCATTAAGGCCAAGTGCGTTAGATGAATCCATGTATAAGAAGAAAATGAATAGAAAATGCTATAAAAAAATCCAAACCTAAATTTTTTGAAGTAAAGATATGAAAATAATAGATTCAAAGTCAAAGCTACAAGTAAAAGTATGTTATAACCATTTTTTCCTAAAATAGTAAACAAAATTGATACTAAAAATGAAAAAACAGGCTGGCTTGAAGACCAAGGTGAAATTAACTCGTGAAACAGCCTCGTGTATACCGGTATTCCATTGATTAAACTTGATCCAAATAGCTTATCAGATATTTGACTCCAAACTAAACCTACCGTTTGATCTTCTAAAGGTCCTATTACATACATATATTGATTATATTACTATAGATTTAAAACCTGTATAATGATAGTTCGTGCGAATTAAACACACAAACAAAACATATGAAAATACGAAATATTGCCATTATTGCTCATGTTGACCATGGAAAAACCACTATTGTAGACGGTTTATTAAAGCAATCAAAAACTTTTAGAGAAAACGAAGCCTTCATGACTCAGGATCTTATTATGGATTCAAATGATCAGGAACGAGAACGTGGAATTACTATTTTAGCTAAGAATATAGCAATAGATTACAAGGGAACTAAAATTAATATTATTGATACACCAGGACACGCAGATTTTGGCGGTGAGGTTGAAAGAACACTAAATATGGCAGATGGCGCACTGCTTGTTGTTGATGCACAGGAAGGGCCAATGCCTCAAACTAAATTTGTATTGAAAAAGGCACTAGAACTAGGCTTAAAAATAGTAGTCATTATAAATAAAATAGATAAACCAAATTCTCGTGTTGAATTAACATTATCCAAAATTTATGACTTATTTCTAGAACTGGCCACCCTTGAATCACAGTTGGAATTTCCAATCCTTTACGCAACAGGAAAAGCCGGTAAGGCCTGGAATACAATGCCGAATGATTTTAACGAATCTTCAGACTTTTCTATAATATTTGAAACTATAATCAATACAATTCCGGAGCCTAGGATTAATGCAGGAACAACCTTTCAAATGTTGGTAACTGCACTTGATTGGGATAGTTATAAAGGAAAATATGCCATTGGGAGAGTTAGAAGAGGAAGTATTAAGTCTGGAGAAAAAGTTTGTGTAATTAAAGTAGATGGTACAAATAAGACCGCAATTATAGATAAAATTTTTGTAAATCAGGGCTTAGGTAGGGTGGAAACAACTATTAGTAAACCGGGCGACATTATAGCTATTACTGGTTTAAAAAATGCTGAAATTGGCGATACAGTAACAGAACCAACTAATCCCGAACCGCTACCGGGAATAAAAATTGAGGAACCAACTCTAAGTTTAACAATTGGCCCAAATACATCACCTTATATGGGAATGGAAGGAAAGTTTTTCTCAAGCAGGCAGATACTCGAAAGAATCGAAAGAGAATTACAGGTTAATGTTGCAATGAAGTTTAAAATAGACGAAAAAGGTAAATATGTATTATCAGGTAGAGGAGAACTTCACTTATCAGTATTTTTAGAGACATTGCGAAGAGAAGGATTTGAGATTGAGGTAAGCAAGCCAATAGTAATCACCAAAATACTAAACGGTGTTGAGATGGAGCCGTTAGAAGAACTTACGGTAGATGTTGATATGGAATACGAAGGTTCTGTAAAAAGCGAAATTGGCAAAAGAAGAGGCGTTTTAATAAATCAGGAAGAATTAACACGCAAATCTTCAAGGTTAATTTTTGAAATAACTACAAGGGGACTTCTTGGTTTAAGGGGAACTTTACTAACAATAACAAAAGGCACATCCATAATAAGCACAATGTTTATAAGAAATGATGTAATGGGAGAAAAGATTCAACAGTTAAGAAAAGGTGTGTTAGTGGCATCTCATAGAGGTAAAGCTTTATCGTATGGGCTTGAATCAGCACAGGAGAAAGGACCACTTTTTATAGGACCTCAAGACTTAGTTTATGAGGGTATGATTGTAGGATTAAACGGCAGAGAAGAGGATTTGGAAGTAAATGTTTGTAAAGAAAAGAAATTGAGCAATGTAAGGTCGGTTGGTGAATATGGAATTTTTCTGACCCCACCTTTAATCATGAGTTTGGAACAACAACTTGGATTTATAGAAGAAGATGAATTACTAGAAATTACTCCCCAAAACTTACGTCTTAGAAAAAAGGTTTTAGATTCAACCTTAAGAAGACGAAATAAGATGCATTAAAAAACCTTGTCGATTTCAAAATCTACTAAACTTCCATTTGCTAAAAGCATTTTTTCTTCATTTTCCTTTAACGCCAATAATCTTACTTCTAATTTAGTTGCAAGTTTTTTTGCCAATTTTAATACTCCCGCCGGTACATATTTTGGATTATTTATATGTGCAATAGTAAATATATTTGACTCTGGATAAAGTCCTTTATCTGCGTAGTTCAAAATATTTTCCTTGTCTAGATTGTCTATATCGTCGTATGATGGAAAATATGCAGACATTACATAAGCTCCGGCGCTATCCCCAATTATTACAACATCTTTTTTTAATTTCTCAAATGAGAAGCCGGTTTCTATTAATTTGTTTTTTAACCACTCTTGGCTCCCTCCCGGGAAAAATATAATATCGTAATCTTTCCATACAATCTTTGATTTGTTTATATTATCTATTTTAAGAATCTTTCCTTCGAAAGCTTCATCTAGAGTTGAATTAAAATATCTGTCAGGTTTTGCAAAGTTTATACTTACAGCTTTTCTACCTTCAGCTATTTGCTGTAACACAACACTACTATACCTATAGAATACGCCATTTCTGACACTTTCCTTATCCGCTTTGTCATAACCACCTGAATATATTATTCTCATGATTACATTATATAGTAAATTAAACTAATCGCTCATGTAATTTTCATTTACAAACGATATTTTCCTACTTACGTTTTAAGGTGAAAACTTTTTCTTTCCTTGGAACAAAACTCAATATAACTAATGCTAAACCAGTTTGAAGTCGGCCAATAAACACTATATATCGCATGGAATTCATGCTAGAATCATAAAAATTCTATAATATTTGATCATATATACTTTGGCTGATGGGTGTTAGAATCTAGTTTGACGCACTAAAGTTGTTATGGAACTTCCGAAGTTATACAAAGCTAAAGTAAAAAATAAACAAATGTTAAACCGACGTGATTTATTGGTTGACTTTGACATTATAGATCCGCCTGAAATAAATTCTAAACCAGGCCAATTTATAAATCTAAATGTTTCTGAAAATACATTTAGAGCGTACTCAATATGCTCAAATTCGCTACTTACAAATCTTGTGTCGATCGTGGTAAGTATAGATCATGATGGTGCAGGTTCAGTATTTTTAAGGAATTTGCAAATAGGAGATGAAGTAAAATTTATAGGACCTTCAGGTAAATTTTCGTTGCCTAATATTCTATTTGACACTCTTGTTTTTTTCGCGACCGGTACCGGTATAACACCTTTTATTCCAATGTGGCACAAACTAATAAACCTTAAATATAAAGGGAATATTACAGTTTATTTTGGAATAAGATCAGAAGACGAGCTTTTTTTTGTTGATAAATTGGATTATTTTAAGAAGGAACTAAATTTTGAGTATAAAATATGTGTTTCACAACCAACTCCTAAGTGGGGCATGAAAAAAGGTAGGGTTACAGAACTCTTTGATATTAAAGATTTTTCAAATAAACAATATTTTTTATGCGGGCATCCTTTAATGATTGGGGATATGATTGGAATACTTCAAAAAAACAGTGTTTTAAATGAGAACATTTCTTACGAGAGATTTACTGTTTCTAATAAAAAAACCGCCTAGGGATTGCAAGATAATCATTTCTGATTTTCTCACTTTCCTTAGGCGGTTTGCTATCTAATCTACTTCTCAGTAATTGGGTTTGGGTACGTAATGATTACATTGAGAAAATTTACTTCAATATGATACCCTTTACCCATCTCAAACAACTTCCAGACTTCAAGAGGGTAATCACGCTTAAAATGACCATTGCTTCCAATTTTGATATTATCCGGGCAAAAGAAATCCACTGAATAAGTGCCTGGGTTTTGAGATTGTTGCTGCTGCCCAAGCTCAGGAGTTCCGTTACCGTTAAAGGGACTTTTAAGCACGAAATCGCCAAAGTAATATGGATCGTGATTTTCACCCGAAGTTGGGTAATTTGCAACTGCTACCCATCTGTTGATGTCATACTCATAGTACCAATCGTAAATATCTTCGTAATGATAAACTTCATCCTGACGAGTTTTTGTACACGAATATGGATCTTCTCTCGTTAGTGTACAGGAATAGGATTCGGATTCAGAACTACCACATTCGTAGTCATAAGAATCATACGAACCATCTCCATTATCCCTGTAACCTGTACAGGTTTTTGATACATAAACTGATCTGGTGCAGTTGCTTTCATAGGAAACGGTTTCGTAACATGTATCTTGATAAGGAACATCAACCCAGCCGTCATGAATCTTTTGCTCTCGACCAGTATTTATATAATCAGACGACACATTGTAAGCGTCGCTTGGGTGAGAGGTCCAATTTGAATCATGAACAACTTGATATTCCTGAACAATAACGTTTTGAGACCAACGATAGCCTGTTACTTGCGCTGTCTCAACATGGGTTTTAAAGAAAAATTGGTATACAAATACAAATAACAAAACCAAGCCTAACAAGATTGCTCCGCCAACCGCGTAAAACCGTGCGTTATAAGATTCAGAAAATGTATTTAACATCTTTCCAAATACGGAAGGTTCGGCTGGTTCTTCGCCAAAGTTGGGTGCATACGGATATTGAACTTGGCGAGGTTTCTCAACAGATACTTCCAAATTTAGCGGTTCAGGATCGACCCAAGATTTCCCATCCGGATCAGCAAGTTCAGCTTCCTTTGTACTGCGGGGCTCCGCGCCCTGAGAGTAACTCTTGACTTCATGAGATGGGGACGATCCTTTTTCAGCACCACAATTCCAGCATTTAGTAACATCATCTTTGTTGCCGGATTCACAATGCCCGCAGTACCAATTTGGTCCTCCTGAGCCAAGTACTTTGGCTATTTCAGATGTGACAGGAGGAGCATTATCGACTATATAAAAGCGTACACCACGTGAACGTGGCTTTCCACACCCGGGACAGTCAAAAATATTTCCCCAAATACGTTTCGTATCACAATACTCACAATCCCAAGCTCCAAGAGTTCTTGCCATACTGACCTCCTTATTGATTGATGATATTTTGTTTTCAACGAACAGCATATTATACTATAAGTTTGATATATTGTCTAATATTTATTTGCCACAAACTCCTTAGTCACTATGTGCTCAGGCATTCGGCCCTTGTCGTTACATGAGCACTTTTTTATTAATATTCGTTTATAATAGTTTGATGGATGGGGCATTCGGTATTATTTTTAACAATAACTATAAAGAAGTTCTTTTAGTGAAGAGAAGAGATATTCCCATCTGGGTTTTACCGGGAGGTGCTTTGGAAAAAAATGAAACCCCGTTTCACGCTGTAATAAGAGAGATTTTTGAGGAAACTGGTTATAATGTGAAATTAATTAGGCAGGTTGGTCAGTATACTTATCCAAATGGTAGAGATAAAGATTGTTCGTACGAGTGTACGATAGAAAGCGGAATTAAAACCCTATCTAATGAAAGTGGAGCGATAGAATTCTTTGAAGTGAATTGTTTACCTGAACTGACATATCCATACGATACAATTTTCATAAATGACGCTCTATTAAAAAGTAAATCCGTCATAGTAAAAAATCTGAACAAATTACCACTTTCAATTTGGATTAAGGGAATCAAACATCCCTTCGTCCTTTTCAAGTATTTGCTGACTAAAATCGGAATTCACTGGAACACCTGATCATGAAAAAACTTTTGAAATTAATTGTATTTTTAATAGCACTTGCAATAGTGTTTACAATTTATTTAAAGTTAGGTAAGTCAATTAAAACACCCTCAATACGAGAAGAGAATAAGATAGTTGCATACATTTCTCCAATTAGTATCGATTATCTTAGATCACTTAACATACAGTCAGATTCGGTAAAAATTGAAGAAGAGCTTTCTAACGGAAGTAATTATAAACGATATATCGCCAGTTACTTAAGCGAAGGAAATAAAGTTTACGGTTTATTAACATTGCCGTTAACCGAAATACCAAAAGGAGGTTTTCCTGCGATTGTATTTAACCATGGATACATTCCTCCATCTCAATACGTAACGACACAAAGTTATGTTTCATATGTAGATTATCTAGCCAGAAATGGATTTGTAGTTTTTAAAATAGACTATAGAGGAAACGGAAATTCTGAGGGAGATGCTTCAGGATCGTATTTTTCATCAGCTTATACAATTGACGCAATTAATGCTTTAAAAGCCTTGCAAAAATTTGATCAAGTAAATCCAAATAGAATAGGGATGTGGGGTCATAGTATGGCCGGAAACGTTGTATTGCGAGCGATGTTAGTTTCAAAAGATATTAAGGCAGGAGTTATTTGGTCGGGCGCTGTGTATAGCTATAAAGATTTTGTAACCTATAAAATTAATGACTCAAACTACGCGCATAAACCATTTGAAACAAAAGAGGGGACAGCTCAAAAAGACAGAGAAACATCCTCGGAAATTCAAAAAATTAGAAACGATTCTCAAACAATTGATTTTAATAATTCCTTTTGGTCATCAATATCGTTAACAAAAAATATTAAATATTTAACTAGCCCATTGCAAATTCATCAAGCAACTGATGATCCGGTTGTAAATATTGGTTATTCAAGAGATTTAGTGAGGGTATTAAAAGATAACGATAAGAATTATGAGTTTTATGAATACTCGGGAGGCGGGCACAATATAAATTCTCCTTATTTTGAGACAGCGATGGAAAGGACAGTAAAGTTTTTTATGGATAAGTTATAAAGAATTACCTAGAAATTACAAAAAAAGAGATGGTATTGGGTTTACCATCTCTTTCTAACTACCTACTTCTTTGACTTTACGTAAAATAACAAAATTAACAAAATCAAAGTTCCACCAACAGCAATTGATATTTGTGGTGAAAACAAATCGGCTATTTCGCCCATAACTAACAAAGAAATTGCCCCACCAATTGTTTTTGCTGAACTTATCATAGAATTAACTGTAGATCGATGTTTCGGATGTACTTCGTTAAAAAGATATCCGTAAGTAATGATGTTAATAGCTCCGTAAGCAAATTCTACAAATATAAGTCCAACAAAAAACCATATTAAATTCTTCGCGAAAGCGGAGATTATTAGTCCAAGGCCGATTACTAAAATGACCTTTATTAATCCCTCAACGTTTCTTGTAAAGAACCTGTTATGTCCGGCGAACAAACTTCCAATCATTACCGGTACTGACATAAATGAAGGACTCCGGGCTTTAGACCGGAGTCCTTCATTTGTTTTGTCTTAAATTGTTTGTGTTTTTTCGCTTTTGCAGTATAATCCCAACTAATGTACGTTTATGACAAGTGATAATAAAGAATTTAACAAAAGTAAAGTTTTTGTAACCGGTATAACTGGGTTTATTGGATTCGAACTAGCTAAAAAGCTTAGAGAAGATGGGTATAGTGTTTACGGAATGTTTCGACATTCTCCAAGAGGATCCGAACCTCTCAAAGTACTCAGAAATCTTGGTGTAAGAACATACGAGGGCAATATTAAGGATTACCCGTACCTGTGTTCTATATTATCCGAAGTTTCGCCTGAATATATTATTCACCTTGCAGCACTTACACCCGTTTCATTGTCCTTTGAAAGATGGGATGAATATTATCAAAATAACTTTCTTGGAACTGTTTATTTAGCCCAAGCTGCACAAAAAATATTGCCATCTCTTAAAAAATTTGTGTACGCTTCCACAATGGAGGTGTACGGTATTCAAGATAGTAGTAAAGGTCCTTTTGATGAAAAAAGAATGCCTTCGCCAAACTCTCCTTATGCTGTATCTAAACTCGCAGCTGAGCAACATTTAATCAATATGTATAGAATGTATAGATTTCCTTCTATAGCTCTAAGACTATCTAACTGCTTTGGTAGGAAGTTTGACAAATATTTCATCATTGAAGCTGTAATTAATAAAATTCTAACCAACAGATCAAACTCTATAGATCTTGGAACAGGCGATGCTGTGCGATCATTTATATATATCGAAGACACGCTTGACTTATATAAAATACTTATGACTACTGTTAATAAAGAGGCTTTAGGTCAGGTATTTAATTCTGGACCCTCCAACGGAACAAGTATAAAAGACGTTGTTGAAATTATTTCAAAAAAAATGAAATTTAAAGGTCACATTAACTGGGGAACTAGAGAATATAGACCCGGCGAAATAATGTACTTAGATATTATCAACGATAAGGCTCAGAAACTATTTAATTGGAAACCTAAATATAGCTTAGAAGCAGGCATTGACGAATCGATAAAATATTGGAAGAATCTCAAGGAATCTAACTTAAC